>NZ_JARQZE010000024.1:0-41680 GCF_029588855.1 Thauera mechernichensis | reverse complement strand
GCAGATTCATGGTGATCATCTCCTCTGTTCCCCGCTCCTCGACGGAAGCGGCGGAGGTTAATCACCTGGATACTTTTCAGCGCGCAGACCCCGCGAAATCTGGGTAGTTTTCAGTGCGCGTCAACACCCGCGCACCTGAGGCAGAAAATGCGCACTTCACAGCCGTTTCTCCAGCTCGGCACGCCATGCTGACTCCGACTGCTCCTTCCACAGCTCAGCCCGAACCAGGGCGAGGGCACGGACTTTGCGCCCGCTCGTCAGACGAACTTGGTTCTCCCTGCGATATGCGCCCATCCGAACTAGAACCTTTGCAACGACGGCGACCGATGGCGGCGTGCGCACATGCGGGTACTCCATCATGAAGCGTGCGGTAAGTTCTTCCGCTGTGGCGATCTCACGCCCAAGGGGGATTGCGCCGTTGGCGATGTCGTGTGCCCAGCGATCCAAGTCAGACCGGCTCGCTTCGATCATGGCGCGCTTGGCCTCCGTGACTGGCGCTCGTCCCTTCGGGTCGAAATCCTTGAGGTCGTAGTGCTGCAAGAAGTGCAGGAGGTGCTGACGCCCTCCGTTATCGCGCCAAGTCAAAAACTCATGTTTCAGTGCCTCGGGCAGCGGACCGGCCGTCACCTCATAGACTGCGAATCGGCGGTCATGGTCATTCAGGAACATCCCGTCAGCATGGTTCGACAGAAAAGCGGAGTTCATGAGGTTTTCGACGACTCGTTTCGGCTGCCCTTTGTCATGCGTGCGCAGACTGCTACCGGTAACCCATAGCTTCAGACGGTCGGCGGTCTTGTCGCTCTTTGAGGCGCGGACCTCGTCAGCGATGACGAACACCGTTCCGGGAATCCAGCCCGTAAAGTCGTCCTCGACTTCTGATTGACCGATGAGAGCGAAATGGTGCGGACTGAAGAGGCTGGCGACAGTCTCGAACAACAGGTTCTTGCCGACGCCCTGCTGAAGCGACCAGACAACCAAGCTGACGAACATCTTTACGCCGGGGTGCTGGATCAGGTGTGCAAGCCACTGAAGCGGGTATGGCTCGTCGCCGAACAGGTAACGGCAGAGCTTCAAGAACGGCTCCACGTTACCCGGCGCAGGCGTGATGACGAACCCCGCCCAGTCATTCAGGCAGTTGTCCGCTGTCACCTCAGGTTCTCTGGGCCGGGTCACAACCGCTCGATGCTGTCGGCGGTGCTTACTCGCCAAGTACAGCGCGGCTACTGAAACTTCCTTGGTTCCATTCCTACCGTTTTGAACGGGGCGCGTGTCGTTGGCGTGTGCAAGGCGGAATTTCTCGGGGGAGATGAAGTCACGGTACTTGCGGCGGTAAATGCCAGCCTCCGCCTCGATCCAAGCGTATTCGGCGCGCATCTCGTCCAACCATTCTTCACTCTCAGCGGTTGCTTGGCTGTGCGGATCAACCCAGCCATTTGCTTTAGCGAGATCGATGACAGAACCAACCCCGGTTCGAACAGGCCGTGTCGGGTCGTATGACTCCCAGTCCGTGCTGAAGTCGTGTTCGTCGAAGTCATCAGGGCTGGTCATGCACCACTTACGCGCGAGTTCTTCGGCGCAGTTCCACCGCGTTGAAGCGATACCCCAGATCACAGTCCGGTAAATGTCGCGGGAGCAGCCCTCCGCCTTAGCGGCGGGAATGGCTGCTAAGGCTGACCGAAGTCGTTCAATGTTCTCCGGGGTCTCCGGGTCGGGGAGGGACGCCCGACCCGTCGACCATTCATCGCTGATTGGGACGTTCCCGAACTGCGCAGGCGGGCTAACCAGCGCCGACGGATTGAGGATGGTTCGCCCCCGCTCAATGAGTGGCTCCGGGTCAAGGAACTCCCCCTCAAGAAGCATGGAGCGGCGATGCTCTGCCAATTCGGGAGGGCAACTCGGAAGGTAGTACAGTCGCGCGGGGTCCTTCGTTGCGGGGTCGAAGATGTCGCGTCCGAAATGCGCGTTTGCACCCTCCAGAAAGGCGCGCCATTCCTTAACGGGAGCGGGCCTCAGCAGAGGTACTACGACCCGCGCTTTAGTTTTGTCCGGGGTGTGGCTGTGCGTCGTGTAGATCGCGGCCTGAAAGCCCGCGTAACGCGCCGCAAGGTCATCGAGCGGCACGCCGTTATCAGAGTCAATCACCAACATCGACACATTGATAACGTCGGAGTTACGGCGCTTTCCCCCTTGGATGAGCGTATGAGGGCCGAAGGCGGGGCCGGATTTTTCGTGCCGGATGTCGTGCTTCAACAGGCGGCGCGCGAAGCTATCCCATTCGACCAAGCCTTGGCGCTTCGGCACAGTCAGTTTTTCGTTCACGTAGATGGCAACCGCAACGCGGCCGCGGTCGTGCTCTTCCGGGGTGTGAAGTAAAGCTGCAGACATGTGAAGTCCTTCCGCCTGCTCGGATTCGTCCGGCAGGCGTTCTTGTTTTTTTGGGGGGGGGTCAAGCGGACAGGTCGCGGGATTCGACCCAGGCTTCGAGGTCAGCACGTTTGAACACGGTGACACGCTCGGAAACCTTCTTCGGCTGAGGAAAGCCGGTTTTGTCGCGATTGGCGAGATAGCGCCAGAGGGTAGAGAGCCCGACGCCGATGAAACGTGCGGCGTCAGCAGGGCGGAGGTATGCGGATTCAGTCATGGTGTGTGCTCCTGTTAGTTTCATGCCGTCCTGTGGCATGAACTGGAGTTTCCGCGACCGCCTCCCGCGAGTCAGGTGACAATAAATCCGCGCTATTTGTCCGGCAGTTGGTAGGGGGCGAGGATCGACCGCAGGTCGTCGTCATCTAGGGCTTCTACAGTGCTCCGTCCTTGCACCCAGTCGCGCCGCACTGCGCGAGTAGCATCCCGCTGCCCCTCGAAGTCGATGAACGCATAGGCCGCGGCTTCCTGTGCCCTGCTGATCGCTGCGGGCTCCTCTTCGGCTGCAAGGCTTCGCCGCTCCAGTTCGATGAATGCACTTACAACCTCGGCAGAAGTAAAGCCGTGGTCTGCTGGTCTGCCTTTCGGCAGGGCGAGCCCGCAGGTTGAACCGAACATCTCCGCCGGGGGCGTACCCCCGAACAACTCAAGGAAGGCATCATGAAGAACGCGCAGGGTCTCAGCGTCGGGGTGCTCTCCAGCCTCCACGGCAAGCACGAGATTGACCGCAGCCCGCGTTGCGGGTGTATCGAGGGCAAGCGGTTTGCCCAGTTTGCGCCGGTAGCGAGTCACAGCATCCACCCCCGCGCCTTGAGTTCCGCCACCGCCATCAGCCCCCCGGCTCGACGGCTCCACACGATCCCGATGCGGCGTTTCTGGAACCAACCCACGTGATACTCGAAGCGCCCGTACTCCAGCCCCTTTAGCACCTCGTCGGCGGTGGTGTCGGCGATCATCCGCGCGGCCTGCTTGTAGTAGTGCTGGCTGATTAGTTCGCGGTAGGGCTCCAGGCGGTCGAAGATCGCTTCCCGTTCTGCGTCCAGTGCTGCGCACTGTGCCCGGATGCTGGCCACCGTTTCCGCGAGCCCCGGCGCGCCCTCAAGGCTGCTGCGCTTCATGCCGCCACCTTCCGCAACTGGATAACCTGCGCGCCTTGCCGCTTCTCGTCGAGCAGGTCGGCGTAGTCCTGCATCATCTTCGCCCGGTCCCCCAGGTGCTGCGTGTGGTTGTAGCTGCGGCGCACGGTGTCGCTGTCGTCATGGGCAAGCTGCTTTTCGATCCAGTCGGCGTTATAGCCCCGCGCGTTCATCAGCGTGGAGAACGTGCCCCGTGCCCCGTGGGGGCTGAACTTGTCCGCATACCCGAGTTTCCGCACTGCGTTACGCAGGGTTGCCGGGGGGATGGTCTGGGACTTGGTGCCTTGCGTCGGGAACAGATACGCCCCGTCTCCGGTGACTTGCTCCAGGTCGCGCAACAGTGCCACGGCTTGCCGCGCAAGCGGCACGATATGAACCCGGCGCATCTTCATCCTTGCGGCCGGTATGGTCCAGGTGGCGGCGTCGAGGTCGAATTCTGCCCATGCAGCCCCGCACATCTCACCCGGTCGAACGGCGGTCATCATCAGCAGTTGCAGCGCGGTGCGGGTCGTCACGTGCCCGCTGTAGTCCTCCAGCTTGCGCAGGAAGTCCCCGATGTCGCGCTCTTCGAGGTGCTTGTGATGCTCGACCGTGCGCCGTGCGATCTGGCGCTTAAGCGGGGTGGTGGGGTTGTTCTCGGCGCACCCGTGCAGGATGGCGTAGTCGAAAACCTGCCCCATGATCTGCCGCGCGAGGATGGCGCGCGTGACCGCACCCCGTGCGTGGACCTTCTTCATGACTTGCAGCAGGGTAGGGGCGCTGAGTTCCCGAATCGGCGTCTTGCCGATGCGCGGCAGGATGTCCGCGTCGAGGATGCGCCGCACGGTGTTCCTGTGTCCGTCAGACCACGGTGCGTTTTTCTCCTCGAACCAGGCTTCCGCGTTGGCGGCGAAGGTGTTTTCCGCCTCCTTGAGCACCCCGGCTTTCTGCTGCTGGCGGTGCCGCGCGGGGTTGATCCCCTGCTTTACGAGTTCGCGGGCTTCGTCGCGAGCTTTGCGCGCATCGGCGAGGGTGATTTGCGGGTATGTGCCGATGGCGAAGAGGTTTTCCTTACCCGCAAGGCGGAAGCGGTAGCGCCAGTGCTTGCCCCCGGCAGGGGTGACTTCAAGGTACAATCCGGCGCCGTCGGTGAGCTTCAAGGGCTTTTCGGCGGGCTTGGCGTTACGGATGGATGCGTCGGTAAGCGGCATGGTCTGTTTCTCCAGGCGGGGGCGTGCTCGATGGCAGTCGGCGTGCCCATTGCGGCGGCTGCGGGTAGATTCTTCAGGGGGTATGAGCAGATACCCGCAAATCTACCCCCTGTTGCTTGAGGTGTGAAGAGGCGAGGTAAGATGCTTCGACACACGAAAATGAAGATTTTCAAGGGCTTGCGAGTTTCAATGAGACTGTGTGAGTCCTCCTGATACGTTAGACTCCACTTTGAACCACATTCGCAACTTCTCCATCATCGCTCATATCGACCACGGCAAATCGACCCTGGCCGATCGACTCATCCACTTCTGCGGCGGCTTGTCCGAGCGCGAGATGGAAGCCCAGGTGCTCGACTCGATGGATATCGAGCGTGAGCGCGGCATCACCATCAAGGCGCAGACAGCAGCCCTGCACTACAAGGCGAAGGACGGGCAGGTATACAACCTGAACCTGATCGATACCCCGGGCCATGTGGATTTTTCCTACGAGGTCAGTCGTTCGCTGGCCGCCTGCGAAGGCGCGCTGTTGGTCGTGGATGCCTCGCAAGGGGTTGAGGCGCAGACGGTGGCGAACTGCTACACCGCGCTCGATCTCGATGTCGAGGTGGTCCCGGTGCTCAACAAGATCGACCTGCCGGCGGCTGACCCGGACAACGCCCGTCAGGAGATCGAGGACGTGATCGGCGTCGATGCTTCGGAGGCCATCCTGTGCTCGGCCAAGACCGGCCTGGGCGTGGAGGACGTGCTCGAGGCAATCGTCGCCCGCATCCCTTCCCCCAAGGGCAAGGCTGATGGCCCGCTCAAGGCGCTGATCATCGACTCCTGGTTCGACAACTATGTCGGCGTGGTGATGCTGGTGCGCGTGGTCGACGGCGAGCTGAAGCCTAAGGACCGCATCCTGCTGATGTCCAACGGTGCACAGTACCCCTGCGACCAGGTGGGTGTGTTCACGCCGCGCTCGGTGAGCCGGGATGCACTGCGCGCGGGCGAGGTCGGCTTCGTGATCGCCGGCATCAAGGAGATCGAGGCGGCCAAGGTCGGCGACACCATCACGCTCGCCAACAAGCCCGCGAGCGAACCGCTGCCCGGCTTCAAGGAGATCAAGCCGCAGGTGTTCGCCGGCCTGTATCCGGTGGAGTCCTCCGAGTACGACCAGCTGCGCGATTCGCTCGAAAAGCTGCGCCTCAACGATGCTTCGTTGCAGTTCGAACCCGAGGTTTCGCAGGCATTGGGCTTTGGTTTCCGTTGCGGCTTCCTCGGCCTGCTGCACATGGACATCGTGCAGGAGCGCCTGGAGCGCGAATTCGACATGGACCTGATCACCACCGCGCCGACGGTGGTGTACGAAGTCGTGCTCAACGACGGCAGCATCATCCGCATCGAGAACCCGGCCAAGCTGCCCGAACCCGGCAAGTACCAGGAGATCCGTGAGCCCATCATCACCGCCACCATCTTCCTGCCGCAGGACTACGTCGGCCCGGTGATCACGCTGTGCAACCAGAAGCGTGGCAACCAGGTCGACATGCGTTACCACGGTCGCCAGGTGCAGCTGATCTACGAACTGCCGATGAACGAAGTGGTGATGGACTTCTTCGACAAGCTCAAGTCGGTGTCGCGCGGCTACGCGTCACTGGACTATGACTTCAAGGAATACCGCACGGCCGATCTGGTCAAGCTCGACCTGATGGTCGGCGGCGAGAAGGTCGATGCGCTGTCGGTGATCGTGCACCGTGCCAGCGCGCAGTACCGCGGCCGCGAGCTGGCGAGCAAGCTGCGTGGCCTGATTCCGCGCCAGATGTTCGACGTGCCGGTACAGGCTGCGATCGGCGCCCACATCATCGCCCGCGAGACGATCAAGGCCTTGCGCAAGAACGTGCTCGCCAAGTGCTACGGCGGCGACATCAGCCGCAAGAAGAAGCTGCTCGAGAAGCAGAAGGAAGGCAAGAAGCGCATGAAGCAGGTTGGTAACGTCGAGATCCCGCAAGAAGCCTTCCTCGCCGTGCTGCGCACCGACGAAGGCAAGTGACTGATAGCGCATGAATTTTGCACTCATCCTCTTCCTGCTGCTTGTCGCCACCGGTGCGCTCTGGTTCCTGGATCGCTTCCATGCGCGCAAGCTGCGCGCGGCAGGCGCGCCGAACCCTTGGTGGGTGGAATATGGCGCGAGCTTCTTCCCGGTGATTCTGATCGTGTTCAGCTTGCGCTCCTTTGTCGTCGAGCCGTTCAAGATCCCCTCCGGATCGATGATCCCGACCCTGCTGGTTGGCGACTTCATCCTCGTCAACAAGTGGACCTATGGCATCCGGCTGCCGGTGATCAACCAGAAGGTCATCGATATCAACGCCCCCGAGCGCGGTGACGTGATGGTGTTCCGCTATCCGGCCGACCCTTCGCTGGACTACATCAAGCGCGTGGTCGGGCTGCCGGGCGACCGCGTCGAATACGTGAACAAGCGTCTCAGCATCAACGGCCAGCCGGTGCCGATCGAGGAGGTCGGCGCCTACCTGCATCCGGACAGGTTGTACTATTCGCCTCAGTTCACCGAGCGCCTTGGCGCAGTCGAGCACTCGGTCCTGATCGAGCGCGACGCTCCGGCCTTCATCCCGCAGGTGATGAATTTCCCCGGGCGTGAGAACTGCACCTACACCAGCGCCGGCGTCAGTTGTACCGTGCCTCAGGGGCACTACTTCGTACTCGGCGATAACCGCGATGCGAGCAGCGACAGCCGGGTGTGGGGCTTCGTGCCGGAGCAGAACATCGTCGGCAAGGCTTTCTTCATCTGGTTCAACTTCAACGACATGAAGCGCATTGGCGGCTTCCACTGATCGAGGGGTATCAGCATGCGCATGAAGTCACAGCGCGGCGTCACGCTGACCGGGGTTCTCGTGGTCGGCACACTGGCTGCGTTCCTGTTGATCCTCGGTTTTCGCACGGTGCCGGTGTTCAACGAATACCTCGCCATCAAACGTATCCTCGTAGTGCTTGCAGACGAGGGCGACAAAGGGGCAACGGTGGCGGATCTTCGCCGAGGCTTCGACACGCGACGCCAGATCGACGATGTGAAGAGTATCCGCGGCGCGGACCTCAAGATCGACAAGATCGCGTCGCGCACGCAGATCTCCGCACGCTACTCGCGAACGGTGCCACTCATTGCCAATGTCAGCCTGCTGTTCGACTTCGAGCCGAACAGCGAGGCGCGCTGACCCCATGGCGCCCGATCAGTTGCAGTCGCGCCTGGGCCACGTATTCGGTGATCCCCGGCTGCTGCGCGAGGCCCTGACCCACCGCAGCTTCGGCCAGCCCAACAACGAGCGCTTCGAGTTCCTGGGCGACAGTATCCTGAACTGCGTCATCTCGATTGCGCTGTTCGAGCGTTTCGGTGGTTTGCGCGAAGGTGACCTGTCGCGCGTCCGTGCCTCTCTCGTACGCCAGGACGCGCTCTATCGCATTGCCCTGGAGCTAGAGCTGGGTGCGTTCCTGCACCTTGGCGAAGGCGAGTTGAAGTCGGGTGGCAGCAAGCGGCCATCGATACTGGCGGATGCGCTCGAGGCCGTTTTTGCGGCGGTCTTTCTCGACGGTGGTTTCGACGCTGCAAAGCAGGTCATCGACCGCCTTTATGCGCCACTGCTCTCCGAAGTCGATCCGCGGCGGCCGAGCAAGGATGCCAAGACGGCCTTGCAGGAGTGGCTGCAGGCGCGCAGGATCGCGGTGCCGACCTATTCGATGGTGCAGGCGCTGGGCGAGGCCCATGCGCAGGAATTCGAGGTGGCCTGCGAAGTGCCCAAGCTTGGCGTGCGTACGCTGGGCCGCGGCCCGAGCCGCCGTATCGCCGAACAACAGTCAGCCGAACTCGCCCTCGCGGCACTCAGGAAGCAATGAACGAACATACTCTCGACAGCCCGGCCGACGGCAACTCGGACGGCGCCTTCCGCGCCGGCTTTGTCGCCATTGTCGGCCGCCCCAACGTCGGCAAGTCGACCCTGCTCAATCGCCTGATCGGGCAGAAGATCAGTATCGTCTCCAGCAAGGCGCAGACCACCCGCCATCGCGTCACCGGCATTCTCACCGAAGCCGATGCGCAGTTCGTGTTTGTCGACACGCCGGGCTTCCAGACGCATCACCGCAACGCCCTCAACCGGTCGATGAATCGCACCGTGTCGCAGGTGCTGGCCGATGTGGACCTGGTCTTCTTCGTCATCGAGGCTGGCCGCTTCACCGACGATGACCGCAAGGTGCTGTCGGTGATCCCGGAGACGTCCAAGGTCATTCTGGTGATCAACAAGGTCGATCAGTTGAAGGACAAGGCCCGTCTGCTGCCCTTCATCGACCAGGTGCGCCAGGCACGCGAGTTCATCGAGATCGTGCCGCTGTCTGCGGAGAAGGGGCGCAACGTCGACACCCTGGTCAAGGCGGCGACGCCGCTCTTGCCCGTGGCTACGCCGATGTTCGAGGAGGACGAGATCACCGACCGCAGCGAACGCTTCCTGGCCTCCGAATTCCTGCGCGAGAAGCTGTTCCGCCTGCTCGGCGACGAGCTGCCCTACGGCATCGCGGTGGAGATCGAGAAGTTCGAGGTCGAGGGCAACCTGCGTCGCATCCACGCTGCAGTGATCGTCGACAAGCCAGGCCACAAGGCGATGGTGATCGGCAAGGGCGGCGAGAAGCTCAAGCGCATCTCCAGCGAGGCGCGCGTCGAGCTCGAGAAGCTGTTCGACGGCAAGGTCTTTCTCGAGGTCTGGGTCAAGATCAAGAGCGGCTGGGCCGACGACGAGCGCGCGCTGAAGAGCCTCGGTTACGACTGATCCGGGCGCAGGGCAATGGCGGGAGCCAAGCAGCGCGTCGAGCAGCAACCGGCCTGGGTGCTGCACACCTATCCCTGGCGTGAGACGAGCCTGATCGTAGAGGTGTTCGCGCGCGATCATGGCCGCGTTGCGCTCGTCGCCAAGGGTGCGCGCCGGCCGCATTCGCAGCTGCGTGGGGTGCTGATGGCCTTTCAGCCATTGTCGATGGACTGGTCGGGCGGCGGCGAGGTCAAGACGCTCGTGCGCGCCGAGTGGCAGGGCGGACAGCCACTGCTCACTGGTCGTGCGCTGATCTGTGGCTACTACCTCAACGAGTTGCTGGTGCGCCTGACCGCCCGAGAAGATCCCCACCCGGAGCTCTTCATCGCCTACGCCAAGGCCGTGCGTGCCCTTGGTCGCGGCGAATCCGAGCCACCGATCCTGCGCCGCTTCGAGCTTGCCTTGCTGCAGGACCTTGGCTACGAGGCCGGACTCGCGAACGAGGCCGACGGTGGCGGTGCCGTGCGCCCCGAAGGGCGCTACATTTACATTATCGAACGCGGCCCGCTGCGCCTGGAAACCCTTGAAGGGGAGGGTGTCGACCCCGCTGCGCTCGGTGACCAGGCGCTGCTGTCCGGGCAGACCCTGCTCGACATGGCCGCCGACGATTTCTCGCGCGCGGAAACGCTGGCCCAGTCCAAGCAGTTGCTGCGCATGCTCATCAACCACACCCTGGGCGGCCAGCCGCTGCAATCGCGCCGGGTGCTCAAGGAACTGCAGGAACTCTGATGATCGAACTCGGCGTCAATATCGACCACGTTGCCACCTTGCGCCAGGCGCGCCGCACCTGGGAGCCTGACCCGGTGTGGGCCGCGGTCGAGGCCCATCTCGGCGGTGCGGACGGCATCACCATCCACCTGCGTGAGGACCGCCGCCACATCAACGACGACGACGTGCGCCGCCTCGCCGAACTCACCCAGGTCAAGCTCAACCTCGAGATGGCCGCCACCGACGAGATGGTCGACATCGCCTGCCGCACCAAACCGCAGATGGCCATGCTGGTCCCCGAGGGACGCCACGAGGTCACCACCGAGGGCGGGCTGGATGTGCTGGCGCAGGAGACGCGCCTGCGTGACGTGATCGCCCGCCTGGCCGACGCCGGCATCGTCACCAGCGTGTTCATCGATGCCGAGCTCGAGCAGATCGAGGCCGCTGCGCGCATCGGCGCGCGCGTGTGCGAGATCCACACCGGCCCCTACGCCCACGCCTTCCATGCCGCCGGCCGCGATGCCGAGGCGCCGGCGGTGGTCGATGAGCTCGACAAGATCCGCATCGCCGGCGAAGCAGTGCGCCGGCTCGGCATGCGCTTCAACGCCGGCCATGCGCTGAACTACTACAACGTCCAGCCGGTTGCCCGCCTGCATGGCATCCGCGAGTTGCACATCGGCCATTCGATCGTCAGCCGTTCGGTCTTCGTCGGCCTGCGCGAAGCGGTGGCCGAGATGAAGCGGCTGCTGCGCGAAGCCGCGCTCACGGCCTGATGCTGCTCGCGGAGGGCTGCGCGTGATCCACGGCATCGGCACCGACATCGTGCGCGTGCAGCGCATGCGCGCCGCGCTCGAGCGCCACGGCGAGCGTTTTGCCTTGCGCATCCTCGCCGCCAGCGAGGTGGCGGATTGGCGCGCCCATCGCGACCCGGGGCGGTTTCTCGCCAAGCGCTTCGCGGCCAAGGAGGCCTTTGGCAAGGCGCTTGGCACCGGCGTTGCCGTGCCTGCCACGTTGCACGCGGTCGCCGTGGGCCACGACGCGCTCGGCAAGCCTGGTTACCTCTATGATGACCGCCTTGCTGCCCACATGAGCGAGCACGGATTGCGCGCGCACCTGAGCATCAGCGATGAGGACGACAACGTCGTTGCATTTGCGCTCATTGAGCGCGCCTGAGCGCAACGGAGCCGACAGCATGACCCAGCCCATCCACCGCCCGCGCGGCCCCGTCATGATCGACGTTGCCGGCACTGCATTGACCGATGAGGAGCGTGAACGCCTGCTCGACCCGCTGGTCGGCGGTGTCATCCTGTTTGCGCGCAACTACATCGGTTCCGACCAACTGCGCGCCCTCACCGCCGAGATCCGCGCGCTGCGCGATCCGGCGCTGATCATCGCGGTCGACCACGAAGGTGGCAGGGTGCAGCGCTTTCGCAGTGACGGCTTCACCCGCCTGCCGGCCATGCGCAGCCTCGGTGCCTTGTGGGAGCGGGACCACCTCGCCGCGCTCGATGCCGCCCGCGCCACCGGATTCGTGCTTGCCGCGGAGCTGCTGGCGCATGGCGTCGATCTCAGCTTTACGCCGGTGCTCGACCTCGACTACGGCTGCTGCAGCGCCATCGGCAACCGCGCCTTCCACCGCGACCCGCAGGCCGTCGCCGCACTTGCGCAGGCACTGTGCGCTGGGATGGCCGAAGCCGGCATGGGCTGCGTGGGCAAGCACTTTCCCGGACACGGATTCGTCGAGGCCGACTCGCACCACGACGTACCGGTCGACGAACGCGACTTCGATACCCTCTGGGCCGAGGACATCGCCCCCTACCGCCATCGTCTCGGCCGCCAGCTTGCCGGTGTGATGCCCGCCCACGTCATCTATCCCAATGCCGACCCCAGCACCGAACCCCATCCGGCGGGCTTCTCCTCGTTCTGGCTCAGTGACGTGTTGCGCGAGCGTCTGGGCTTCAAGGGCGTGATCTTCAGCGATGACCTCAACATGGAGGGCGCCCGTGTCGCCGGCGACATCGTCGGCCGCGCCAGGGCCGCATATGGCGCCGGCTGCGACATGCTCCTGGTGTGCAATCGACCGGACCTCGCCGCCGAACTGCTCGACCGCTGGGCCCCGGTCGCCGACGCCGACAGCCTTGCCCGCCTGGCCGCAATCGGGCCGGGTACGACCCGCCCCGCCTGGCTTGTCGACCCTTTCGCACTCGAACTGCACGCCCCCTATGTCCAGGCCCGCGGGCTTATCGCGTCCATTCCCGAAGACATGAGCGCAACCGCGGCGATGACAGCAGCCACCATCGGCCAGCAACGTACCGAAGTCCTGCGCCAGGACGGATAATTCCCATAGGCAGCGGCTTTTCATCACCAACGCCGCTGGCGCCAGAAGCAGCCGACGAGTATGCGCATGTCCGACCCGAAGAATGAAACAGCCGCCTTCGACCCAAAGCCCTTCCTGCGCACCCTCACCGAGGAGCCCGGCGTCTACCGCATGATCGGCGCCGACGACAAGGTGCTCTACGTCGGCAAGGCCAAGAACCTCAAGCGCCGCGTCTCCAGCTACTTCCAGAAGACCGTTTCCAGCCCGCGCATCGCCATGATGGTTGCCCAGGTGCTGCGCGTGGACATCACCGCCACGCGCTCCGAGGCCGAGGCCCTGATCCTCGAGAACAACCTCATCAAGAGCTTGGCGCCGCGCTACAACATCCTCTTCCGCGACGACAAGACCTACCCCTACATCGAGCTCTCGGCTGACGAGTTTCCGCGTCTGGCCTACCACCGCGGCGCCTTCACCAAGGGCGCGCGCTACTTCGGCCCCTTCCCGAACGCCTGGGCGGTGCGCGAGAGCATCCACCTGTTGCAGAAGACCTTTCAGCTGCGCACCTGCGAGAACACCGTCTACGCGAACCGCTCGCGGCCCTGCCTGCTGCACCAGATCAAGCGCTGTACTGCGCCCTGCGTCGGCCTTGTCGAAGCCGAGGCCTATGCGGCCGACGTCCGGCTAGCAACGCGTTTTCTCGACGGCCAGGCGAGCGAGGTGATCGATGACCTGACGAACCGCATGCAGGCTGCCGCCGAGCGCCTCGCCTTCGAGGAGGCCGCCGCCTGTCGCGACCAGGTACGTGTGCTGCAGGCGGTGCTGCACAAGCAGTTCGTAGACAGCCGCAAGGATGAGGATGTCGACGTGCTTGCTGCAATCGAGGATGACGGCATGACCTGCGTGAACATCGCCATGGTACGCGGCGGCCGCCACCTCGGCGACCGGCCGCAGTTTCCCAGCGGTGCGGCGGTGTCGGGCGCTGCGGACAGCCTGCTCGCCTTCGTCGAGCAGCACTACAGCCAGCACCCCATCCCCGCGCGCATTTTGGTGAATCTCCCGCCTGAGGCGGTCAAGGAAACGCTGGCCGAGATCACCGACCGCCCGCCCGGCGTGGTGTCGCCGCGCTTCGCCGCCGAGAAAGCCTGGATGGAGATGGCAGAGAAGAACGCTCGCCTCGCCATTCAGGCTCGTGCGCGCGACACCGGCCGCATCGAGCAGCGCCTTGAAGCCCTGCGCGAGGTGCTGGGCATGGACGAGGCGCCGCAGCGCATCGAATGCTTCGACATCAGCCACACCATGGGCGAGGCTACGGTAGCGTCGTGCGTGGTGTGCGAGGCGGGCGCCATGAAGCGCGCCGAGTACCGCCGCTACAACATCACCGGCATTACCCCGGGCGATGACTTCGCCGCGATGCGTCAGGCGCTGGAGCGCCGCTACGGCAAGGTCGCGGCGGGTGAGGGAGTGTGTCCCGACCTGATCCTGATCGACGGCGGCAAGGGCCAGGTCAGCGCCGCGCGCGCCATTCTCGCCGAGGTCGGCCTCGAGTCGGTGGCGATGGTCGGTGTGGCCAAGGGCGAGGGTCGCAAGGCCGGGCTGGAAACGCTGATCTTCCCGGACGGTCGCGAGGGGCTGGCACTTGGCGGCGAGTCGGCCGCGCTGCACCTGATCGTGGAAATCCGCGACGAGGCCCACCGTTTCGCCATCACCGGCCACCGCGCCAAGCGCGGCAAGGCGCGCGTAGGCTCCAAACTCGAGGACATCCCTGGCGTCGGCCCGTCACGCCGGCGCAACCTGCTCGCCGCATTCGGCGGCCTCGACGGTGTGCGCGACGCCACGGTGGAGGATCTGTGCCGCGTCGATGGCGTCAGCCGCAAGCTGGCCGAACAGATCCACGCCGCTTTGCATTGAAGTCGGGGAGCGATTTGCGCCTGGTCAAGGGCGGCGGCCGGGGCCGGGCGCATACTGCGCCGCCTCCGATCTGCCCCGCCCAGGCCGTACCCATGCACCTCGCCGCCGCATCCGTCGCTACCGAGATCAGCTCGCCCTTCGGTGGGCGCCGCTACAACGCCTGGAATGACCATGTGAAGCGGCGCTACGGCGGGCGCGTGCAGAAGGTGTCGGTGGCCGCCGGCTTCACCTGCCCGAACCGCGACGGCACCCTGGGGCAGGGCGGCTGCACCTTTTGCAACAATGCCGGATTCACCCCCGGCTATCTCGATCGCCGCAATTCGATCCATGCGCAGATCGACACCGGGCTGCGCTTTCTGGACCGGCGCTATCCCGACAGCGTGCGTTTCATCGCCTATTTCCAGAGCTACACCAACACCTATGGTGAATTCGAACGCTTGAAAGCGGTATATGACGAGGCGCTCGCGCATCCGCGCATCAGCGGACTCGCGATCGGCACGCGGCCGGATTGCCTGCCGGAGGCGGTGCTCGACTACCTGGCTGAACTTGCGCGCGAGCATATCGTGGAGCTGGAGATCGGTGTCGAGTCTTGCGACGACGAGGCGCTTCGGCGGGTCAACCGCGGTCACGACTTCGCCTGCAGCGAGGACGCCATCCGCCGCGCCGCTGCGCGCGGCCTGGAGAGCACCGCCCACCTGATCCTCGGCCTGCCCGGAGAAACCCGCACGGGCATGCTCGATGCGGCGCGGCGGCTATCCGTGCTGCAGCTGGTGCGCGGTACGGCGATGGCACGCGACTGGCAGCGGGATCCCGCCTCCGTACCCCTGCTGGACGAGGAGGCGTACATCGAGCTGCTGGCCGATTTCGTGGAGCGGTTGGCGCCGCACATCATGTTGCAGCGCCTGGGTAGCGAGGTACCGCCTGCGCTCAAGCTTGCCCCGCAGTGGAACATGCGGCTGGCCGAACTGGCGCCGCGGCTCAGCGCCGAGCTGGCGCGGCGGGGAAGCTGGCAGGGGCGCCTATACGATGCAGCCTGATCGCGGGCTGCGGCCCCCGGCGACAGGCGGGCGTGGCGCCGGCCGGGAGCGGCGTCAGCCGAGTGCGGCCTTCACCCAGGCGTTGGCTTGCTTGGCGTCGAAGCCGCTGCCGTACTTTGCCTTCAGCGCGCCCATCACCACGCCCATCTGCTTGGGGCTGCGCTCGGCCAGACCGGCGACGGTGTCGGCGATGAAGGCCTTCACCTCCTCTTCGGTCGCCATCGGCGGCAGATAGGCGGTGAGGATGGCGGACTCCTGCTCGAGCACTGCGCGGCGGCCTGTATCCTTGATCACGCCCAGTGCTTCCTGGTTGTTCTTGAGGAACTTGCGGATCGTCTGCTGGACTTCGTCGTCGCTGCTTTCGCGGTTTCCGGCGTTCTTGCCGACCATTTCGGCTTCGCCGATGAGAGTGCTCAGCAGGGTGGCGCGCACGCCGTCGGCGGCCTTGCGTGCGAGCAGGGAATCCTTCTTGAGTTGGGCCAGAAGGCTCATTCGTTTCTCCGTGATGTTGTTCAGCCGGGGCGCCGCATCGGGGCGCCCCGCGAGCGCACGGAGTTTAGCGCAGTCGCGCCCTCGGTGCCGTGCGGCTGGGTCAGGCCTGCCGGCACATCGTCGCCGCCAGCGGCCAGGCAAGTGCCGCACCGACGGCGCCGAAGGAAGCGGCATAAAGCAGCAGGTTACCCCAGTCCACCCAGTAGCTCACGTTGGCAAAGGAGGATTGCGTCAGCCCGGGGGTGATCGCAAACGTGATTGCGGTGACAGCGAGGCCGACCACGATCGCGGGCTTGATGGCCTTGCACCAGGCCGGCTGGCCGCGGCGGGCGGCGACCACCATGAGCACCAGCCACAGTGCGGCGGTGCCCACCACCACCGGCAGGTACATCAGCCCGAGTTCGAACAGGATATTCAGCGTCAACCAGATTTCGTACATGTCTCGTCTCCCTTCAGACCCGGCCCTTGGCGACCGCCATGTAGGCGGGCTTGAGCAGGCGGTATTTCATGACCCAGGCGAAGTAGCTTTCCTGCATCGGGTCGATCATCGGTAGCGATGGGGTGAGCTTGCCGTCGTAGTCGAACTCGATGAGCATCGCCGAGCCCTCGCGCAGGATCATCGGGCACGAGGTGTAGCCGTCGAACAGCTGCGAGGGCTCGCGACCGGCGATGACGTCGATCAGGTTCTGGGTGACCATCGGCACGCTCTTCTTGACGGTGGCGGCGGTCTTGCCGCGCGGCGTGCCGTTGATGTCCCCGAGGCCGAAGACGTTCGGGTAGCGCCGATGGCGCAGGGTCTGGCGGTCGACCTCAAGCCAGCCGCCAGCGGCGAAGTTGCCCTCCTGCCAGGCGAGCGGACTGTTCTTGACCGCGTCCGGCGCACGCATGGGCGGCACGACGTGAATGAAGTCGTAGTCTTCCTCGACGCGCTGGCCATCCGGCGTGACCAGGGTGGCGCGGCGGGCGGCGATGTCGACGCCGACGAGCTTGCTGTTGAAGACCACTTCGACGTTCTGTGCAGCCCAGTCCGCCAGCACCTTGTCGTTGATCTTGGGCACGCTGAAGACGACGCCAAGGGCTGAATGGAAGGACACCTCGGACGACGCCAGCGTACCTGCCTGGCGCAGGCGGTCGACCAGCATGAAGGTCGTCTTGAGCGGCGCCCCGGCGCACTTGATCGGGGTGGCAGGCAAGGTCATCAAGGCCTTGCCGCCCTTGCGCCTGAATTCGTCCATCGCCTTCCAGGTCGCCACGGCAGCGTCCGAGCTCGGATAAACGCTGGTCAGGCCGTTGCGGCCGATCGCGTCTACGTCCATGCCCTCGATCTGGCTGTAGTCGAGGTGGACGCCGGTGGCGACGATGAGGTAATCGTAGCCGATGCGGCGGCCGCTGTCGGTGACCACGGCATTGGCGTCGGGGTCGAACTCGGCGACCATCTCCTTCACCCACTCGATGCCACGGGGCTGGAGATCGCTGTTGCGGTCGATGACCTTGTCAACCGGCCATACGCCAGTGGCGACCAAGGTGTAGCCAGGCTGGTAGTTGTGAACTTCCTTGCGGTCGACAATGGTGATGCTGGCGCCGTCCAGTTCGCGGGCGAGGCGGTTCGCCACGGCGATGCCGGCCAAGCCGCTGCCGGCGATCACGACGCGTGCGCTGGTCTTGATGCTCGCACCCGCTTTACCTGCGGGGACGGTCAAGCCCAAGCCTGCCGCAACCGGCAGGGCAGAGGCGCCGAATAGCAGCCGACGCCGTGTGCTGTCGCAAGGCCGCTCGTCGGGCTTGTCAGATGCCGTTTGTCTCATGTGTTCCTCCTTCATCTCCGTGGGGTCCAGGGACTCGAATAGTTCTAAACATGACTATATAAGGAAATACTTACTATTAGAAGGGGTATCTGTGTCGCAGCGGGGAGGGGGGACGTGCATGAGCTTGCGTGCCTTCGATCGTGATCATTGACCGTCAGGGCTCGCAGCCGGCAGACTTTCGGCAGACATCTGCCATTGGTGACAGCCATGCCACACGACTCGCGCCCGCTGCCTGAGCTGGTCTCATTTCTGGAGACGCTGCCTGAACCGCACATTCTGTGCGACCGTGATTACCGCATCATTGCCGCCAACGAGGCTTACCGGCGTTCATGCGCGGATGGTGCCAGCGTCGTGGGGCGGACCTGCTACGAGGTTTCTCACCGCTACAGCGTACCCTGTGACCGTGCTGGCGAGTCCTGCCCGCTGGCGCGCAGTCTGAGTTCTGGGCAGCGCGAGCGCGTGTTGCACCTTCATCACACGCCGCGCGGAGAGGAGTACGTCAACATTGAACTTTCGCCGGTGCGCGACGCCGATGGTGAGATTGCCTGGTTCATCGAGAAGATGGAGCCAATGCATGTTGCGCGCGGCGTTTCGGATCATCGCGGCCTGATCGGCCGCTCGCCCGCATTCCAACGCATGCTGGAGCTCATTGCGCGGGTTGCGCCTTCTGACGCCAGTGTGCTGCTGCAGGGCGAGTCGGGTACGGGCAAGGAGCTCCTTGCCAGCGCGGTTCATGAGGCGAGTCGGCGCGCCGACCGTCCCTTCGTGGTGGTCGATTGTTCCGGCCTGCCAGAGACCTTGTTCGAGAGTGAGGTCTTCGGCCACGAACGCGGGGCGTTCACCGGCGCCAGCGCACGCAAGCCCGGCCTGGTTGAGGCGGCGAGTGGTGGGACACTTTTCCTGGACGAGGTCGGCGACATTCCCCTCGGCATGCAGGTCAAGCTGCTACGCCTGCTCGAGACCGGCACCTATCGTCGTGTCGGCTCCACCGAATTGCGCCGGGCCGATATTCGCTTGGTGTCGGCAACGCACAGGCCGCTCAAGCGCATGATCGTGGAGGGCGGCTTCCGTCAGGATCTGTATTTCCGTATCAACACGTTCCCGATTCGGGTTCCGGCGCTGCGCGAGCGCGAAGGGGATCTGCCGCTGCTGATCGCGTCATTGCTCGAGCGCGTGGCACCTAACCGCCGTCTGGCGCTCTCCGCGGCCGCGTTGCAGGCACTTGCGCGCTACCCCTTTCCGGGCAACGTGCGAGAACTGCGCAACGTGCTCGAGCGGGCCAGCCTGATGTGCGACGGCGAAACCATCGGGCTCGAGCACCTGGCAGAGGATCTACTGTATCCGGAGGCGGACCTGGATCTGACTGAGGCAGGGGCCTCGGATCGCGAATCCGCTATCGAGCCTACGGCGCCCGTGCTGGATCTGCTCGAAGTTCAGCGCCAGGCGCTACTGCGGGCGGTGCGCAGCCACCGCGGCAGCCGTCGTGAGCTTGCAGCACGCCTCGGAATAAGCGAGCGCACCCTGTATCGACGGCTCAAGGACCTGGGTCTGGTTGATCATGGAGCAGCCACGCTCGCGTGAGGCGCGCAGGACGTTGCCGCTGCCAGGTGCTGCCGCCTCTGTCATTGGTGGCGGTATGTCTGCAGATTTAGGCAGTGCTGTGTCAGCTCAAACGAGCCGGTCGATCGTGCAAGTGTTTGAATCGAAAGAGTTCAAAGTTTTGGCATGGTGCTTGCTTTTAAGTGAACTGCGAAGCGGGGCCGCATCGTGAAAACTGTACGATCGTCCCCCCTCAGCGATCCACCCCCGGCAGTGTCGCCACGACTGAATCCGCGGGCCCGCTTCGCCTTTTCCCTCGCGCTCGCTTCGCCGTGGCAGCCTTCGTGCGCTGGTTGTATCAGCGGCGGAAGTCGTTGTGGCAGGCCTTGCAGCTGTTCTGAACCGCCTCGTATGCGCTGCGGGCGTCGGCCTGGGTGCGGCGCTCGGCCGCTGCCAGCAAGGCATCCGTTGCTTCAACGAAACGCACTCGCTTGGCTTCGAACTCGTCTGGCTTCTGCCACACGGCGGCTTTGGCCTTGGTTGGCGGGTAGTTCGTGTCCGCACCGAAGTGTGCCCAGGGCTGGTCGCGCAGGGTGTTCAACTGCTGCGCGAGGCGCGCGAATGCGTCGGCGTCGAAGCGCTCGGTACGCAGCATCGTGCCCATCGGCTCGAAGGTCCGCAGCATGGCCTTGAAGGCTTCCTGGCGCTTGGTAACGGGCTGGTCCGGGTGGGTATCCTCGACCTTCTGCGAACACGCCGTCAGGCTCAGCGCAAACAGGGCAGTCAGGGCAACGCGGGCGGTCGGTTTCATACGGTGCATCGGTTCGATCCTTAGTGGGGCGCGCAGTATACGCGCTTGTCTGGGCTAGTCCGGCTGGAGGTGTCTGCAGCCATGGGCTGGACAAAGGAATACCATCGGGTCTGGGTCTGTCCACGCCGGAGGAAGTTCCCTTCTTCGCGCCGGCTTCTCTTCCTCGCTGCCGGGGGTCCTCATGACGCCGCACCCTGCTTCCCAGTCCGCCGAGTTCGCTCCCACCACCGGCCTGAGCTCACTCGATGCTGTCATCAGCGGGGTGGCGCGCGGTGACAACATCGTCTGGCAGGTCCAGTCGCTCGACGACTACCAGGCGCTGGTGACGCCCTATGCGCATGCCGCGCGGGCGCAGTGTCGGCGTCTGGTCTATTTCCGCTTCGCGTCCCATCGCGCCTTGCTCGATGCAGGGAGCGGGGCGGAGATTCACTATCCGCAGCCCGCGGCGGGTTTCGACGCCTTCGTCGATCAGGTGCACTCGGTGATCGAGGCGGCCGGACCCGAGACGATGTACATCTTCGATTGCCTGTCGGAACTGGCAGATGCCTGGCAGTCGGATCGCACGATGGGCAACTTCTTCAGGCTTACCTGCCCGCGCCTGTTCGATCTGGATACGGTGACCTACTTCGCCGTGCTGCGGCACCGCCATGCACGCGCGGGCATGGGCATGATCACCGAAACCACGCAGTACCTGCTCGACGTCTTCCGTTGCCGCGACCGGCTCTATGTTCGGCCGATCAAGGTGCAGCACCGTTCCGCGGCGGTGATGAACCTGATCCACGCCTGGGACGCGGGCGACCATTTCCGTCCAGTAGCCGACAGCGGCACCGTCGCTGAGATCCTCGCCGGGTCGGGCTGGCCGGGGCTCGAGGACGAGCAGATCCGAAGCCACTGGCAGCATTTGTTCGACGCTGCGCGCACGCTCGTCGCCCTGCGCGAGGCCGGTGTGCCGGACACCACCGAGGAGGCCGAAGCGTTCGCACGTCTTGCGTGCATGCTGTTTCCCGATGAACCAGGTCTGCAGGGGCTGATCGCGCGCTACCTTGGCCTCGAGGACCTGATCGCCGTCCGCGCGCGCATGATCGGTATCGGTACGATCGGCGGCAAGGCCGCGGGCATGCTGGTTGCGCGCGCGGTGCTGCGCCGCGATGCCCCCGCGCTGCACGCGCGAATGGAGGCGCACGACTCCTTCTATGTCGGCACCGAGGTGTTCGACACCTTCTTCGTCAGCAATGGGCTGTGGTGGGTGCGGCGGCGCCAGCGCGAGGATGCGGGCTTCCTGCAGGGGCTGGAAGGCGAGCAGGGGGCGCGCCAGCGCATCCTAAAGGGGACTTTCCCGGATAGCACCTTGCGCCAGTTCGAGGCCATGCTGGACTACTTCGGCGAGTGGCCTTTCATCGTGCGCTCCAGCTCGCGCCTTGAAGACCGCTATGGCAATGCTTTCGCGGGACAGTACGACAGCGTGTTCTGCGTCAATCAGGGTACGCGCGAACGGCGGCTCGCAGATCTGCTCGACGCGGTGAGGGCTGTCTATGCGAGCAGCCTGTCCGAGCAGGCACTGCGCTACCGCAAGCGCCGCGGCCTGCTCGACGAACACGAGCAGATGGCCTTGCTGATCATGCGCGTCTCGGGAACGGCCGGCGGCCGTTACTTCCATCCGCACGCGGCAGGGGTGGGGCTGTCGGTCAATCCCTATCCATGGAACCCGCAGATCGACATGAAGGCAGGCGTGGTAAGGCTGGTTGCAGGCTTGGGCACGCGTGCAGTGGATCGCTCGGATGACGACTATACCCGGCTGGTGGCGCTGAACGCGCCGGAGCTCCGCCCGGAGACAAACTTCGGCGCGATCGCCCGCCATGCACAAAGGCGCATGGATACGCTCGATCTCGAGCGCAATGCCGTCGTCTCGGGTGTCTTTGCCGACCTGGTCAGGGGCCAGGAAGGGTTCCCCTTCGATCTGTTCACAACCCGCGAGGAACCGGGGCGTCCGCCTTTCCTGACTTTCGATGGTCTGATTGCACGCACGCCCTTTGTCGCTGATCTGCGAGCGCTGCTGGCAACGCTGCATGCCGCTTATGCGCATCCCGTGGAGACAGAGTTCGCCCTCAATGTGCTCGCCGATGGCAGCTACCGTGTCAACCTGCTCCAGTGCCGGCCGATGCAGGTCCGCAGTGTAGAAGGAGTGGCCGATGCGGAGCCTCCCGCGGAGGCAGAGCAACTTGTGTGCGCCCGTGGTGCGGTGATCGGTCCGAGTCGAGTCATCCAGCCGGATTGGGTCATCCACGTCAGGCCCGCCGCGTTCGGTGTACTCAACCAGTCGCAGCGCCTTGCCGTCACGCGGGTGATCGGCCGGCTCAATGGGCTTGCAGCAGGACGCTGCGTACTGATGCTGGGCCCCGGGCGCTGGGGATCACGCGATCCGTTTCTCGGCATACCGGTGCTGTTCTCGGAGATCAACCACGTCGCCGCACTGTGCGAGATCGTGGCCATGCACGACAACCTGATCCCCGATGTCTCACTCGGGACGCACTTCCTGAACGAGCTCATCGAAGGCGACCTGCTGTACTTTGCCCTGTTCCCCAAGCTGGAGGGCAACATGCTCGATGAGGCGCGGTTGCTCGATCGACCCAATGCCCTGCCCCAACTGCTGCCTGACGATGCCGGCTGGGCGGATGTGATCCACGTCGGGCAGTGGGTACACGGTGGCTTGCTGCTGTACGCCGATGCGCTCAAGCAGCGTGTTGCGGTGGTGCGAGCGCAGCCGCCGCTACCGTGAATATCGAGTATCGCCTCATGCGGCTGAATGAACTTGATCCAGTTCAAGCAGTACGGCGGACGAAGTCGATAGCATGGACGCAATTCGATTGCTCCTGGAGATTCAGCATGCAGTTCCTACCCATGCTTGCAGTGGTGGTCGGCCTCGGGTTTGCGGGGCCTGCGCCGGTACACGCGGATTCCGACTCGCGTGCGGCGCCGCGCCTGAGTACCCCTGCCGACGAGATTCCCCGTCCGGCCGATGAGCGCCTGCGCGCCGGCATGCTTGATCTGCGCGCTCTGCTCGCACAGGGCATGGAGGGCGGGCAGCCAGTCGCGGAAGCGGACTACGTCGCACTGGCCGCAAAGATCGAACAGCAGGTGCAGGACATCAGTGCCGGACGTGACTTTCACAACAGGGCAGGCCGTCATCTCCAGTGGCTGCTCGGCGACATTACCGATGGCGTGCAGTTGATGCGCGATGCGCCGCGCGCGCCGGCCAAGCGGCTGGGATTGATGCGAGTGGTTGAAACACTCAACTACTACGGGCGTGAATACGACCACCCTGGCTGGGAGCCGCTCAAGCCTTGATGCCTGCCCGGCGATCCAGGTGACCCCGTCCGGGGCATCGGCTTGAGTGGGGCTGATATACTGCGCGTCCCCTTTTCTCATGCGAAACGCCCCCCGGCATGCCGCTCAACATCCCAAACGCGCTGACCTGGGCGCGCATCGTTCTCATCCCGGTCTTCGTCGGCGTCTTCTATTTGTCCGACGGGGCGTTGTCGGTCGAGACCAAGAACCTGATCGCCACGATCATCTTCGTGGTTGCCGCCGTCACAGACTGGTTCGACGGCTACCTTGCCCGCGCCCTCGGGCAGACCTCGGCTTTCGGTGCCTTTCTCGATCCGGTTGCGGACAAGCTGATGGTGGCGGCGGCGTTGATCCTGCTTGTGCAACTGTCGCGCGTAGATGCGCTTATTGCGGTGGTCATCATCGGCCGCGAAATCACGATCTCGGCACTGCGCGAGTGGATGGCAAGGGTTGGGCAATCGGCAAGTGTTGCCGTGGCCTTTGTCGGCAAACTCAAGACTGCGGCGCAGATGGCGGCGATCCCCATGCTGCTGTTCAACGCCCCCGTGCTTGGTATCGACATGGTGCTGGTTGGTACCATCCTCATCTATGTCGCAGCAGGCCTCACCCTGTGGTCGATGGGCTACTACTTGCACCGGGCGATGCCTTTGTTGCTTGATAAGGGCGGTGACTGAGTGTTGCGCTACGCCAGTGAATGCAACGAACACGAACTAATTTTGTGATTGTGGTTGACGAATTAAAAAACTTGCCTATAATGGCGGTCTTTCCCGAGCGGGAATAGCTCAGTTGGTAGAGCGCAACCTTGCCAAGGTTGAGGTCGCGAGTTCGAGACTCGTTTCCCGCTCCAAGTATTCGTAGGCCAAGCGGTTTGCTTGGTCTGGAAGGTGGCTCCGGGCTGAGGCCAGGGGCAGCCGGCCAAAATGGTCGTGGCGCGATGGCAGAGTGGTTATGCAGCGGCCTGCAAAGCCGTGTACCCCGGTTCGATTCCGAGTCGCGCCTCCAGTAGTAAAAAGTAGTTTTGTAGTGTTGCGATGTGGTTGCAAAGTTGCTATAATTTGCGCCCTGTCGTTAAAGCGGGAATAGCTCAGTTGGTAGAGCGCAACCTTGCCAAGGTTGAGGTCGCGAGTTCGAGACTCGTTTCCCGCTCCAAATATTCTTGTGCGTCGTTGATTTAACGACGCACAAATGCAAAAAGAGGCTACGGCCTCTTTTTGCATTTGTGCGTTCACTTTGGCGGCCTGCGCATTCTCGTGGCCGCTCGTCCGGGGCTTGAGGGGCGCCGCCATTGCGGATGGCGCCCCGCGCTGATCAGAGCGCGACCATGGTCTGCCTGCCGAGCCAGATCTTGCCCGCAGGCAGCGTCACCGGAACGACTGCCGCTGCGGCCTCGACGCAAAGCATGCGGCGGAAGCCGTCGTTCGGCATGTCGGGAAGCGCCGCACTGCGCTCCTCCCAGGGGTTCCATACCACCACATCGGGGAAGCCTTCGGTGTTGATGCCCAGGCTGCGGTCATACTCACGCAGTAGCAAGGGGCGCTTGACGTCGCGATAGATACGATCGACCTCGCCTTCGACCAGCACAACGTCGCCACTTTCCCGCATCACCTGCCCGTCAGCGTTCATGTCGTGGAACATGTGGCCGTGCAGTCCCTCCAGGCGGGATTCCTCGACCTCGCGCACTGCGAGGTAGGTGTGCAGCGCTGCGGTGAACTCGAAGGCCGCATCGCCGGTATTCTCGATCTCGATCTCGATGTCCAGGCGGCTGTCTTCAACCAGGATGCCCAACTCGACGTGGAATGCGTGCGGCCACAGCGCGCGGCTGGCAACATCATCGCGCAAGCCGAGCGTAACGAGGGCAAAGTCGTCATCGCTGCGTTCGGTCTCTACCTGCCATATGGCATTGCGTGCAAAACCGTGGCGTGGCAGCGCGCCTTGCGCGGCAAACTGAGGAAAGCATACGGGTATGCCGCCACGGATCGGCGTGTGGCCATCCAGGACCGCCGTGGGGCTCAGGTAGATGCGCTCGCCGCCGCCTGGTGGTGTCCATGACAGGACCTGGCCGCCAAACAGGCTGACGACCGCGCGCGCGCCTGCACGCGTGCTCAGGCTCAGCGCGGGCAGACCATGAAAGTCGATGTGCTCGATGCCGGCTTTCATCGTTCAGTCCTGAAGCGGCAGTACGCCGAGCTTGACCGAGCTGTCCTCAGGGTCGTTGCTGAGCACGAAGCCAAGTTTCTGCACGAACTTGAGCATGCGTTCGTTATTGGCGAGGAAGACGCCGTTCATGTACTGGATGCCGCGGCTGCGTGCGGTCTCGATGAGCACACCCATCAACTTGCGAGCCAGGCCGCGGTGTTGCCAGTCATCGGCGACCACCACGGCAAACTCGCAGGATTCGCCATCCGGGTTGACCGCGTAGCGGCACACACCGATTTCCTTCTCGACGCCTTCGACCATCAGCGTGGCGACGAAGGCCATCTCGCGGTCGTAGTCGATCTGTGTCAGGCGCGCAACCATCGCCGGCGGTAGCTCACGCATCGTGTTCATGAAGCGGTAGTACTTGGTCTCGGCCGATAGACCGCGCACGAACTCGACTTCGAGTTCGGCATCCTCGGGCTTGATCGGGCGGATGGTCACCGTCGTCCCGTCGGGCACGGTCCAGGTGCTGATGAGGTGCGACGGGTAGGGGTGGATCGCCATGTGGTCATAGCGATCCGCCGTCGGCGATACGTTTTCCACGCTGATGCTGGCGTCGACCGCCACCACACCGTTCTCATCGACGATGAGCGGGTTGATCTCCATCTCTGTGATCCACGGCAATTCGCAGACCATCTCCGATACGCGCAGCAGCACGAGTTCGAGCGCATCCATGTCCACAGCAGGCATGTTGCGGAACTCGCCCAGGCGTGACGCGATGCGCGTGGAGCGGATCATGTCGCGGACCAGGAAGCTGTTGAGCGGGGGCAGGGCCACTGCGATGTCGCGGTTGGCTTCCACCAGGTTGCCGCCCTCGCCAAAGCTGATCGCGGGGCCGAACACGGGGTCGCGCTTGACGCCAACCACCAGTTCGCGGCCGTTGCGTTTCTGGATCATCGGTTCGATCGCGATACCGTTGATCACCGCTTCGGGCTGTGCACGCTTCACCTCGTCCAGGATCTCCTGGTAAGTCGAGCGCACCGCAGCCAGGCTGCGGATGTTCAGGCGTACGCCGCCGACGTCCGACTTGTGCTTGACGTTTGGCGAGTCGATCTTCATGACCACTGGTAGCCCGATCTCGGCCGACAGCACCATGGCCTCGGCCGCCGAGCGCGCGACCACGGTCTGCGCGATCGGGATGCGGAAGGCGGCGAGCAGCGCCTTCGACTCCATCTCGTTCAGCTTCTTGCGGCGCTCGTTGAGCGCCATCTCGATGACCAGGCGTGCGCTCTCGATCGACGGTGCGGGCAGGTCCGACAGCGAGGACGGCGTCTGCATCAGCAATTTCTGGTTCTGGTAGTAGGCCGAGATGTGACTGAACAGCTCGACCGCCGGCTCGGGAGTGCGGAAGTGCGGGATGCCCGCCGCGCTGAACTTCTGGCGTGCCTCGCCGACGAGGTCCTCGCCCATCCAGCATGCGACAACGGGCTTGTCTGCGGTTTTTTCCAGTTCGATGATGACCTCGGCCACGCCCGTCGGGTTGCTCATTGCCTGCGGGGTCAGCATGACCAGCACGCCATCGACGTTGGGGCCTTCGAGTACTGCCTTGAGCGCCTTGCCGTAGCGCTCCGGGTCGGCGTCGCCAAGGATGTCCACCGGGTTGCCACGCGACCAGCTCGCAGGCAGCGCTGCATTGAGCTTCTCCATCGTGCCTTCGGAGAACTGGGACAGCGGGATGCCGATGTCGAGCGCGCGGTCGGCCGCCATCACGCCGGGGCCACCGCCGTTGGTGATGATCGCCAGACGGTTGCCGCGCGGGCGGAAGTGCGAGAACAGGGCATTGGCTGCGGCGAAGAGCTGGCCGAGGTTGTACAGGCGGATGACACCGGCGCGACGAAGTGCCGCGTCGAAGATGGCGTCGTCACCGATGGGGGCGCCGGTGTGTGACAGGATGGCGTTCGACGCCTCGGGGTGGCGGCCAGCCTTGATCAGCAGCACCGGTTTCACTCGCGCCGCGCCGCGCAGGGCGCTCATGAAGCGGCGTGGGTCGCGGATGCCCTCGACGTAGAGAAAGATGCTCTCGGTACGCGGGTCGGAGATCATGTACTCGAGCACCTCGCCGAAATCGATGTCCGAGGAAGACCCCAGGGAGACGACCGAGGAGAAACCGACGTTGTTCGGCTTTGCCCAGTCGAGGATCGCCGCGCATAGCGCACCCGATTGCGAGATCAGGCCAATGCTGCCCTTGAGTGCGCTGGCATGGGCAAAGGTGGCATTGACGCCGAGTTGCGGGCGCATCACGCCCAGACAGTTGGGGCCAAGCAGACGGATCTTGTGACGTTGAGCAGCATCGATCACCTGGCGTTCGAGCAGTGCGCCGCGCGGTCCGGCCTCGGAGAAGCCTGCCGACAGGATGATTACCGCTTTGGCGCCGGCTCGCCCACAGCTCTCCATGATTGCGGGCGCCTTCTCGGCACGCACCGCAATTACGACGAGATCGAGTCGTTGCGGCACGTCCTCCACCGATTTGTAGCAGGCAACCCCATGCACTTTGTCGTGCTTGGGGTTGATCGCGAACAGTTTGCCCTTGTAGCCGGCTTCGAGCATGTTGCGCATCAGCACGCTGCCGAGCGACGCTTCGCGTTCGCTGGCGCCGATGATGCCTACCGAGCGTGGCTCCAGCAGCGGTGTCAGGTAGTGTTTCTCTTTCATGATGGAAACCTGGGGATGGAATAGGGGGAGAGGTCAGGGTCTGGTGTGCGGCATCCGCTCCGAGGGCGCGGCAAGGCGCGTCAGCCTGGAGTCTGCGGGCATTATACTGCGGTGCACAAAAGTCGCTTCGTCGGCTTGTTGCTTTTTGCGAACTGGTTCCGTTTTAGCCCGCATTGCCTCGATTCACTCAATGGCTCAGGGTGAAATGGAAGCGTGCTCCCTCGCCTGGGCGGGACTCCACCCAAATCCGGCCATCATGACGAGTGACGATGCGCTTGACCGTGGCAAGGCCGATGCCCGTTCCCGGGAACGATTCCGTGGTGTGCAGGCGGGAGAAGGGTTCGAAGAGCCGGTTCGCATAGCGCATGTCGAGCCCGGCACCGTTATCCTCGACGCAGTACACCGTGCGTGTACCCTCCTGGCGAGCAAGAAAGGCAATGCGCGGCATACGGGTGTCGCGTGTGAACTTCCAGGCGTTGCGGAGCAGGTTGTCGAGCATGACGTGCATCAGTCCAGGGTCTGCATTCACGCTCAGATCCCGGGTGATCTCGACTTCGACCCTGCGTTCCGGGTCCTCGGCATGGAGCTCCTGAATGACCGATTCGGCCAGTGCCGACAGGTCAACCTGCTGGCGCTTGAGTGGCTGGCGAGCCACCGTTGCCAGCCCGATCAGTGCATCGATGAGGATGGCCATGCGCTCGGCGGCCTTGCGGATGCGCCCAAGCTGCTCGCGCTGGTGCGCCTCGAGCCTGTCAGCGGCGTCCTCGTAAAGGATGCGGGCAAAACCGTCGATGGCTCGCAACGGTGCGCGCAGGTCGTGCGACACGGAGTAGGAGAAGGCTTCCAGCTCACGGTTCGCGGCCTCGAGCTCTGCGGTTCGCGCTCGCACCCGGGCTTCGAGTTCGAGGTTGAGGTTGCGCAGGGTCATCTCCGCGATCTTGCGCGCAGAGATGTCATCCAGGGTACCGGCTATCCAGCTCGGCGATCCGCTGCCCGCACTCGGCCGGCGTGCATTGATCGCGATCCAGCGGATCTCGCCGCCGTGGGTGCGCAGCCGCAGCTCGTCGGCCCACTCCTGGCGCTGGCCGTCGAGCAGTTCGGCGAATGCCGCACGCGCCCGCTGGCAATCGTCCGGGTGCAGGAAGTCGGCGAGCGGGCGGCAGAGGCTTTGTTCGATCGCGAAGCCGGATAGCACCTTCCAGAAGTCGTTGAGAAAGGTCAGCTGACCGATATTGTCGGTGCGGAACAGAACCTGCTTCACCGACTGCAGCATCTCGAGCCAGTGTGCGCTGTCGTCCGCTGGCGCTGAGATTCCAGTAATGGGCGGGCGAGCTGGGGCCGGCGACTCGGTGGGGGCCTCGGGGGGCGATTCGCGGTCTTGCGGTCGGGCAGTCACGGAAGCACGATCGTGGTAGGCAGGGGTGCCCCGGGCATGCGCTCGTGGGCGACTTCCTGTATATCACAGATCGACTTCGCGCCACCGGTACCGGATCAACAGCGCATAGAATTGCGTCCGGTCAACGCGCACGACAACCCCGGCAGGACCAAGACATGTCCCTCTCCACCTCGAACACTCACGCCCATCCCGGCCTTGCGCTCCCGTCGCCCTGGGTGCTGCGTTTTGCCCCACTGATCCCCGCCGGTTCGAGTGTGCTCGACTACGCCTGCGGCAATGGTCGCCATGCGCGCTGGCTGGCAAGCGCGGGCTACGAGGTGGCTGCTGTCGATCGCGATTCCCTCGCGCTGGAGGCCTTGCGGGACATCCCCGGCATCCGGACGCGCGTACTCGACCTGGAGGGTGCCGACTGGCCGCTGGCCGGCGAGCGCTATCGGGGGGTGGTCGTGACCAATTATCTGTACCGACCGCGCTTTGGGGACATGCTTGCTCTGCTGGGGCAGGGCGACGTCCTGATCTATGAAACCTTCATGGCGGGCAACGAACGCTTCGGCAAACCGTCGCGGGCCGACTTCCTGCTCCAGCCCATGGAGCTCATCGACCGTCTCGAGGGCGACTGGACCTTGGTTGCCTTTGAACAGGGCGAAGTGCAGGGCGCACGCCCCGCAGTGGTTCAGCGCATATGTGCGATCCGCGGCAAGGTCGAGCCGCAGCTGCCTGCGGCCTGAACATGGGCTCGGGCTCCGGCGTCCGATCCGAAGCTTTGCCCCGTGTTCAGCCGAGCTCCAGGATGCGCCGGGCCAGCCCGTGTATTCCGGCCGGGCTCAGGTCGTCGGTGTGCAGGCTGGGGGCGTCCGCGTAGCGCAGGTAGTTGCCGTTCTGCGAGCGGCGGTAGAGCGGGTCGTAGTGCAGGTCCATGAGTTCGCCGAACAGCGCCGGCAGGGCGTGCGCTTCGGCGAGTGCATGCCAGCGTGCCAGTGTGTCGCGGCTCTGCAGCTCGCGCAGCCTTTGCAGGCTGCGTTGCAGGCCGCCCACGTCGTCGCCCAGGTAGGCATAGTCGCGGATGAGGAACTCGAGGCGGGCGTCCCGCGTCGCGTCGATCATGATGCAAGGCGCGGCACGCATGCGCATGATCAGCGGCTCGGGTACGAACACCATGCCGATCCTGCGGCTCTCGGCTTCGATGTACACCGGGCGTGCCAGGTTCAGCGTGACGAGTTGTGCATGCAGCATTGTCTCAAAGTGCTTCTGCGCAGGTTGCGGGCGGTTGGGCAGGGCGCCCAGTACCGATCCTTTGTGGGCAGCGAGATCTTCCAGATCTAGTGTTTGAGCGCCAAGCGTGGCAAGGGCCTCGAGTACGCGTGTCTTGGCGCTGCCGGTGGGGCCGCAGACGACGCGCAGATCGAGCCCTGGCGCAATCTGCTCGATACCGGCGATGACGTGGTGGCGAAAGGCCTTGTAGCCCCCCTGAAGCTGGCAGGCATCCCAGCCCACCATGCGCAGCCAGGTGGTGAATGAGCCGCTGCGCTGGCCGCCGCGCCAGCAGTAGATGAGCGGGCGCCAGCTGCGCGGCTTGTCGCATAGTGCGGTTTCGAGATGATGCGCGATGTTGGCGGCCACCATCGCACCGCCGACACGCCGCGCTTCGAAAGCGGATTGCTGCTTGTACATCGTACCGACGATGATGCGTTGCTCGTTGTCGAGCACCGGCAGGTTGACTGCGCCGGGCAGGTGGTCCTCTGCAAACTCGGCCGGCGTGCGGGCGTCAATGATCTCGTCAAACCCGGACAGCTGTGCTACGGTCGCGACGCCTTTTTGCATGGTTGATGCGGCTCCATCCGGTGTGCGCACCGGCCTGCCGTCACTCCTCACTGAACATGAATGAAATCAAACTGACCCAATTCTCCCACGGTGGCGGTTGCGGCTGCAAAATCGCGCCCGGCGTACTCACCGAACTGTTGGCTGCGATGCCTGCCGGTGTCGTGCCCGCCGACCTGTTGGTCGGTACCGACACCGCAGACGACGCCGCGGTTTATAGACTGAACGAGCGCCAGGCGATCGTTGCCACCACTGACTTCTTCACCCCAATCGTCGACAATCCGCGCGACTTCGGCCGCATTGCCGCCACCAATGCGCTTTCCGACGTGTATGCGATGGGTGCGACGCCGCTGTTCGCGCTGGCCGTCGTCGGCATGCCGCTCGACAAGCTGCCGCGCGCGGTGATCGGTGAGATCCTGCAGGGCGGGGCCGAGGTGTGTCGCCAGGCTGGCATCCCGATCGCCGGCGGGCATTCGATCGATGTGCTCGAGCCGATCTACGGCCTGGTGGGCCTTGGTGTGGTTGACCCGGCGCGGGTGCGCACCAATGCCGGCGCACGGGTAGGCGACGTGTTGATCCTGTCGAAGCCGCTCGGTATCGGTATCCTGTCTGCAGGTCTCAAGAAGGGCACGCTGTCGGCAGAGGGCTATACCGAGATGTTGCGCTGGACGACTACGCTCAACCGGGCCGGTGCGCGCATGGCCGATATCGATGGCGTACACGCGGTGACCGACGTGACCGGCTTTGGCCTTGCTGGCCACCTTTTGGAGATGTGCCGCGGTGCCAAACTTGGCGCCATGCTGCGCTTCGATGCGCTGCCGGTGATTGCGGAAGCATTGGCGCTGGTCCAGGCGGGCACGGCCACGGGCGCGTCTGCACGCAACTGGGCGAGCTACGGCGACAGCATCGATCTGGCTGCCGACGCACCCGAGTGGCAGCACAAGCTGATTACCGACCCACAGACCTCGGGCGGCTTGCTCGTTGCCTGCGCGCCGAACGCTGTGGATGCCGTGCAGTCGGCCATTTGTGCCGAGCAGGGGATGCCCGGTACCGTCATCGGTACCATGGCGGCGGGTGCCGTCCGAGTGCAAGTGGCCTGAGCGGCCTTACTGCAGGATTGGCGCAAGATCCTTCCAGACGGTATCGAGGATCAGAGGCTGTGCCTCGGCGCTCGGGTGAATGCCGTCCGCCAGGAACATTTCGGGGCGGTCGGCGAAACCCTCGAGCAGGAAGGGTATCAGTGGCACCTGGGTGTCGGCGGCGACGTCGACGTAGGTCTGGGCGAAGCGGCGGGTGTAGGCTGCGCCATAGTTGGGCGGCATCTGCATGCCGACGAGCAGCACGCGTGCGCCTGCCGTGCGCGCGTCGGCGATCATCGCCCGCAGGTTGTCGCCCATGAGTTGCGGGCGCAGCCCGCGCAGTCCATCGTTGGCACCAAGCTCGAGGATGAGGATGGTCGGCCGGTGGCGCGCCAGCGCTGCGGGCAGGCGCGTGCGTCCGCCCGCAGAGGTTTCACCCGATACACTGCCATTGACGACCTCGTGCAGGAACCCTTCCTGTCGCAGACGCGTCTGCAACAAGGCGGGCCAGTCCTCGCCAGGCTTGAGGCCGTAGCCGGCCGACAGGCTGTCACCCCAGACCAGGATGGAGGGTGTGGCGTTGGCCATGGCGGTGAACAACAACATGACGAAGAAGGTTGCGATGGATCGTAGCGGCATTGAGCTCTCCAGTCCGGTCATCGAGGTCGATGGCCTGTCCAAGCAGGTGCGGCTGGCTGATGGCCAGGGCGATCTGCACATTCTGCAGGACGTGAGTTTCGCGGTGGGGGCGGGGGAGTCGGTCGCCATTGTCGGCGCGTCCGGCTCGGGCAAATCGACGCTGCTGGGATTGCTCGCCGGCCTGGATGTTCCCGTGTGCGGCACGGTGCGGCTGCAGGGTACCGATCTGTTTGCGCTCGATGAGGATGCGCGGGCGGCCTTGCGAGGCGAATCGATCGGCTTCGTGTTCCAGTCCTTTCAGCTCTTGCCCGCACTCACCGCGCTGGAGAACGTGATGCTGCCGCTCGAGCTTGCCGGCGTTGCCGATGCTCGAACGGTGGCTTCGCAGTGGCTGGAGCGGGTGGGTCTGGGTGGCCGGCTGCGTCACTATCCCAAGCATCTTTCAGGGGGCGAGCAGCAGCGCGTGGCACTGGCACGTGCTTTTGCGCCCAATCCTCGGGTGCTGCTGGCCGATGAGCCGACCGGCAATCTCGACGCGGAAACCGGACAATCGGTGATCGAACTGATGTTCCGCCTCAACCGCGAGGCTGGCACCACCCTGATCCTGGTCACGCATGACGAATCCCTGGCTCGCCGCTGCGGGCGGGTGTTGCGCATGCAGGCCGGGCGCTTGGCGGAGCAGCCTGCGCCCGCCTGAGCGCAGGCTGCTCCGGAGGGTCAACCCACGTCGTTGCCGAACAGGTCGAGGATGCCGTCCAGCCCGGAGTGGTCAAGGCAGCAGTGGGCTACGTCGCGCAGTACAGGCTTGGCATGGAATGCAACGCCAAAGCCTGCCGCGCGTAACATGGGAATGTCGTTGGCGCCATCGCCAGCTGCAATCACCTGCTCGGGTTTCAGGCCAAGTTCGTCACGCATGCGCACCAGATGGTTTGCCTTGGCCTCGCCATCGACGACGTCGCCGATCACCTTTCCAGTCAGCTTGCCGTCGATCACTTCCAGTTCGTTGGCGTAAGCGTAGTCGAAGCCGAGACGCTGCTTGAGGCGCTCGGTGAAGTAGGTGAATCCGCCCGACACCAGCATGCTGCGGATGCCCGCGCGCTGCAGTCCCTGCAGCAGGCGCTCGGCGCCGGGGTTGAGCTGCAGGCGGTGATCGAACACCTCGGCCAGTGCGCGCTCGTCGAGTCCGGCGAGCAGTGCTACGCGGCGCGTCAGCGATTCGCGAAAGTCGATCTCGCCCTGCATCGCAGCCTCGGTAATCGCGGCCACTTCGCGCTTGAGGCCCTGCATGTCGGCGATCTCGTCGATGCACTCGATGTTGATCAGCGTCGAATCCATGTCGGTGACGAAAAGGCCGAAGTCGCTCAGCCGGCGGCCTTCGGGGAGCCACACATGGTCCAGTCCGCCCTCGGCACAAACCGTGACCAGACCTTCGTGCGGCCGGGCGCCGAGCAAGCGGAACGAGCGCGGGGTGATCTGCTGGATTTCGCGCGTTTCGGTGAGCTTGGCGACGTTCTTCAGCGCGACGCTATCGACGTCGGCAGCCAGCACGACCAGGTTCATGCGCGCCGCTCCACAGCCGGCAGCACCTCGCGCAGCACGGCAGCGGCGTTGCGGATCATGTCCTCGGTGGTGTTCCAGCTCACGCAAGCGTCGGTCACCGAGCAGCCATACTTGAGCTGCGACAGGTCGGCTGGAATCGGCTGGTTGCCAGCTTCGATGTTGCTCTCGATCATGAGTCCGACCACCGACTCATTACCTTCGCGAATCTGATGCATCACGTCCTTCATTACCAGCGGCTGGAACTCGGGCTTCTTCCAGGAATTGGCATGCGAGCAATCGACCACGATGTTCTTTGGCAACTTTGCCTTGGCCAGCGCCTGCTCCGCGAGCGAGATCGACACCGAATCGTAGTTGGGGCGCCCGCCGCCGCCGCGCAGCACGGCATGACCGTAGCGGTTGCCGCGGGTACGGGTGATGGCCGATTGGCCTTGGCTGTTGATGCCGAGGAAGCTGTGCGGGCTTGCGGCCGAGATGATGGCGTTGATCGCCACTTCAAGGTCACCGTCGGTAGCGTTCTTGAAACCGACCGGTGTGGACAGGCCTGACGACATCTCGCGGTGGGTCTGGGATTCGGAGGTGCGGGCACCGATGGCGGTCCATGAAATGAGATCGCCGTAGTACTGCGGTGCGATAGGGTCGAGCGCCTCGGTCGCGGTGGGAAGGCCTATCTCGCAAACGTCGAGCAGGAACTGGCGAGCACGCTCCATGCCGACGTCGATGCGGAACGAGTCATCCATGAAGGGATCGTTAATGAAGCCCTTCCAGCCGGTGGAGGTGCGCGGTTTCTCGAAGTAAACCCGCATTACCAGTAGCAGGGTGTCGGATACTTCATCGGCGAGGGTCTTGAGTCGGCGCGCATAGTCGAGGCCGGCCACCGGGTCGTGGATCGAGCACGGTCCGACGACAACGAATACCCGCGGGTCCTTGCGGTCGAGGATGTCCATCACCGCCTTGCGCCCGGCGACCACCGACGCAGCAGCGCGCTCGGTGAGCGGGACGCGGGCCTTGATCTCGTCCGGCGACGGCATGTGATCGAAGGCGAGGACGTTGAGGTTTTCGGTCTGGGTGAGCGGCATTGCGAAGGCTCCGGTTGCGGCCTGGAAAGCCTGCAATTGTAACGCCCGTGCGGAGGTGTGTCCGGGGAGATTTAAGGCATCATGGGTGGGCGGGCAGCGCGCTCTCGCTTGCGCCTCGCGCGGCATCGCGGGTGGGGAGCGCACTGACAGGTTACGATCGGTAGAGAAATTGCTGTCGTTATTGGCCCGATGCGCGCATACTGTGGCCCAGCGATATTCAAGTCGTGCAGTTTGTTTGTTGGCATATCCGATTTTCGGTTGCGGTCTCATGGCCGCGCCGTTCGGCCGTATTCCCCCAAGTCATACCTTGCTGTCTTGATACTCGCCCCATCCAGGGGGCTTTCCCCGTTTTCAGGAGATTCAAGACATGGCAGCTGGTACCGTAAAGTGGTTCAACGATTCGAAGGGCTTTGGTTTCATTACGCCGGAGGCCGGGGGTGACGACCTGTTCGCGCACTTCTCCGCCATCCAGGGCCAAGGCTTCAAGACCCTGGCTGAAGGCCAGCGCGTCACCTTCGACGTGACCACCGGCCCCAAGGGGCTGCAGGCGTCGAACATTCGCGCCGCCAACTGAGTTGCATCCCAGCCGTCGCGCGTAAAGCGCAGGCTGTCGCAAGGCCCGGCAAGCGCCGGGCCTTTTGCTTTTTGAAACCCGATAACCCGAAACGCATTCAGCGGCGGCAAGACAGGCGCCAATGCCTTGCGTTACAGAAGGGGTTCGCCGTAACGGGGAGCTCACCAACAAGGCCCGTGCGCTGCAGCTTCGCTGTGCGGTGCACGCAGCTACATCATCAGCGCGCTCAAGGAGATCCCGATGTCCCAGTTCATACAACGCACCGAACTCAAAACGTTCTATTACACGCCTGTTCACTGTCCGTTCTGCGGTACGCGTGTCATGGGCGCCGATCCGCTCGACGAAACCCGCATCACGGCTTGCCAGCACACCTTGTTCATTGCCCACGATACGGCCTTCGAGTACCGGTCGGCACGCCTGAACGCAAATCTGAGCCTCGAGGGCATGTCTGACCAGCAGGTCGAAGCCGCATGGCTGGCGGACGAGCGGGGCATTGACGGTTTCACCGACACCGTGACCCTGACCGACGCAATAAAGGTCGCGGCCTACGCGCCGGAGCCTTCAGCCTACGGTTCGTACTATGGTTTCGCGCCTGTCGACGCCCAGTTGGACAACTGACCGTCCTGGAGCCTTGTGCTCCAGTGGGTAGGGCGTCTAGATCAAAAACTCTGGCAGGCTCCGACAAATCGATGAGCGTCACCTCGAGATCGAAGACTGCGTCCAGCCAGTCTGACTATAATTGGTCGACTTCCATGCCATCCTGATCGTGTCTGGTCTGGCCATGCTGCGGCCGGCGACGCGATCGCGAATGACGTGACGATGCGCTCCTCTCGGGGTGCGTGTGCACTCCTGCTGGGCGCTCTTGCATGCCACAACCCCGACCGCTGACGCGTCACCGTGCGGACCCGAGCGTGATGATGCTCGGGGTGTCGGCGCGGTCGACGATCGGCGAGCGCATCAGCAGCGCCAGCGGGGTTCTTGAGCTTGTCGTGAGCCTGCTCATTGCCTTGGTGTCTCCGTTTGCGTTTGTCTTTCTGCTCGTGACGCACGCAAAGTGGGTGATCGCTCTCGGTGCCTTGAGTACTGCAGCGCATGCTTTATGGTGCGCTCGGTTCGAGGGCTGGGGTGAGCGGTCGGCGGGAGAGCCCATGGGCGCCGGCCGGCGTGTCATGCTGACGCTGCTGGTGCTGTGTCTCAACACACTGTTCTGGGGGCTGGTGCTGTCGAGCATCGTGCCGCGGACCTGGGTCTCGAGTTTCAACGCCAGTGCGCCAGCGTGGCTTAGCGATCACGACTGGCTGCGATGGGCCGAACCCTTAAGTGCGAGCGTCGAGGCCTTCGTGGCGGGGGCGCTCGTGGAACTGCTCGCCTACTTGCTCGCCCTGCTGCCCTTCGTGCTCGTGGTGGCCGTCGCAGCCCTGCTCATGATCCGACTCGGGGCTGGACGCGCGCGCGACAGGGTGATGTTCAGCTTCTATGTGCTGTTCGTCGCCGGTTCTGCCTGCCTAATGTGCTATCTCCTGTTTGGCAGTTCGCTGGCTTGGCTGTTCTGGGGAATCAACGGCTACATCTTGTGGAAGGGGGGGCGCGTGGCTGACGCTGTTCAGCGTCTTCGTGGTCGGGTCGATCCCGTTTCGCATCATGACACTGCTGCGTAACGGAAGCTGGCTGCGGGCGTTATTCCGATGAAGGCCGGCGCAGGTGTTGCATCGGAGGAGGAGCGCGCATATGGCTGGCGCCCGGCAAGCACCTGGGCTTGCGGCATCAAGGTGCTGGGGGTAGCGTTGATCCTGTGCTTCGCGCTTTCCGGGTACGCCGATGATCCCATGTCGGCACCGGTGCAGGACTTCGTCGTGGTGGAAGCACGCGGTGGTATCCAAGGCGTCCGCTTTCACGATCTGCTCGTACTCGATCCCGCAAACGGACGTATTCTCAATGTGCTGCCGATGAGTCCGCGCTTACCGGAGGCTCTGATACAGCGCGCCGACGATCGCTTGCGATTGTTCCCGATTGACCAGGGGGTGCTTCGGACGGTTGTCGCGCCGTTGGGCCAGACCGTGGTCCATAGCCGGACGGTGGCGGGCGAGGCCTCCAGTCGACGCGTGCACAGCTATGTGTGGCGCATGGCGTCCGGCGAGCTTGCCTTCACTCTGGAGGATGCTTACGGTTTCGCGCTGCTCGGCGAAGACGGCGCTCATCTTGCGGTGCTCACCAAGGACAAGGACGTCTCGGTGACTGAGTTCCAGGTCTGGGACATCGCTGCCAACAGGATGATCTTCAAGGCGCGCTTTCCGGAGGCGGAGCATGTCCGCGCTCATCGCACCAACGCGGTGAATCTTGCTGTTTTCTCGCTCGACGACGGCTACCTGATGGTCTGGGATCAGCGCCAGCGAAATCTGCGCCGGATCGCAGTGCCGGACGGGCGTCAGCTCGACCAGCTCCGTGATGGCTACGCGTGGAGCATGCAACAAGGGGCGATAGCCCTTTCCGCAGACGAGCGCTGGCTTGCGTTCCTTACGCGCTCGACGCGACAGCAGCCCTTGCCAGGCTACTACCTTGTTGACCTTGATCGGGCCGATCCGTCTGCGTCTTTGACGCCGTCGGCCTCGGGGGTCCTGCACGATAGTCCGTTTGCCTGGGTGTCTTTTGGTTCAAGCCTGCTGGGGATGAGCGCAACTGCGCTTCATCGCGTCGCGCTGTCCGACGATTCCGACGCAGGAAGTTGGGCGCCGCGGGCATGGGTTGCGCAGGGGGCCTCGACCCCAGCATGTGCCGGAACGTCCACGCAGAGCCTGCGCGCATGCGCAAAGGCCCGGGAGCTGGAGCGTGCCCGCAGGGCCTTCCTGCCGCCCGGCGCCATGCTCGAGGCTGTGGACGTGCTGGTGCGCACGCGTTACGTCGCCAGCAATGATGCCAGGCTGCTAGTGGCTTGGGACGGCTACAACGGTCGTCCGATCATCCTAGACGCCAGTGTGTTCCCGCCGCGCGAGATTTCCCCGGATCGGCCGGATGGGGCCGATCCAGCAGCGCTGTATGAAATCCGCCCAGGTTTTCCACTCGATGAGGGGGCTCGGGCCGCGCCCGGCATGCTGCGTTTCAGTCACTACGGAAGTCATCTCGTCAGTTTCGAGCCTGAAGCGGGTGCCACGTCGTCACCGCCGGTCGAACTGCGTGCTTACTCGACTCCAGATCTCGTTCCCCGTCCCATGCTCAACCCTTCACTTGGTGATTATCTGCGTGCTCGACGAGACAGTCAGGGGCTGAAGAATCCTGCACTGTGCCGGCTGGACCCTGCGGCATGTCACATGGCCGATGGTGCGCGGCAGACGATAGCGGTCGTAGAGGCGCCAGTGCGTCAGTCCGCTGCAAGCGCACACGCCGACCTTCCCGATGCGAGCGATGTCCTGCTCTCGATCGAGCGGTGGATGAGACGCGATCCGTCGCGCGCGAGAACATCCGCGCCCGAGCTGTGCAAGGTCCTTGGGCGCATCCAGCGCCCGATTCAGGGCGAGCCCTATTTCATCGACGGTCATTACCAGGGTATCCGTATCGCGGCTCAGGCCGAGATCATTGCGAGCGACCCGGCCGTGCCCTTTCGCGACGGCGACATCGTGTTCGACGGTGGCTGGTGCAGCGCGCGCGCGTGCTCTGCCGATGCCTTTGGCCAGGCGATGAAGCAGGCTTGTGCATCAAGGCGGCATGACCTCATCCGCAACGTCGTGCTCGAGGTTGGGTCAGTCGCCCCTGAGCGCGACCGAATCTGGATCATGCTGGAAAAGCCATGACGCATCGCACTCGACATGTCCGCGCTGGCACAACAATCATCCGGGTGGCTGCTGCCGCACTGCTCCTCGCCGGCTGTGGCGATCGCTTGCTCGAATCGAGGGAGGCGGAGTTGGGGCTGGCCGATCCGCTGCAAGGCGCCCGGGTGGCAGACCCCCGGATGCATCTGCGCTGGCCCGAGGGTACGCCGCTGGCCATCAACAAGGTCCTGCGTGCGCCCATGGTGGTAGGCGATGCCGTCGATCATGCGCAGGCGCCCATCCCGGTCATGAGTCTGGTAAGGGTGGAGGTGGCGCTCTATCGGCCGATTGATTGCGACAAGCCGCCGGCATGGTTGCTTGACAGCCGTGCATTTGACTACCCGGCGTCAGTCGACGAGGCACGGCTGGCCGACCTGGGGCTACCGGTGCGCACCGCGGAGGTGTGGCTTGTGCCGGCTTCCACCGGGGGTGCCTATTCAGATGCTCGGCCAACGGACGCTGCTGGCTACGCCGTTGCCGTGGAGAGGCGCTATTCCGGAGAAGAGTCCGAGCAGCGGGCGTCGTTTGATGCTGTGTTCGAGTTCGGTCCCGCCTGGTTGGGGGTCCCCTTGCGCCAGGTGGGCGCTGCTCGGACTGTGGTCTTCCCCCCAAGTCAGGATTGCACGGGCTTGAAGCGAGCCCAGGACGATCGGGTGCCGACTCGCGTGGTTGCCTACGGTCCCTTCGATCAAGGCTCGGAGCCGAGCAAGTACCTCCGGGTCCCCGCCGACACACCGTTCACTGCTCGCGTCGTCGAAGTGTGTCCGGTGCGCATCAAGCAGCGCGACGAACTCTTCGAGGTCCGCACCGGCATGATCTACCGGCCGGCGTCCAGGGAGTGGCGGTTTGCTGCCAGCGTTCTGGGTGAGTGCGAGAGTGGGGTAGTTGAGCTCAAGCTTGGCCCGCTCGTGGCTCGGGTTACGGGGGGCGATGCGGGCCGCCGGTAAGCTGAAGGGTGAGTGCATCAGTGTCGCGGGCAAGGCCGTGTGCTCTCCAAGTCCCGCTCCGATAGGCGCAAAAAGAAGTTTTATTGACTTCCTGTTGACCGGCGTTTTTTTATCTCTATAATGCGCGGCTCTCCTGAACGAAAAACACTTTTCAAAAAGAGTTCGGCGCTTAAGGGGGGTGAGAGTTCTGTTCGATGTTGTGCGAAAAATCAGCGCTCGACGTAAGCAGGATTCAAGCAGAAAGACAGTTGATGAATGTCTGTCGCTCTTTAAAAAATTGAACAACCGATAAGTGTGGGTGCTTGGTGGTTGTGGTCGAAAGCGGCTTCGGTCGTTTTGGTTTCACAATGATTAGGTGCTCATGCTGATTAAAGTCAGTATTTTGAGTAC
>NZ_JARQZE010000023.1:0-48128 GCF_029588855.1 Thauera mechernichensis | reverse complement strand
TTGACGCTGGTCTGGACGCCGGCCACTGCACGCACCACGCTACCCACCTCGTCCTTGGCGTCGGACTGGAGGTCGAAGGCGAAGTCGCCCCTGGCCATGCGCTCGGCAGCGGCGCTCACCTCGCCCACCGGGCGCGTGATCGAGCGCGTGATGAAGATGGCAAAGCCGATACCGACCAGCAGCGCGGCGATCGCCAGCCCGATCAGTACGGTAACGGAACGCTCGGCGAGCACTTCGGCATTGCCACCGATCTGTTGCGTGAGCGCGGTCTGGTAGGCGATGAACTTGTTGAGCGCGTCGAGATAGGCGAGGAAGGCTGGGCGATAGGTCGCCGAGAACATGGCGGTCGCCGTGTCGAAGTCGCGCTGCTGGATCAGCCCCTCGAACTCTTGCTGCAGACCGATGAAAGCCTGCCGGGTGGACTTGATGGATTCGAGCTGCCGCTTGCCTTCGTCGCTGTAGTTCAGGCGGTCGAGGGCTTCCAGGTTGCGCAGCAGTTTGGCGCGTTCTGCGCTTGTTGATTGCGCGAAGTCGCGCAGGTCCTGCTCGCCGCGCATGATCAGCATGTTCCGGTGCAACATCCCGATCAGGTTGATCGATGAGATCATCTCGTTCGAGGTCGACAGCTTGACGTTCTTGTCGCTGACGATGTCGGTGATTTCGGCCTGCAGGTTGCTCAGTCGCAGGCTGCCCACGGCCGCGATGGCGACCAGCAGCAGCAGCACGATGGCGAAGCCGATGCCGAGCCGGATGCCGATCTTCAGGTTCTTCATGATGTACTCCAGGAAAAATCGATGCGAGCCAGGTCGCCGTCAGTTGCGGGCTGCCAAGGCGGGTGCGCGCGTGGTGGCGTGGCCGCCGGCGCGTTGCTCCTCGCTCGAAGCGCAGCGCTGAACCAATGCCTGCACGTCGAGGATGAGTGCGACCTCGCCGCTGCCGAGGATGGTTGAGCCGCCAATCCCCTTGATGTGGCGGAAAATGCTGCCGAGCGGCTTGATGACGGTCTGGAATTCGCCCATCAGCTGATCGACCACGATGCCGGACTTGATCCCGGCGTACTGTACGACGACCACGTTCTGACGCGCCGGTGCCTCGCCCGCCATGTCGAACATCTGGCGCAGCCGCACCAGGGGCAGGACTTCGCCGCGCAGGTTGACGTAGTCGCGGGTGAAGCCATCCACCGAGAGCTCGACACACTCGACCACGCTGTCGAGCGGGATGACGTAGGCGGCATCGCCGATGCCGACGAGGAAGCCGTCGATGATCGCCAGCGTGAGCGGCAGGCGGATGGCGAAGCGCGAGCCCTTGCCGATCTCGGAGCTGACCTCGACGCTGCCGCGCAGGCTCTGTATGTTGCGGCGGACGACGTCCATGCCGACGCCACGGCCGGAAATGTTGGTGACCTTCTCGGCGGTGGAAAAGCCGGGCTCGAAGATCAGGTTGTAGATCTCGGCGTCCGACAGGGCCTGGCCAGGCTGGGCGAGTCCGCGCTCGATCGCCTTGGCGAGGATACGGTCGCGGTTGAGGCCGGCGCCATCGTCTGCCACCTCGATGACGATGCTGCCCGAGTCGTGGAAGGCGTTGAGTTCGAGCCGGCCGCGCGCCGGTTTGCCCTTGGCCTCGCGCGCGGCAGGCTGCTCCAGGCCATGGTCCATGGCATTGCGCACCAGATGCATCAGCGGGTCGCCGATCTTCTCGACCATGGATTTGTCGAGCTCGGTTTCACCGCCGCTGATCACCAGCTCGATGTCCTTGCCCATCTCGCGTGCGGTGTCGCGCACGACGCGGTTGAAGCGGTTGAAGGTCTCGCCGATCTGCACCATGCGCAGTTGCAGCGCAGCGTCACGAATGCTCTCGACCAGGCGGCTGGTAATGGAGTTGGCTTCGACCAGCTCGCCCAGGCCGCTGCGACTGGCGAGAAGACTGACGCTGGCGCCGGCGATGACGAGCTCGCCGACGAGGTCGATGAGGCGGTCGAGCTTGTCGGCCTGAATGCGGATCAGGCGCGCCTCGGCGACCTTCTTTTCGGTGACCTGCTTCTGCTTGGCGACCGCGGCATCGACCAGTTCGGCCTGGACGACCTTGTGCTCGACGAGGATCTCGCCGATCGGGTGGGGCTCGGCGGGAGCGTCCTGAGCCTCGGCCAGCACGGTTTCGCCGTCGTCTGCGTGCTGCAGCCTGAGCCCCTCGTCGAGTTCGGCCTGGGTCAGCGCACCCACCTTCACCAGGATCTCGCCCAGGCGCATCGGGTCTTCGGGCAGGGCGTTTATGTGCGCCAGGTAGTCGTCCAGCCGGCTGTGCGGCGGCAGGATGTGCAGGCTGCAGTCATCACGCACGAAGTCGAAGACGCGCTCGATGGCGGCTTTGTCGGCATTGGACGAGAAGCTGATCTCGAAGCCGAGGTAGCAGGCCTCGGGATCCATGTCCTCCGCGTTCGGCATCGCGTCGGCAATGGTCTCCAGGCGCTCTATGCGCCCGATGCTGCCGAGGTAGCGCAGAAAGGACAGCGGGTCCATGCCGTTCCTCAGCACGTCGGGGCCGAAGCGCAGCGAAATATGCCAGCAATCGGTTTCGACCATGCCGCCACCGCTGCTCTCGATCGGTGGCGGCATGGCGCTTGGCGGCCCCGAGCTCGAGTCGGCCTTCGTCTCCGACAGCCAGTCGCGCTGCAGGCGGGCGAGCAGCCCTTCGCCCTCGGCGGCGAGGTCGGGGTCGGGGCTGCTGGCAGCGGATTCGAGCACGCCGAGCAGATTGCCGATGTGGTCGCCGCAGCCCAGCAGCAGCGCGATGAGGTCTGAGTCGAGCTTGATCTCGCGGTTGCGCAACTTGTCGAGTACGTTCTCGACCACATGGGTGAAGGCGACGATGTAGCCGCATTCGATGACCGCGGCGCCCCCCTTGATGGTGTGCGCGCTACGGAAGATCGCGTTCAGGGTGTCGTCGTCGTCGGGGCTGTTCTCGAGTTGCAGCAGGGCCGACTCGAGGGTTGCGAGTTGTTCGCGACTCTCGGTGACGAATACGGTGGTGATCTCGTCCATGGTTCTGCGCGTCCGGAATCAGGCCTGGTTTGCCGGGATAAGCAGCGGATCGCCGAACTCGGCTGCCATGTTGTAGAAATCGAGCACGTCGCGTACTGCCTCGCTGTGCGCGATGATCTGTGCCTCCTTGCCGAGTCGGCGTGCCTCGCGCTTGACCAGCATCAGAAGCTGGAAGCCGGCGGTGTCGATTTCGGCGACGCCGGAGAGGTCGATCTCAAGGCGCTCGGCTGCGTGGTGCAGTGCGTCGATGAGCTGCTGCTTCTGTGCTGCAGCGTTGTAGATGCTCATGTCCTCGGCGATGGCGATGCGATCCCCGGTCTTTTTCTTGCGCGCAGGCATGGTCGTACTCAGAAAAGTTCGATCTTTGGATTTGCTGCCGCTACGGTACCTGACGATGTCTTGCCGGTGACTTGCTCGTGCGTCTGGCGCTGTTGCTCCATCACGTAACGGCCATAGATCTCTTCCAGGTGCTCTGCGAGCGGGGTGTAGCTGAAGCTGGGGTTGTCGCTCTGATCGAGCCGCTCGGCGAGTACGCCCAGGTGCTGGTCGAGGCGACTGAGCGATTCGGCCGTGTGTTCGATCTGCTGCCGGGTGACGTCCTGGAACTGGACGCTCGCCAGCGCATCCATGAACATCGCTGCCAGTTCGTTGCTGCTCTGGCGCACCGTGTCCATTGCGCTGGATTGATTCTGCAGGATGTCTTCGTAGCTTTGGCCGAGTTCGGCGAGCTGCACGGCGAACTGGCCTAGCGCGTCACGTTCGTCGTCGAGATCGGTGGCGGCCAGTTTTTCCTTGAGCTGGGTCTCGATCGTCGAGGCCACGCTCTGGATGCCAAGGTTGATCGACTGCACGGCATTTTCCGTCTCGGTCGATAGTTTGCGAACCTCGTCGGCAACGACCGTAAAGCCGCGACCGGCTTCGCCCGCCCGCGCTGCCTCGATCGCGGCATTGAGTGCGAGCAGGTTGGTCTGTGCCGCGATGTCCTTGATCAGCTTGGTCAGCGACTCCAGCGAGCGTGCCTCGCGGACCACCTGGGCGACGCGCTCCTGGTCCTGCCGGGCTTCCTGGATGCGATGGTCGATGTACTGCTGCATGCGCCGGATGAGCTTCTGGTTGTTGGCGATGCGCGATTCCGAGCTATGCACCCTCTCGGACGACTCGTTCGACTGTTCGGTGACGAAGGTGTTGAGCCGATTGACCACGTCGTCAATCGTCTGCAGACGCTCGCCGATGTCGTAGGCAGCCTGTTCGGTCTGCTGCACGACGCTGTCGAGTTGCTTGCGCAGCACGTCGCTGAAAGCCGGCACGGCACGTAGCTCGACGGCGATTTCCCGGCAGACCTGGCTGGCTTGTTCGCGGTTGTTCTGCAGCGTGTCGAGGGTGATCTCCTGGCCGAATGCTGCGTCGCGAAAGACGGCGAGCGATACCAGGCGCACCCCGAGATAGGCCGCGAAGACGATCAACATTGCGCCGATCGCGTTTCCGAGCGGTTGGGGTATGCCCAGCGCCGGCAGGAAGCTGGCGTTGAACCACTCGTTGAACAGGAACACCGTGACGCCGGCCGCGAGCGCGATGGCGCCCAGCATCACCAGTGACCGACGCAGGAAGATCGAGGAGTTCATGGTCAGCGCATGACGAGCTTGATCGTATTGAGCAGTTCGTCTGCCGAGGCGGGCTTGACGATCCAGCCGGAAGCGCCTGCCGCCTTGGCCTCCGCCTTCTTGGACTGCTGCGACTCCGTGGTCAGGAACAGGATCGGCATGAAGCGATACGCGGGCAGCTTGCGCACCTCCTTGATGAACTCGATGCCGTTCATGCCCGGCATGTTGAGATCGGTGATCAGCAGGTCTGCCTTGACGCCGCCCTGGAATTTCTTGAGGGCGTCGAGCGCGCTCGGCGCTTTCTCTACCGCGTAGCCAGCCTTGCTCAGGATCCCGGAGATCGACAGCAGGATGGTGGCGGAGTCATCGACGAGGAAGATGGTTTTCATTGTGAGTTAACCGGGTCGGTCTTGATGATGGGGAAGGGCACCGGCATGACATCATCGAGCAGCGAACTGGGCTTTGATCAAGGTCTACAAACCTCGTCCCTACACGGGCTGCTCCGCGAACCATGTCACACTTCGAAGCGAATGTCGTTACTGTAGTCCAATCGTTGGGGATATTAACGGGGGCTTGGCGCGAGGACTTTAGCGTGCGGATGCCTTTGTTGGACCGCTCGGACGGGGACGGAGCAAGGCGGGTGGGTGGTCGCCTCTCTTGGGTCTTGCCCGACGGTAAGTGATAAGCAGCTGTTTAAAATGCGTAATTTCGTGAAACATGGGGCGCATGCCTGGCCGCTCGGGCGTTGAAGGCGTAGAATCTCGCCCCTTGTTCACGCATTGCAGCCCGGAGCGCGCCATGCTCTATCCCACTCGTTTCGATGTCATCGTGGTCGGCGGCGGTCACGCCGGGACCGAGGCTGCGCTTGCCGCAGCGCGCATGGGCGCAGCCACGCTGCTGCTCACCCACAACATCGAGACGCTGGGGGCGATGAGTTGCAACCCCTCGATCGGCGGCATCGGCAAGGGCCACCTGGTCAAGGAGGTCGATGCGCTCGGCGGCGCGATGGCGGCGGCCACCGACGAGGGCGGCATCCAGTTCCGCATCCTCAACGCCTCCAAGGGCCCGGCGGTGCGTGCCACCCGCGCCCAGGCCGACCGCGTGCTGTACAAGGCGGCGATCCGGCGTCGGCTGGAGAACCAGCCCAATCTGTGGCTGTTCCAGCAGGCGGTGGATGATCTCACCGTGGCCGGCGACCGCGTCACCGGCGTGGTCACCCAGATCGGCCTGCGCTTCGAGGCGCCGGCGGTGGTGCTGACCGCAGGGACCTTCCTCAACGGCCTGGTGCACGTCGGGATGCAGAACTACTCGGCCGGGCGCGCGGGCGATCCGCCGGCGATCTCGCTCGGCGCGCGCCTGAAGGAGCTCAAGCTGCCGCAGGGCCGACTCAAGACCGGCACGCCGCCGCGGCTGGATGCGCGCACCATCGACTTCTCGGTAATGAGCATCCAGCCGGGCGACGATCCGGTGCCGGTGTTCAGCTTCCTCGGCAACGCCGCCCAGCACCCGCGTCAGCTGCCGTGCTGGATGACGCAGACCAACGAACGCACGCACGACGTGATCCGCGCCAACCTCGACCGCTCGCCGATGTATTCGGGCGTGATCGAGGGCGTGGGGCCGCGCTATTGCCCCTCGATCGAGGACAAGATCCACCGTTTCGCCGACAAGGACAGCCACAATATCTTCCTCGAGCCGGAAGGGCTGGAGACGCACGAGATCTACCCCAACGGCATCTCGACCTCGCTGCCCTTCGACGTGCAGCTGCAGATCGTGCGCAGCATCCGCGGCCTGGAGAACGCTCACATCCTGCGCCCCGGCTATGCGATCGAGTACGACTACTTCGACCCGCGCAACCTCAGGTCCAGCCTGGAGACGAAGTCGATCGGCGGGTTGTACTTCGCTGGCCAGATCAACGGCACCACCGGCTACGAGGAGGCCGCTGCGCAAGGCTTGCTCGCCGGCGCCAACGCGGCGCTGCAGGTACAGGGTCGCGAGCCATGGTGTCCGCGTCGCGACGAGGCCTATCTCGGCGTGCTGGTGGACGACCTGATCACCCGCGGCGTTTCCGAGCCCTACCGCATGTTCACCTCGCGTGCCGAGTATCGCTTGAGCCTGCGCGAGGACAATGCAGACCTGCGCCTGACCGAGAAGGGCCGCGAGCTTGGCCTGGTGGATGACGAACGCTGGTCCGCCTTCTGTGCCAAGCGCGAGGCGATCGAGCGCGGCACCGCGCAACTGAAGGCGGCGTGGGCGCGACCGGAGGCGATTCCCGCCGAGGACCAGCAACGCGTGCTCGGCAAGGCGCTCGAGCGCGAGCAGCGCTACTTCGAGTTGCTGCGCCGGCCCGAGACCAGCTACGAGACGCTGATGAGCCTGCCTGGAGCGCCGGAAGAGCGCGAGACCGACGCGCAGGTCATCGAGCAGATCGAGATTGCCGCCAAGTATCAGGGCTACATCGACCGCCAGCAGGAGGAGGTGGCGAAGCAGGCCCAGGCCGAGGCCACCCGCCTGCCGGTCGAACTCGACTATGCCCAGGTGCGCGGCCTGTCCAAGGAAGTGCAGCAGAAGCTCAACCTGCACAAGCCGGAAACCATCGGCCAGGCCGGCCGCATTCAAGGCGTGACCCCGGCGGCGATCTCGCTGCTGCTGGTGTGGCTCAAGCGCCGCGACCTGGCGGCGCGCACCGGTGTGGCCGCGGACGAGGCGGCGCGGAGGCCTGCGGCATGAGCGGCCGCCTGCAGCCCTGGGCGGCACAGCTCAGCGATGGGGTCGCCGCTCTCGGACTTGCCCTGCCGCAGGAAACGGTCGATCGCCTGCTCGCCTTCGGTGAGCTGCTGCTCAAGTGGAACAAGGTCTACAACCTCACCGCGATCCGTAGCCCGCAGGAGGTGATCACCCATCATCTGCTCGATTCGCTGGCGGTGTTGCCGCACCTCGAGCGCGTGAGCAGGCTGGCCGACATCGGCTCCGGTGGCGGGCTGCCGGGCGTGGCACTGGCGATCGTGCGTCCGGGTCTGGTGGTCAGCTCGATCGAGACCGTGGGCAAGAAGGCGAGCTTCCAGCAACAGGCGAAGATCGAGCTCGGGCTGGGCAACTTCAGCGTGCTCAACAAGCGCGTCGAACAGGTGCAGGCCCAAGGCCTGCCCGGCGGTGCGGCCGAAGGCGTGATCTCGCGGGCGTTCTCGAGTCTGGCCGATTTCGTGAACCTTTCGGGCCATCTGCTCGCAGAGGGGGGTGCGTTGTACGCGATGAAGGGCGCCCACCCGGCTGACGAGATCGCTGCGCTGCCCGCCGGGTGGGTGGTGGCGGAGACCCACGCGCTCGTGGTGCCCGGGCTGGATGCCGAGCGTCACCTGCTGGTCATCCGTCGTGCCTGATACTGAGCCCTGAAGAGGGGCGTCTGCTGCGGCGCCGCATTGAAGTACACTCCGGGACTCGCACCCTGCGTGCGATCCCTGCATACGGAACAGCCTGAACCGACATGGCCAAGATTTTCTGCGTTGCCAACCAGAAGGGCGGGGTGGGCAAAACCACCACCTGCGTCAATCTCGCTGCTGCCCTGCACCAGGCCGGACAGCGCGTGCTGCTGATCGACCTCGACCCGCAGGGCAACGCGACCATGGGCAGCGGGGTCGACAAGCGCGGCTTGAAGAGCTCGGTCTATCACCTGCTCGTGGGCATGGTAGACCTCGCCGGCGTCCGCGTGCCCTCGCCCACCGGCGGCTACGACGTGCTGCCGGCCAACCGCGACCTCGCCGGTGCCGAGGTCGAGCTGGTCAATCTGGATCAGCGTGAGAAACGCCTGCGCAACGCGCTCGCTGCCTTCGATGCCGACTATGATTTCGTCCTCATCGACTGCCCGCCCTCGCTGTCGATGCTCACCCTCAATGGCCTGTGCTGCGCCAACGGCGTCATCATCCCGATGCAGTGCGAGTACTACGCGCTCGAGGGTCTGTCCGACCTGGTCAACACGATCAAGAAGGTGCATGCCAACCTCAATCGCGACCTCAAGATCATCGGCCTGCTGCGGGTGATGTTCGACCCCCGCGTCACCTTGCAGCAACAGGTCTCCGCCCAGCTCGAGGGCCACTTCGGCGACAAGGTGTTCCGAGCCATCGTGCCGCGCAACGTGCGCCTGGCCGAGGCGCCCAGTCACGGCATGCCGGGCGTGGTGTTCGACAAGGCGGCCAAGGGTGCGCAGGCCTACATGGCCTTTGCGCACGAGATGATCGAACGCGCGAAGACCTTCTGAAGACCGGAACCGACATGAACAAACCCAGACTCAAGGGCCTTGGCCGCGGCCTCGATGCGCTGCTCGCAGCCAACCAGGAAGACGAAGCCGACAAGGGCGAGCTGCAGACGCTGCCCACGATCGCGCTGCAGCCGGGCAAGTACCAGCCGCGCACACGCATGGACCCCGGCTCGCTCGAAGAGCTCGCGGCGTCGATCAAGGCGCAGGGCATCATGCAGCCGATCATGGTGCGCCCGGTAGGCGACGATGCCTACGAGATCATCGCCGGCGAGCGCCGTTGGCGGGCCTCGCAGATTGCCGGCCTCGCCGAAGTGCCCTGCCTGGTGCGCGAGATCCCCGACGAAGCCGCGCTGGCGATGTCGTTGATCGAGAACATCCAGCGCGAGGACCTCAACCCGCTCGAAGAGGCCGGCGGCATCCAGCGCCTGATCGACGAGTTCGCCATGACCCACCAGCAGGCCGCGGATGCGGTCGGCCGCTCGCGTCCGGCGGCGTCGAACCTGTTGCGCCTGCTCAACCTTGCCAAGCCGGTGCAGGAACTGCTGATGGCGGGCGACATCGACATGGGTCATGCGCGCGCATTGCTGCCGCTCGACGGCGCCAGCCAGATCCAGCTCGGCAACCAGGTCGCCGCCCGTCAGCTGTCGGTGCGCGACACCGAGCGCCTGGTGCAGCAGATCCTCAACCCGCGCCAGAAGAAGCCTGCGCCCCAGCCCGACCGCGATCTGCTGCGGCTCGAGGAAGAGGTGTCGGACGCGATTGGCGCGACGGTGAAGATCAAGGCCAACAAGAAGGGGGCCGGCGAGGTCACGATCCGCTTCGGCAGCCTCGACCAGCTCGACGGCCTGCTCGGCCGCCTGCGCTAGGGCGCAGGCGCGTCTGCGCGCTGCGCGGCGGCGATGCCGCGCGCCTCGTCGATCGCTGCGAGCGGTAGCAAGGCCAGCGCAAACAGCAGGATGCAGAACAGCACTGCGCCCTGCAGGCCGAACAGCCACTGCAGCAGGCCGACGCCGAAGATGCCGAAGATCGCCGCCAGCTTGCTGAACAGGCCCCAGAAGCCGAACAGCTCGGCCGCGCGTTGCTCAGGTGCGAACATGCCCACCAGGGCGCGTCCCACCGATTGGCTCGAACCCAGGCTGAGGCCGGACAGCAGCCCGGCGAACAGGAATACCTCCTCGACCTTCAGTTCGATACCGAGTTGCCTGTTGAGGCCTGCGGTCAGCTCGCCGACGAAGTAGATCGCCAGGATGGCTGCAATCCACAGCACGAGGGTGAGCGAATAGGTCAGACGTCCGCCGAGCCGCCCCTGCAGCGCGCCGAACAGCAGCGCCCCCAGCAGGGCGGTGATCTGCACGACGATGAACATCAGGTTGCGCGTGGCCTCGCTCCATCCGATCACCTGGGCGCCGTAGATGAAGGAGAAGGCCACGATCACATAGACCCCGGCCATCGCGAACAGGATGGACATGAACAGCCGACCCAGGTCCGGGAACTGCGATACCGAGCGCAAGGTCGCCAGCAGGCGCGCATAGGCGCCGTGCAGCACCGCCGCGTCGAGCCGGCGATGGTGGCCCACTCGAGGCTCGCGTACCCACAGGAAGGTCGGGATGGCGGCGAGCAGGAAGAAGGCCGCGGCGAAGGGGCCGACCCAGCGCATGCGCTCGAAGTTTTCCGCGCTCACCTCGCCGAGGAAGAGCAGCACGAACCCGGCCGACACCAGGCCGCCCGCGTAGCCGAGCGCCCAGCCCAGGCCCGAGATCTTCCCCATCTCGTGGCTGTCGCCGAGGAAAGGCAGGAAGCTGGCGATGAAGGACTCTCCTGCGGAGTAGGCCGTGTTCGAGATCACGATGAGCGCGAACCCCAGCCACACGTATCCCGGGCTGACCAGGTAGAGCATGGCGGTGCTCGCCACGGTGACGAGGTAGCTCGCCAGCAGCATGCGCTTCTTGGCCTGCGCGTGGTCCATCACCGCACCGAGCAGCGGCGCACTCACCACGACCATGGCATAGCTGATGCACAGTGCAAGGCTCCAGAGCAGGTTGCCGAGCCTGTAATCGGGGGCGTCGCCAACGATCACCCGGGTGTACAGGTCGCCGAACACCACCGTGATGATCAGTAGTGTGTAGGCCTGGTTTGCGAAGTCGAACATGCACCAGCCGAAGATCTCCCTGCGACTGGCCTTGCGGGTACGGATCATGATTGTGCGGGGGCTGTGGCTGCAGTGCAGGTGACTGGGGGCGGGCGGCGCGAACTGTCGCAGATCGGTTCATTGCGGCCCCCGCTGGTGATACAACTTCTATAAGATACACGACGCTTCGGGAAGTGCTTGCTGCGATGCAACCGAGGTTTGACTTTACTGCGGTTAACCCCTACCATCCGCGGGATTTTGGGCGGTCGCCTGCGCGCGTTTGACGCAGGAGCTGTTACACCGATGCTTAAAGCCGTCATACTGCAGTTGCTAGCTACACTCCTCGCCGCGCTGATTTCTGCCGCGCTGTTCGGAGTTGCCGGGGCGATCTCGGCAGCAGCAGCGGGTCTGGCGTGTGTATTGCCGAGCTGGATGTTCGCCATGCGCCTTACGGCCATGACGCGCAAGACCGGGTCGGCGACGGTGGCTGCCTTCGTCGCAGGCGAATTCATCAAGGTCGCCTCGATAGTGGGATTGTTGGTGCTGGTGTGGGCCGTTTATCCTGACCTCCACTGGGGGGGCATGCTGATCGGGCTCGTTCTGGCGCTGAAAGCGAATTTATTTGCATTTTTGGTGAAGACCTGACCATGGCTGGAAACGCTCCCACCGCATCCGAGTATGTGACCCACCACCTCGGACACTTCAACAATTCCGGGCACCCCCAGGAAAACATCGTCGATTTCAGCATCATCAATATCGACTCGATGGTGTTTTCGATCGGACTCGGTTTGCTGACCATCTTCATCCTGTGGCTGGCCGCTCGCAAGGCGACCTCCGGCGTCCCCGGGCGCTTCCAGGGTTTCATCGAGCTCCTGGTCGAGATGGTCGCAGACCAGGCCAAGGGCATCATCCACAGCCCGGAGTCGCGCAAGTTCGTTGCCCCGCTCGCGCTCACCGTGTTCGTGTGGATCTTCCTGATGAACGCGATGGACCTCGTGCCGGTCGATCTCATCCCCATGCTCTGGACCGGCATCTATTCCGCCGCAGGCGGTGATCCTGCCCACGCTTACATGCGCGTCGTGGCCACTGCCGACCTGTCCGCCACTCTGGGCATGTCCTGCGGCGTGCTGCTGCTCTGCCTGTACTACAACGTGAAGATCAAGGGTCTTGGCGGCTGGGTGCATGAGCTCTTCACCGCGCCTTTCGGCAGCCACCCGGTGCTCTACCCGATCAACTTCGCGATGCAGATCATCGAGTTCCTCGCCAAGACCATCTCGCACGGCATGCGACTCTTCGGCAACCTGTACGCTGGCGAGCTGATCTTCATCCTGATCGCGCTGCTCGGCGGCACCGCCACCGTGTTCGGCTTCGTTGGTCACGTGATCGCGGGTTCCATCTGGGCGATCTTCCACATCCTGATCATCCTGCTCCAGGCCTTCATCTTCATGATGCTGACCCTGGTGTATGTCGGTCAGGCGCACGAGAGCCACTAAGTTTCGGTTTCATCTTCAACGCAGTACCTAGTTTTTAAACTCACCTTCCCCACTAAGGAGTCGTCATGGAAAACGTTCTGGGTTTTGTTGCTCTGGCTGCTGGTCTGATCATCGGTCTCGGTGCCATCGGTGCTTGTATCGGTATCGGCATCATGGGTTCCAAGTACCTCGAAGCCTCGGCGCGCCAGCCCGAGCTGATGAACGCCCTGCAGACCAAGATGTTCCTGCTGGCCGGCCTGATCGACGCCGCGTTCCTGATCGGTGTCGGTATCGCCATGATGTTCGCCTTCGCCAACCCGTTCCAGCTCTGATCGGTTCGAGTTCATCCTTTTTTGAACCAACCTGAGGGCCAAGAACCGTGAATTTGAACGCAACTCTGATAGCCCAGCTCGTTGTGTTCTTCATTCTGGCGTGGTTCACGATGAAATTCGTGTGGCCGCCCATCGTGAAGGCACTGGATGAGCGTGCGAAGAAGATCGCAGACGGGCTGGCAGCTGCGGACAAGGCCAAGGCCGATCTGGCACTCGCCGAGAAGAAGGTCGTCGAGGAACTGCGCAAGGCCCGCGAATCCGCGGGTGACGTGCGTACCTCTGCTGAAAAGCAGGCGAGCCAGCTGATCGACGAAGCCCGCGCCGAAGCCGGTCGCATCATTGCCGCAGCGCGTGAAGCTGCCGAAGCCGAAGCCGGCGTCGCAGCGCAACGTGCCAAGGAAGCTCTCCGCGACCAGGTCGCCCATCTGGCGGTTGCCGGTGCCGAGAAGATCCTGCGCCGCGAGATCAACGTCCAGGTGCACGCCGAACTGCTTGCCAACCTGAAACAGGAACTGCAATAAGTCATGGCCGAGAACGTCACCATCGCGCGCCCCTATGCCGATGCCGCCTTCGAGCTGGCTCGCGGGGCAGGTGCGCTGGGGCCTTGGTCGGAAGCGCTGGATCGGCTCGCCTCCGTGGCGGCCGATCCCGACATGCAGGCGTGCTTCAAGAACCCCAACCTTTCTGCCGCACAGCTCGACAAGCTGATGCAGGAAGTCACGGGTGAACTGACCGCCGAACAGCAGAACTTCGTTCGTGTCCTCATCGACAACGAACGCCTGCTGGTGCTTCCGGAGATCCGTGACCTGTTCGTTGCACTCAAGAACGAACACGAAGGCGTCCTGGAGGCGGAGATCGCCTCTGCCTTCCCGCTCGACGATGCAGCGCTGGCTGCGTTGAAGGCGGACCTCGAAGCTCGCTTCAAGGCCGCGATCAACGTAACTGTCAGCCTGGACCCCGAACTCATCGGTGGGGTCCGCATTGCCGTCGGCGACGAAGTCATCGACGCCTCGGTCCGCGGCAAGCTCGCGAACATGGCCGCTGCGCTTAAGAACTAGGAGCATACATATATGCAACTCAACCCCTCTGAAATCAGTGATCTGATTAAGAGCCGGATCCAGAACCTGCAGCTCGCCGCCACGTCGCGTAACGAGGGCACGGTCGTCTCCGTGACCGACGGCATCTGCCGCGTCCACGGCCTGACCGACGTCATGCAGGGCGAAATGCTGGAATTCCCTGGCAACACCTTCGGCATGGCGCTCAACCTCGAGCGTGACTCCGTTGGCGCGGTGGTCCTCGGCGAATACGAGCACATCACCGAAGGCGACACCGTCAAGGCCACTGGCCGCATTCTCGAAGTGCCCGTCGGCCCCGAGCTGGTCGGTCGCGTCGTGAACGCCCTGGGTCAGCCGATCGACGGCAAGGGCCCGATCAACGCCAAGCTCACCGACAAGATCGAAAAGGTCGCGCCGGGCGTCATCGCCCGCCAGTCCGTTTCGCAGCCGGTGCAGACCGGCCTGAAGTCGGTTGACTCCATGGTGCCGATCGGCCGCGGCCAGCGCGAGCTGATCATCGGCGACCGTCAGACCGGCAAGACCGCGGTTGCGGTTGACGCGATCATCAACCAGAAGGGCCAGGACATGTACTGCGTGTACGTGGCCATCGGCCAGAAGGCTTCGACCGTCGCCAACGTCGTGCGCAAGCTGGAAGAGAACGGCGCGATGGAGTACACCATCGTCGTCGCCGCTACCGCGTCGGAATCGGCCGCCATGCAGTATCTGGCCGCCTACGCCGGTTGCACCATGGGCGAGTACTTCCGCGACCGCGGCATGGACGCGCTGATCGTTTATGACGATCTGACCAAGCAGGCCTGGGCTTATCGTCAGGTCTCCCTGCTGCTGCGCCGTCCGCCGGGCCGTGAAGCCTACCCGGGCGACGTGTTCTACCTGCACTCCCGTCTGCTCGAGCGCGCCGCGCGCGTGAACGCCGACTACGTCGAGAAGTTCACCAACGGTGAAGTCAAGGGCAAGACTGGTTCGCTGACCGCCCTTCCGATCATCGAGACCCAGGCCGGCGACGTCTCCGCGTTCGTGCCGACCAACGTCATCTCGATCACCGACGGCCAGATCTTCCTCGAGACCGACCTCTTCAACGCCGGTATCCGTCCCGCGATCAACGCCGGTATCTCGGTGTCCCGCGTCGGTGGTGCTGCGCAGACCAAGGTCGTCAAGAAGCTGTCCGGCGGTATCCGTACCGACCTCGCGCAGTACCGCGAGCTCGCTGCCTTCGCTCAGTTCGCTTCCGACCTGGACGATGCGACCCGCAAGCAGCTCGAGCGTGGCCGCCGCGTGACCGAACTGATGAAGCAGGCCCAGTACGCACCGATGTCGATCGCCGACATGGCCATCGTGCTCTACGCGGTCAACAACGGCTACTTCGACGATGTCGATGTCGCTCGCGTGCTGCCGTTCGAAGCCGCGCTGCTGCAGTTCGTCAAGACCAAGCAGGCTGACCTGGTCTCCTCGATCCTGAGCAAGAAGGAACTGGACGCCGACGGCGAAAAGACCCTGGCTGCCGCGATCGCCGAGTTCAAGAAGAGCTGGGCCTAAGACTGGCGAGGGAGACGGAATATGGCTAGCGGTAAGGAAATCCGTACCAAGATCAAGAGCGTGCAAAACACGCGCAAGATCACCAAGGCCATGGAGATGGTGGCCGCGTCCAAGATGCGCAAGGCGCAGGAACGGATGCGCGCTGCCCGCCCCTTTGCCGAAAAGATCCGCCGACTCGCCGCGAACCTGTCCCAGGCCAATGTGACCGACTACAAGCACCCCTTCCTGGGCCGTAAGGATCAGGTAAAAAGGGTGGGGCTGATCCTGGTGACCACCGACAAGGGTTTGTGCGGTGGTCTCAACACCAACGTCCAGCGTATTGCGCTGACTGCCATGAAGGACTGGGACGCCAACGGCGTCTCCGAGATCCGGGCCTGCTGCATCGGCAACAAGGGTCTGGGCTTCATGCAGCGCATGGGTGCCAAGGTGGTGTCAAACGTCACGCAACTCGGTGACACGCCGCACCTGGAAAAGCTGATCGGTCCGGTCAAGGTGATGCTCGATGCGTTCCAGAACGACGAGCTCGACGCGGTTTACGTGGCTTACACGCGCTTCATCAACACGATGAAGCAGGAGCCGGTGCTCGAACAGCTGTTGCCGTTGAGCGGCGAAAAGCTGGGCACGCCCGAGAGCTCGTGGGACTACCTTTACGAGCCGGATCCGCAGGTCGTCATCGACGAGTTGCTGGTACGTTACGTCGAGGCACTGGTGTACCAGGCGGTGGCCGAGAACATGGCATCCGAACAGAGCGCGCGCATGGTGGCAATGAAGGCCGCTTCCGACAATGCCAAGAACGTGATTGGCGAGCTGCAGCTGGTCTACAACAAGACCCGCCAGGCCGCGATCACCAAAGAGCTGTCGGAAATCGTCGGCGGCGCCGCCGCGGTGTAACGGATTATTGAATTAAGGAAACGACGATGAGTCAAGGTACGATCGTTCAGTGCATCGGCGCGGTGGTGGACATCCAGTTCCCGCGTGATTCGATGCCCAAGGTGTATGACGCCCTGAAGCTCGAGGACGTGGCCGACTCCTTTGCCGAAGAAAATCTGACCTTCGAGGTTCAGCAGCAACTCGGTGATGGTGTGGTACGTACGATTGCTATGGGTTCTTCCGACGGCCTGCGCCGCGGCATGAAGGTTGCCAACACCGGCAAACAGATCTCGGTGCCGGTCGGTATGGGCACGCTGGGTCGCATCATGGACGTGCTGGGTCGCCCGATCGACGACGCCGGCCCGATCGAGACCGACGAGCTGCGCGCGATTCACCAGAAGGCGCCGAAGTTCGACGAGCTGTCGCCGTCGGTCGAGCTGCTCGAAACCGGCATCAAGGTTATCGACCTGATCTGCCCGTTCGCCAAGGGCGGCAAGGTGGGTCTGTTCGGTGGCGCCGGCGTCGGCAAGACCGTGAACATGATGGAGCTGATCAACAACATCGCGAAGCAGCACTCCGGTCTGTCGGTGTTCGCTGGCGTGGGTGAGCGTACCCGTGAGGGCAACGACTTCTACCACGAGATGAAGGACTCCAACGTTCTCGACAAGGTTGCGATGGTGTTCGGTCAGATGAACGAGCCCCCGGGTAACCGTCTGCGCGTGGCGCTGACCGGTCTGACCATGGCCGAGCGCTTCCGTGACGAAGGCCGCGACATCCTGTTCTTCGTGGATAACATCTACCGCTACACCCTGGCCGGTACCGAAGTGTCCGCGCTGCTGGGTCGTATGCCGTCCGCGGTGGGTTACCAGCCGACGCTGGCCGAAGAAATGGGCCGTCTGCAGGAGCGCATCACCTCGACCAAGGTTGGCTCGATCACCTCGATCCAGGCCGTGTATGTGCCGGCGGATGACTTGACCGACCCGTCGCCCGCTACCACCTTCCTGCACCTCGACTCCACCGTCGTGCTGTCGCGTGACATCGCCGCCTTGGGTATCTACCCGGCGGTCGATCCGCTCGACTCCACCTCGCGCCAGCTTGATCCGCTGGTCGTGGGTGAGGAGCACTACAATGTGGCGCGTCAGGTTCAGATGACGCTGCAGAAGTACAAGGAACTGCGTGACATCATCGCGATTCTGGGTATGGACGAGCTGTCGCCGGAAGACAAGCTCTCCGTGGCTCGTGCGCGCAAGATCCAGCGCTTCCTGTCGCAACCGTTCCACGTTGCGGAAGTGTTCACTGGTTCTCCGGGCAAGTATGTGACGCTGCAAGAGACCATTCGTGGCTTCAAGATGATCGTCAGCGGCGAACTGGACAGCCTGCCGGAACAGGCTTTCTACATGGTCGGCAACATCGACGAGGCCATCGAGAAGGCCAAGAAGCTCCAGTAACGAGGCTGCCCGCGCGCCACGTGTGTGGTGCGCGGGACATCAAGGGGAAACACTATGGCTATGACGGTTCACGTCGACATCGTCAGCGCGGAAGAGCAGATCTTCTCCGGGCTGGCGGAATTCGTCGCGCTGCCTGGCGAGACGGGTGAACTCGGCATCCTGCCTGGTCACATGCCGCTCATGACCCGGATCAAGCCGGGCGCCGTGCGTGTGCGTGCCCAGAACGCAACCGAAGACGAACTGGTTTTCGTTGCGGGTGGCCTGCTGGAAGTTCAACCGGGTCTGGTGACGGTGCTTGCCGACACCGCGATCCGCGGCAAGGATCTCGACGAAGCGAAGGCGCTCGAAGCCAAGCGCAAGGCCGAGGAAGCCATGGCCAACCAGACCGCGCGTCTGGACTATGCCAAGGCCCAGGCCGAGCTGATGGAAGCGGTGGCGCAACTTGCCGCCATCCAGCGTCTGCGCAAGCGCGGGCACTAAGCGGGCTTGCCTTGTACCTTGGTACAGGGCGCCGGACAACAAAAAAGCAGCTCTGCGGAGCTGCTTTTTTGCTTTCTGCGCCATGAGCGCCGCGCAGGCGCAAAGGCTGTTCAAGGCCGACGGCGGCTTTCGAGGCGCTGCAACCGCTTGTCCAGCCTGGCCAGATCGTCGCGCAGTGCGATGAGCGCCTGCGCATGTTCTGGCAGGGCATGACGCGATACCAGCAGGGGCGCCTCTTCGGTGAGGTACTCGGCCAGCGTACCGCCCGCGCGCTGTGCAGAGCGCCGACCTTGATCCATCAGCTGCTTGCCGCCTTCGACCAGGCGGTGGGCGGCAATGTCGCCGAACAGGCGTGCCAGGTCTTCCTCGGCGTCCCAACGTAAATGACGGAAAACAAAGCCGAGCGCTTCGGCAAACTCGGCGTTGCCCTCGATGCGCACATGGCGCATGGCGGTCTCCAGCCCGTCGACCAGTAGGCGTGGAAGCTCGCCAACCAACAGGTGAAGGCTGACATCCGGCGCCTGGGCGGCGCTCCATTCGGCCAGATAGCCGTCCGCTGCAATACAGAAATCGATGTCGCCCAGAGCTTGCACCGACAGGCGTGCAGTCTGTCCCGCGTGGGCCTGCAGGCGCGCACGCGCCCATCCTGCCTGCGAGAGAAGGTGGTTGGTGGCGGTCAGGAAGACGCTTGACAGCATGGGAAGCCCCAAAAGCAAAGGAGGCACGCCAAGGTGCCTCCAGTCACGGGTGTGAGATCAGTTGCCGATCACTGCGTCTGCTGGACGCCAGCAATCAGCCAGCCACCTTCGCCGCTGATCGGCTTGGTGAGGTGCCAGATCTCGTCGAACGCCACAGGTGCGGCGTCAGCCTCTTCGCGCAGCAAGCCGGTGAAGCGCACGCTCACGACGTAGCGGTTGTCGGCCTCCTCCACATCGATGACCTCGGCGTTGAGCTCGACGACGTCGGTGCGCTGTTCGGCGCCGCGGCGCTCGTTGAGTTGCATGCACAACTCGGCGAACACCTCGGGCGTGGTGAATTCGCGCAGGTCGTCCAGGTTGCCGGCGTCGTTCGCTGCCTGCAGGCGGATGAAGTTCAGCTTGGCCTGACGGGCGAAGCCATCGGCGTCGAAGCCGGAGGCGACGGCCTTTTCGAGGCCGCTGGCTGCGACTGATCCACCTTCACCGCTGCCGCCGAAGGGCTGCTGGGCCTGGAAGGCGGTGGTGCCGGCCGGGCTGGCCGCAGCGCCGGCGGAGGCGCCTGCGTACTGCATGCGGTTGGGTTGCGTACCGGTAGCCGCGCCACGGCGGAAGATCATGCGGAAGATGAAGAAGGCGGCAGCAGCCAGCAGCAGGATCATGAAGAAGTTGGCAAAGCCTTCGCCCAGGCCCAGGTGCGAGAACAGGGCGGCCAGGCCGAGACCGGCGGCGAGGCCGGCGATCGGGCCCATCCAAGAGCGGCTCTGCGCGGCCGGTGCAGCGGCCCCCTGGCGCGGCGCCTGTTGCGTGGCGGCGGGTTGGCGCGGCTGGGCCGGCGGCGTGGCCTGGCGCTGCATGCCGAAGCTGCTGCCGCCGCCGAGGCGCTTGGCTTCCGCCTCAGGGATCACGAAGGCAAACGAGGCGATCGCGAGGACGAGGGTCATGAAGAAGGATTTCATTGGTACGTGGTCTCCGGTTTCAAAGCTTGTATCCGCGGTGCAGCGCAACGACGCCTGCACTGAGGTTGAAGTAGTCGACCCGGGAGAGCCCGGCTTGTTCCATCATCGACTTCAATTCTTCCTGGCCAGGATGCATGCGGATCGATTCGGCCAGGTAGCGGTAGCTGTCGGCGTCGTTCGCCACCTTTTGCCCCATCCAGGGCAGCAGCTTGAAGGAGTACAGGTCATAGAACGGTGACAGCGGCTTCCACACCCGCGAGAACTCGAGTACCAGCAGGCGGCCGCCCGGACGCAGCACGCGGCGCATCTCGGCGAGCGCGACGTCCTTGTGCGTCATGTTGCGCAGGCCGAAGGCGACGGTGACGCAGTCGAACCAGTCGTCGGGGAAGGGAAGCTTTTCGGCGTTGCACTGCGCCACGGGCATTGCGAATCCGTTGTCGACGAGACGGTCGCGGCCACGCGAGAGCATCGCGTGATTGATGTCGGTGAGCCAGACCTGGCCCTTGCGGCCGACCTTGCGCGAAAACGCCAGCGAGAGGTCTGCGGTGCCGCCGGCAACGTCGAGTACGCGGTCGCCTTCGCGCACGCCCGACACCTGAATGGCGAAGTGCTTCCAGACGCGGTGCAGTCCGAGCGACATCAGGTCGTTCATGATGTCGTACTTCTGGGCAACCGAGGAAAACACCTCGGCGACCTTCTTTTCCTTCTGTTCCTCGGCGACGGTTTCGAAGCCGAAGTGCGTGGTCTTGTCGCTCATGCCGTTCTCAGTGGTGATGGCCGCAGCCGCCCGCCTTGGGAGCAGCTGCCGGTACCAGGGCGGGGTCGCGCGTGCCGCCTTGTTGCTCGAGGCGCTCGAGGTAGGCCGCCCACAGGGCCTCCTGCTCGCGTCCGAGGCCGTAGAGGTAGTCCCAGGAGTACAGGCCGCTGTCGTGGCCGTCCGAGAATACCGGCTTGATCGCGTAGTTTCCGACCGGCGAGATGTCGACGATATCGATGTCGCGCTTGCCCTGCTGCAGCGTCTCCTGGCCGGGTCCGTGGCCGCGGACCTCGGCAGAAGGGGAATAGACGCGCAGGAACTCGAAGGGCAGCTGGAAGCGGCTGCCGTCGTCGAAGGCGATCTCGAGCGTCCTGGACTTGCGGTGTACCGTGATGTCGGTGGGAGTCGGCGTGTTCTGGTCGAGTCCGGCCATGGCTTGAATCCCGATTATGGGGTCACAATCATACCCGAATCGGAGGCTGCTCGTTCCGGGGTTGGCTTGCGTGAGGGGCGCGGGATCGTGGGTGCGGGTATTGCATTGCGATGACGTGTCATGAAAGCGTCAAAGAGCTGCAATACACTGCCGCTGCTGCTAACAGGGAGTTCAGGCATGCCAGCGAACATATTGCTTGTGGAAGACGAACCGGCGATTCAGGAGCTCATCGCGGCAAACCTGAGCCGTGCGGGGCACCATGTGGTGCGCGCCGCGGACGCCGAGACGGCGCATCGTATCGTGCGCGAGGCCTTGCCGGATCTCGTGCTGCTCGACTGGATGCTACCGGGCGCTTCAGGGATCGAGTTTGCCCGCCGCCTGCGTGCCGAGGAGCGCACCCGCGACATTCCGATCATCATGCTCACCGCGCGTGGCGAGGAGCAGGACAAGGTGACCGGCCTCGAGACCGGTGCTGATGACTACATCACCAAGCCCTTCAGTCCGCGCGAACTCGTCGCCCGCATCAAGGCGGTGCTGCGCCGGCGCGCACCGCAGGCGACCGAGGATGCGGTGGAGCTTGGCGGCTTGCGCCTGGACCCGGCCACGCACCGCGTCAGTGCGGGTGAAACCGCACTCTCACTCGGCCCGACCGAGTTCCGCCTGCTGCATTTCCTGATGACGCATCCCGAGCGTGTCCACTCCCGTGCCCAGCTGCTCGACCAGGTCTGGGGCGACCATGTTTTCGTCGAGGAGCGCACGGTGGATGTCCACATCCGGCGCCTGCGTTGCGCACTCGAGCCGACCGCCCACGACGCCTTGATCCAGACCGTGCGCGGAAGCGGCTACCGCTTCTCGGTGCATGCGCCGCTGGCATCGAACGCGTCATAATCGTGCCTTCGCTCTCGCGTGGGAATGGCGTGATCCATCGATCGACTCGAAACATCGGGGTGGCCGCGGTGGCGCCATTCGTCGCCGTGCTCGTACTGGCGATGCTCGCTGCGGCTTTGCGCGGCAGCGATGCCGCGCTGGCGCTGCTCATGATCGGTTTTGTGGCTGCGGCTATGCTGCTCGCGCGCAACCTGCGCCTCCTCGTCGAGTGGGCGCGCCAGCCGGTCGGTACGCCACCGCCACAGGGCGAAGGGCTGTGGGGGACGGTATTCGCCGAGATCGGCGAGCGCCTGCAGCGCGAATGCGACGTCAAGGAGAAGCTGTCGGCCGAACTGGCCCGCTTCCAGCACGCCGCGCAGGCCATGCCCGATGGGGTGCTGTATCTCGATGAGGACGATGCCATCGAGTGGATGAACCCGATGGCCGAGCAGCATTTCGGGCTCGATCGTCGCAAGGATCTGCGCAGCCCGCTGCCCAACCTGGTCCGCCAGCCCGAGTTCGCAGCCTATCTTGCGTCCAGGGATTATTCCGAACCTCTCGTGCTGCATGCCCTGCGGCGACGGGATGGGACTCTCCAGGTACTGGTCATTCCGTTCGCGGGCAAGCAGCGCATGGTGCTGTCGCGCGATGTATCGCAGCTCGAGCGCCTGGAGAACGTACGCCGCGACTTCGTGGCCAACGTCTCGCACGAGATGCGCACGCCCCTGACCGTGGTGGGGGGCTTCCTCGAGACGCTGATCGATGGCCTCGACGATTTTTCACGCGAAGACGTCATCCACTTCCTGACCCTGGCCAGCGAGCAATCCACGCGCATGCAGCGTCTCATCGAGGAGCTGCTCACCCTGTCCGCACTCGAGACCGGCGCGCCGGCCCAGATCGACGACGAGCCGGTCGATGCGGTGGGCCTGGTGCGTGAGGTGGCGGCCGAGGCCGAACTGCTGTCGGCCGGGCGCCACACGCTGAGTCTGGTGGTCGAAGGCGAGGCAGCCCTGCTTGGCAGCCGCAAGGAGCTTCACAGTGCGTTCTCCAACCTGGCAAGCAACGCGGTACGCTACACCCCGGCCGGAGGACATATAGAGATCGGCTGGCGCGCCGGGCTGGAGTGCGGTGAGTACTGGGTTCGTGACGACGGAATCGGTATCGATCCGGCTCATATCCCGCGCCTGACCGAACGCTTCTATCGCGTCGATCGCGGGCGTTCGCGGGAGACGGGCGGAACCGGACTCGGACTGGCGATCGTCAAGCACATCGTGACCCGGCACCAGGGCGAGCTCGTCATCGATAGCGAACTCGGCAAGGGCAGCCGCTTCGCGATGCGTTTTCCTGCGCCGCGACTCAGGATGCAGCGCCCGTAACGTCGGTGAAGCTGCACTGGTCGAAGTTGGGGCCGCGCAGCAGCAGCTTGTCGAGTTCGATCATGCGGGTGGCTGCGCCATCGCGCAGTTCGACCACGCGCGCCTTGCGGAACCACTGTGCGGGCAGTACCACCGACTCAGCGGCCTTGAGCGCAGGCGTGGCCGGCAGCAGAAAAGCCTGGTGGTAGGGGTCCCTGCTCGCGGCCGATGAAGGTCGTGCGGCGACTACGCGCGGCATGCCCGCCAGCACGTTGATGCCGAGTTCCAGCGCGCCGTCGTCGCGGAACATCATCCAGCAGATGTCGGCAAGCAGGAAAGCCTGTCCGTCGGGCGGCCGGATGGCGACGAGCTGATGATGTTCCAGGCGGGCCTGGTCGCCGTCACGCAGCAGCTGGAGTCTGAAGCCGCCGACGGACTGGTCGAGGAGGGTCCACGATGCCGCCTCCAGGCCAAGCAGGGCGGCTTGCTCGCGGCGGCGCCGGGCCAGCTTTTCCGGGGTGTCGATCTCGGGAACGAGTTCGCCGAAGGTCAGCAGCGAAATGTCGTCGCGCAGTGCCCCGATGTGGCGACCACCATTCGGTTGCTGGAAGACTTCGCCCTGGATGAGGTAGCCCATGGCCAGCCAGTCGCCGGACAGCGCCACCTCGCCCGTCTTGTTGCGGCGCGGGAAGCGCCGCCCTGCGCTGGCCAGCCCCCACGGCCGGTAGAGCGACAGCAGCAGCCGGCCGGCGTCGGCCGTCGAGCAGTCCTTGCCGAGGCCGAGTGATGCGGGTTTGGCGCCATGGCGGAACTGCGCCATCACGGCCTGAATCTGTGTCGCCAGTGTCGAGCCGTCGAAGCGGAGCAGGGTTGCGGTGCGCGAAAGCAGGCCGAGCGGGCGCAGGCCCAGGTCGGAGTCGAGCTCCACACCGTAGGTTGTTGATTTGGCTTCGTCGATGTGCTCATCGAGCGTGCAGTAGGGGGCAAAGCGTTGCGCCCAGCGCAGCACCCACCTGAGCTCCCGTTCACTGCGGCCATAGGGATTTGCCAGGTCGACGAGGAGGATCGCGACGTAGGTTTCGCGCGGACTCTGGGCGTGCCAGGTCTCGTTGAGCGGCTCGGCAACGCGGATCTCGGCGAGCCCCGCATGCAGTGCCGCGCCATAGGCCTCGTGCACGGTGTGCCACATGCCGGGCTCGAGCGCGCGGTGCGCCCTGAAGTACTCGAACAGGGCAAGGCCGGCGTAGAAGATCCGGCGTTCCGCGAGGAGCGGGCGCTGGTCCTCCAGGGTGCCCTCGTCGGCGTCACGTTCGGCGATGTGCGCATACGACCGCGCCACGTCCTGCCACAGCGCAACCACCTCGTGCAGGGTGCGGTTCTCGTCACCGTCCGGCGGCAGCGGGCGGGCCGCATAGCGCCCCCCCAGCTCGGTCTGGACGAAGTCGAGCGCTTCGCGCGCAGCCTCCAGAACCTCGAGGTGCTGGTTGGGGGCGGGCTTGCCCTCGAGCAGGCCGCGAATGATCAGGCCGAGCGTTTCATGCGTCGCGTGGACGTCGACTGTGCGCAGATTCCGCAACTGCTCCAGGCAGAAGGAGGGCTGGGTGTAGTCCATGAGGTCGGATTCGATATGCACGGCTGGGTAGTCAGTGGGACCGCGGGCCCAGCGCCGCCTCGATCGCACGCGCCAGTGCGACCGCCTCGGCGCCCGCATGTGCGATGCCTTCGCGCTGGGGAGCGCCCCAGATGGACTCGGGGTAATGGCGGTCGTCCCGGTAGCGCGGTATGACGTGCCAGTGAAGGTGCGGCACCATGTTGCCGAAGCTCGCGAGGTTGATCTTGTCCGGGTGAAGGAGCCCGCGCAGCGCACTCTCGGTCGCCATCACGATGTCGAGCAGGTGCTGGCGGTCGGCGGGCATGAGGTCGGTCATCTCGGCCACATGCTCACGCCACACCACGCGGCAAAAACCGGGGTGGGCTGCGTCATCGACACGGATGACCCGGCAGCGATCGTCTTCCCAGACGACTTGCTCCGGGGGCAGGGAGCACAGAGGACAGTCCATGCGCGTCTTCGATCCTGGAATTTGGAGTCACGGACCTACACTTTAACCCGTCGCCATGATTATGGACGAGGAACTGTTACGCGTTATGGGAGCTGTCGCCTGCCGCCGTGCGCGGATAGTCCTGAGCGACCGTCGCGCCCGGGCCGAGTTCGACCGGATGGCCGTTCTGGAACGCGATCAGCGTGCCGGCGGGAATGTCGGTCCACGCCTCGTTGTCGGTGAGTGCAGTGGTGGCGATGACGGCGACGCGGTCCTCGGGCGTGGTCACCTCGTTGAAGTCGACCGTGAGGTCCTCGTCGGACAGGTGTGCAAGCGGGAATGGCGCCTGGCGCACGATGTAGCACAGGCGCGACGAGCAATGCACGAACAGCCAGTCGCCGTCCGAGAGCAGGAAGTTGAACTCGCCGAGGCGGCCGATCTCGCAAGCCAGCTCGCGCAGCGCCGCGAACAGCGCCTCGGGTGTCGGTGCGCCGTCGCCGAAGCGCTGGGCCAGCGTGTCCATGATGAAGCAGAAGGCGAGTTCCGAATCGGTCGTGCCGACGGGGGTAAAGCGTCCGGACAGCGACGGGGCGAAGTCCTTCAGGTTGCCATTGTGGGCAAAGATCCAGTAGCGGCCCCACAGCTCGCGCTGGAAGGGGTGGGTGTTCTCCAGCCGCACCTCGCCCTGCGTCGCCTTGCGGATGTGGGCGATGACGTTCAGTGAGCGGATCGGGTAGTGCTTGACCAACTCCGCCACCGGCGAGTGTGCGCTGGGGGCGGGGTCGAGGAAGACGCGTACCCCACGCCCTTCGAAGAAGGCGATGCCCCAGCCGTCGCGGTGGTGGTCGGTGAGGCCGCCGCGCGCGCGAAAGCCCGAAAACGAAAAGCAGATGTCGGTCGGCACGTTGCAGTTCATGCCCAGCAACTGGCACATCGTCTAACCCTCCGTTCTCGTCAGCCTTCGAAGTCAGCCGCCGAGCTTCTTCCTGAGCAGCTCATTGACCTGCGCCGGACTGGCCTTGCCCTTGCTGGCCTTCATGACCTGGCCCACGAGCGCGTTGAAGGCCTTGTCCTTGCCAGCGCGGAACTCATCCACGGATTTCTGGTTGGCGGCGAGAACCTCGTCGATCATCGCTTCGATCGCGCCGCTGTCGGTGACCTGCCTGAGGCCCTGCTTGTCGATGACTTCGTCAGCCGTAGCGCCCTCGCCGTTCCACAGCGCCTCGAACACCTTCTTGCCGATGGCGTTGGAGATGGTGTTGTCGGCAATGCGCGCGACCAGCCCGGCCAGCTGCGCGGGCGACACCGGTGAGTCGGTGATGTCGAGCTCGGCCTTGTTGAGGCGGGCGGCGAGGTCGCCCATCACCCAGTTGGCGCAGAGCTTGGGCAGCTGAGCGGCCAGCGCCGTGCCTGCGGCCGACACCGTGGCCTGGTAGAAGTCGGCGACTTCCTTGGACGCGGTGAGCGTGGTGGCATCGTAGGCGGACAGACCCCAGTCGTCCATGAAGCGCGCCTTCATCGCCACCGGCAATTCGGGCATCGCGGCCTGCACGCGCGCTTTCCAGTCCGGGGAGATCATCAGCGGCAGCAGGTCGGGGTCGGGGAAGTAGCGATAGTCGTGGGCGTCTTCCTTGCTGCGCATCATGCGCGTCTCGCCCGTGTCGGGGTCGAACAGGACCGTGGCCTGCTGGATGCGGCCGCCGTCCTCCAGGGTGTCGATCTGCCACTGAACTTCAAAGTCGATGGCCTGTTGCAGGAAGCGGAAGGAATTGAGGTTCTTGATCTCACGCCGGGTGCCGAATTCGGTCGCGCCCTTCTTGCGCACCGACACGTTGGCGTCGCAGCGGAACGAGCCCTCCTGCATGTTGCCATCGCAGATGTCGATCCAGCGTACCAGCGCGTGCAGCGCGCGGGCGTAGGCCACGGCTTCGGCAGCGGAGCGCATGTCGGGCTCGGAGACGATCTCGAGCAGCGGCGTGCCGGCGCGGTTGAGGTCGATACCGGTCATGCCGTGGAAGTCCTCGTGCAGGCTCTTGCCGGCGTCTTCCTCGAGGTGGGCACGGGTCAGGCGCACCGTCTTCTCGTAGGCCGCCTCGCCCTCGCCGACGCGGATGGTGATCTCGCCGCCGACCACCACAGGCAGGTCCATCTGGCTGATCTGGTAGCCCTTGGGGAGGTCGGGGTAGAAGTAGTTCTTGCGCGCGAACACGCTCTTCTCGGCCACTTCGGCGCCGATCGCGAGGCCAAAGCGGATCGCGCGCTCGACCGCGCCGCGGTTGAGCACCGGCAGCACGCCGGGCAGGGCGATGTCCACCGCGCTCGCCTGGCGGTTGGCTTCGGCGCCGAAGGCGGTGCTGGCGCCGGAGAAGATCTTGCTGGCGGTGTTGAGCTGGGCGTGGACTTCCAGCCCGATGACGACTTCCCAATCGGATCGGCTCATGGTGTGTTCTCGTGTTGCGTGCGGCCCGCCACCGGGGGTCAGTGGCACTGGCCGTTGGACCGATCGACGATGATCGGCCACAGGTAATCGAAGGCGCCGCGGGTGCAGCGTGCGGCGCAGTTGGCAAAGCCCACGGTGACGGCGTTGCCCTGCTCGAAGATGTCCACCGTGCAGCCGTCGTCTGCCTGCAGGCGCACACTCGGCTTTTCGCGCGTCTGCACGAACGGGCCGTGGAAGCTGCAGCGGCCGCGCTGCGGGATATCGACCACGGCGCTGAACGTTTCCACCCGCGATTGCGCCACGGTCAGCGTGATGCGCGTCGCGTAGCCGGCCTCGTCGCGGAAGCTGCAGTCGGTGCGCACCTCGAGCGGGCGCCAGGGCATCGGTCGCAGGCGTGCTCCGGCCGAGCTCGGGCTGGCGAGCACCTCGTCACTCACGGCGTCGGCAGGCGGCGTACCAGGCTGGGCGCATGCGCCCAGCAGCATCGCTGCTGCCAGCGCTGCGATCCGGCTTGCAGGCTGCCGCCGCTGCATACCCGCTCCGAGGCTCAGGCAGTGCCCGCCGGCCGGCGGGCATGCCAGTCGGTGGCCTGCTGGAAGCGGTGCGCAGCTTGCAGCAGGCGCGTCTCGGCGAAGTAGTCGCCGATCAGTTGCAGGCCCACCGGCAGGCCATCGGCGCCAAAGCCGGCCGGGTGAGACAGCCCGGGCAGGCCGGCGAGGTTGACTGCGATGGTGTAGATGTCCGACAGATACATCTGCACCGGGTCGTCGGACTTCTCGCCCAGGGCCCAGGCGGTGGTCGGCGTGGTCGGGCCGGCGATCACGTCGCAGTGCTGCAGTGCAGCCTGGAAGTCCTGTGCGATCAGGCGGCGCAGGCGTTGTGCCTGCAGGTAGTAGGCGTCGTAGTAGCCGTGCGAGAGCACGTAGGTGCCGACCAGGATGCGGCGCTTGACCTCGGCGCCGAAGCCCTCCGCACGGCTCTTGCTGTACATGTCTGCGAGGTCGCCGTAGTCTGCGGCGCGGTGGCCGTAGCGCACGCCGTCGAAGCGGGACAGGTTGCTCGAGCACTCGGCAGGTGCGATCACGTAATAGGCGGGGATCGCCAGCTTCGCGTTGGGCAGCGACACTTCGACCGTTGTCGCGCCGAGCGCGCGGTACTGGTCGAGCGCCGTCTCGATGGCGGCGCGCACGTCGTCGGCCATGCCCTCGGCGAAGAACTCGCGCGGCAGGCCGATGCGCAGGCCCTCCAGCGGCTTTGCCGCCGCGGGGGCGGCAAGTGCAGCGGCGTAGTCCTCGGTCGGGCGCTCCAGGCTGGTGGAGTCGCGCTCGTCGAAGCCCGTCATCGCCGACAGCAGCAGCGCGCAGTCCTCGGCGCTGGCGCCGAAGGCCCCGGCCTGGTCGAGCGAGGAGGCGTAGGCGATCATGCCGTAGCGGCTCACCAGGCCGTAGCTGGGCTTGATGCCGGTGATACCGCAGAAGGCGGCCGGCTGGCGCACCGAGCCGCCGGTGTCGGTGCCGGTGGCGACCGGCACCAGGCGCGCGGCCACGGCAGCGGCGGAGCCGCCCGAAGAGCCGCCGGGCACGCGCGCCGTGTTCCAGGGGTTCTTCACTGCGCCGAAGGCCGAGTTCTCGTTGGACGAACCCATCGCGAATTCGTCCATGTTGGCCTTGCCCAGGCACACGGCGCCGGCGGCCTTGAGCAGGCTGACGACGTGGGCGTCGTAAGGGCTGACGAAATTGCCGAGCATCTTCGAGCCGCAGGTGGTCAGCACGCCTTCGGTGCAGAACACGTCCTTGTGCGCGAGCGGGATGCCGGTGAGGGCGCCGGCCGTACCGGCAGCGATGCGTTCGTCGGCGGCACGGGCCGCGGCGAGCGCACCGTCGCGGTCGACGGTGATGAAGGCATTGAGGCCCGGGTTGTGTGCGTCGATGCGGTCGAGGAACAGGCTTGCAAGCTCGACGGCGGAGAGCTGCCGCGTATCGAGTGCGCGGCGCAGTTCCGGAAGGGAGGCGTTGATCATGGTCTGGGCGGGCAGGTGGATGCCGCGGTGGCGGCCAACGACGGGGGCAGGACCGCGGGGCGGGTCATTCGATGACTTTCGGCACCAGATAGAGGCCGGCTTCGGTCTGCGGTGCGACCTTCTGGAAGGCGTCGCGGCGGTCTGGCTCGGTGACGAGGTCGGGGCGCAGGCGGGTGGCGAGCTCCTGCGGATGGCTCATCGGCTCGACCCCTTTGGTGTCGACCGCCTGCATCTGCTCGATGAGCTCGAAGATCCCGTTCAGCTTGGCACGGGTGGCGTCCAGTTCGGCGTCGGAGAGCGCGATGCGCGCGAGGCGGGCGATGTGCCCGACTTGATCATTGGACAGCGACATGAGGTAACAAAACCTGCTGAATCCACAAAGGTTTGTAGGTTATCATAATCATCTTTGCCCCGCCTGGGGCTGCACTGCATTGCAGCACGGGCGGGGTTTCGTGTTGCTGCGGGATTCAGGCGATGCGGCACGCGGCTCGACCACTCCACCGGTTTCGGAACCATTCATGTTCGGTTTTCTCCGCTCCTACTTCTCCAACGATCTCGCGATCGATCTCGGCACCGCCAACACCCTGATCTACGTGCGCGGCAAGGGCATCGTCCTCGACGAACCCTCGGTGGTGGCGATCCGCACCGAGGGCGGGCCCAACGCCAAGCGCTCCATCCAGGCGGTCGGTCACCAGGCCAAGCTCATGCTCGGCAAGACGCCCGGCAACATCACTGCCATCCGGCCGATGAAGGACGGCGTGATCGCCGATTTCGTCGTCACCGAGCAGATGATCAAGCAGTTCATCAAGAAGGTGCACGACTCGCGCCTGCTGTCGCCCAGTCCGCGCATCATCATCTGCGTGCCCTGCGGTTCGACCCAGGTCGAGCGCCGCGCGATCCGCGACGCGGCCCTGGCGGCCGGCGCCTCGCAGGTATTCCTGATCGAGGAGCCCATGGCGGCGGCGATCGGCGCCGGCCTGCCGGTGTCGGACGCCACCGGCTCGATGGTGGTCGACATCGGCGGCGGCACCACCGAGGTCGGCGTGATCTCGCTCGGCGGCATGGTCTATGCAGGCAGCGTGCGTGTCGGTGGCGACAAGTTCGACGAAGCCATCGTCAATTACATCCGCCGCAACTACGGCATGCTCATCGGCGAGACCACCGCCGAGAACATCAAGAAGGAAATCGGCTCCGCCTTCCCCGGTTCCGAGGTGCGCGAGATGGAGGTCAAGGGCCGCAACCTGGCCGAGGGCATTCCGCGCAGCTTCACCATCTCGTCCAACGAGATCCTCGAGGCGCTCACCGAGCCGATGAACCAGATCGTGTCCGCGGTCAAGATCGGCCTCGAGCAGACCCCGCCCGAACTCGGTGCCGACATCGCCGAGCGCGGCATGATGCTCACCGGCGGCGGCGCCCTGGTGCGCGACCTCGACCGCCTGCTGATGGAAGAGACCGGCCTGCCGGTGGTCGTGGCCGAGGAGCCGCTGACCTGCGTCGCCCGCGGCTGCGGCATGGCGCTCGACAAGATGGACCAGCTCGCTTCCATCTTCACCTCCGAGTGATGCCCCGCCCCGGCCTGCGCGCCGGGGCCCGGCTTCGCGCCTCAACCTGACGGCCCTGGTTTCTAGCGGATGTCTTTCGTCGGCCATCAGCCTCCTCCGATCTTCAAGCGCGGCCTGGCCCCCCTGGCGCGCCTGTTCATGTTCGTCGCCCTGTGCCTGGTGCTGCTGGTGGCCGACCTGCGCTTCCGCTACCTCGAGGTGGTGCGCAACGGCCTGTCGGTGATCACCTATCCGCTGCAGATGGCGGCTTCCACGCCGGCCGACGTGGTGCGCAATGCCGCGCGCTACTTCGGCACCCTGATCGACGTCCAGCTCGAGAACGCCGAGCTGCGCCGCCACCAGCTCGACGTCGGTGAGCGCCTGTTGCGCTTCGACCATCTCGAGCGCGAGAACGCCGAGCTGCGCGGCCTGCTCGAGATGTCGCAGCGCATCGCCGTACGCAGCGTCGCAGCCGACATCCTCTACAACGCACCCGACCCCTTCGCACGCAAGGTCATCCTCGATCGCGGCGCGCAGCAGGGCGTGGAGCCGGGGCTGGCGGTGGTCGATGCCCAGGGCGTCATCGGGCAGGTCACGCGTGTGCATCCGATCCAGTCCGAGGTGACGCTGCTCACCGACCGTCGCCAGTCGATTCCGGTGAGCGTGGTGCGCAACGGCGTGCGCGGCGTGCTCTACGGCACCGGTCGCGGCAGCCTGGAGATGCGCCATGTGCTGGCCGACGTCGATATCCAGCCCGGCGACCAGCTGGTGACGTCCGGCCTGGACGGCGTCTATGTGCCGGGCCTGCCGGTGGCGAAGGTGCTCAGCGTCAATCGCGAGGCCGATGCCTTTGCCCGCATCGACTGCGAACCGCTCGCCGCCATCGAGCGCAGTGTGCAGGTGCTGGTGGTGGGGCGTGCGGCGTATCCGCCTCCGCCCCCGGCCTCCGAGCCCGAAGGGAGGCGCTGAGCCATGCAGCCGACCAACCGCTCCAGCCGCATCCTGCTGCCGGTCAAGCTCTGGTTCGTTTACCTGAGCCTGTTCGCGGCACTGGGCCTCGAATACATCCCGACTGGCCGCACCCCCGGCCTGCCCGACTGGGTGGCGCTGGTGCTCGCCTTCTGGTGTGTGCGCGAGCCGCTGCGCATCGGCATGGGCGTGGGCTTCGTGTTTGGCCTGCTGGTCGATGTCGGCCTGGGCGCGGCCATGGGCCAGCATGCGCTGGCCTACGTGGTGCTCGCCTACCTTGCCAACACTCTGGCGCGCCGCGTGCTGTGGTTCCCGTCGTGGCAGCAGGCGCTGCATGTGCTGCCCCTGCTGCTGCTGGCGCAGCTCCTGATGATGGCGGTACGCCTGCTGGCGGGAGGGGAGTTCCCCGGCTGGTCCTATTTCCTGTCGAGCTTCAGCAGTGCGCTGCTGTGGGCGCCGCTGTCCTTCCTGCTGCTGCTGCCGCAATACCAGCCGGTGGAGCGCGATGACAATCGCCCCATCTGAGGCGGGGCGCCGATGACCGAGTTTCGCACACCGGCCGCCGATCTTGCCCGCTTCAGGCTGCGTGTAGTGGTGGCGGCCGTGTTCGTCCTCATCTGCCTCGGCCTGCTCGCGGCACGCTTCCACTTCCTGCAGGTCCAGCGTCACGACTACTTCCTGACCCGCGCCGAAGACAACCGCATCGCGCTGCTGCCGGTGGTGCCGCACCGCGGCACCATTGTCGACCGCAACGGCGTCGTGCTGGCGCGCAACTACGCCACCTACACGCTGGAGATCATGCCTTCCGAGGTGCGCGACCTCGAGGGGACGCTGGCCGAGCTTTCCACCCTGGTGCCGATCGAGCCCCGCGACCTGCGCCGCTTCCGCAAGCTGTTCGAGGAGAGCCGCAACTTCGAGAGCGTGCCGGTGCGCAGCCGGCTCACCGACGAGGAGGTGGCGCGTGTGGTGTCTCAGCGCTACCGCCTGCCCGGGGTGGATGTGCGTGCCCGCCTGCTGCGCGACTACCCCCAGGGCACGACCGCGGCGCATGTGGTGGGCTACATCGGCCGCATCAACGAGCGCGACGTCGAGCGCATCGAGGAGCGCGGCCAGACCGCCAACTATCGCGGCACCCTGCACATCGGCAAGGCCGGCCTGGAGCAGTCCTACGAGGCCGAGCTGCATGGCACCACCGGCGTCGAGCAGGTCGAAGTCAACGCCAGCGGGCGTGCGGTGCGCGCGCTGTCCCACACCCCGGCCAGTTCGGGCAACGATCTCGAGCTTACCCTGGACATCGAGTTGCAGCGGGTGGCCGAGACTGCCTTCGGCGACCGCCGCGGTGCGCTGGTGGCGATCGAGCCCTCCACCGGCGGCGTGCTCGCCCTGGTATCGATGCCGACCTACGACCCCAACCTCTTCGTCGATGGCATCTCCACGCAGGACTGGCGCGCGCTCAACGAGTCGCCCGACCATCCCCTGCTGCACCGCGCCATCTACTCCACCTATCCGCCAGGCTCCACCTTCAAGCCCTTCATGGCGCTGGCCGGGCTGGAAACCGGCAAGCGCACGGCGAGGCAGGCAATCCACGACGTCGGTTATTTCAACTTCGGCGGCCATCGCTTCATGGATGACAAGATCGGCGGCCACGGCATGGTCGACCTGCACAAGTCGATCGTGGTGTCGTGCAACACCTACTACTACCAGCTCGCCAACGAGCTCGGCATCGAGGGCATCGCCAGCTTCATGGCGCCCTTCGGCTTCGGTGACCGCACCGGCATCGACCTGCCGGGCGAAGCCATCGGTGTACTGCCGTCCCCGGAATGGAAGCGCAACCGCTTCCGCAAGCCCGAGCAACAGCGCTGGTACGCGGGCGAGACCATCTCGGTCGGCATCGGCCAGGGCTACAACGCCTTCACGCCGCTGCAGCTCGCCAACGCGATGGCAGCCCTGGTCAATGACGGCAAGCTGTTCCGCCCGCACGTGGTCAAGTACGTGGTCGATTCGCGTACCGGCGAGCGGCGGGCGATCGAGCCCGAGCCGCTGCGCGAGATCCCGCTCAAGCAGGCGCATCTCAAGGCCGTGCTGGACGCCATGGTGGATGTAAACAAGAGCGGCACCGGGCGGCGGGCCTTCCAGGGTGCGCCCTACAGCGTTGGCGGCAAGACCGGTACCGCCCAGGTGTTCTCGCTGCGCGGCCAGCGCTATGTCGAGAAGAACGTGCGCGAGCGCCTGCGCGACCACTCCTGGTTCGTCGCCTACGCGCCCGCCGAGAACCCCAAGATCGCGCTTGCCGTGCTGGTCGAGAACGGCGGCTTCGGCTCGCAGTCGGCTGCACCCATTGCCCGCCAGGTGATCGACTACTACCTGCTCGACCAGCGCGCAGGTGCGCCTGCAGCGGAAGACGACAACGCCACCGAGTCCGAGGATGCGGCCAATGGCACAGCGCCGGCGCGTACCGGCGAGGGTGATCCGCCGCCGCGCGAACCTGCTGCGCCCGCCGTGCCGCAGGCAGCATTGGTGCCTGGGCAGCCGACGAGGGTGACGCGATGAACGAGACCCGCTTCAATCCGTTCGCGCTGCTGCGCGCCGCCGTTCGCCCGCTCGACCCGGTGCTGCTGGTGCTGCTCGCCGTGCTGCTGGCGAGCGCCCACATCCTGATGCAGAGCGCCTCGCCCGAGCGTGTCGATTCGCAACTCACCCATTTCGCCATCGCGCTGCTGGGCATGTGGGCGTTGGCGCTGCTCAAGCCGCAGCGCCTGCTCGCGCTGGCGGTGCCACTCTACGTGCTGGGCGTGTTGCTGCTGATCGCGGTGGACCTGTTCGGCGAGGTGTCGAAGGGTGCGCAGCGCTGGCTGGACCTGGGCGTGGCACGTATCCAGCCCTCGGAACTGATGAAGATCGCCATGCCGTTGATGCTGGCCTGGTTCTTCCAGCAGCGCGAGGCCCAGACGCGGGCGCTGGATTTTTTCGTGGCGGCGGCATTGCTCGTGGTCCCTGTGGCGCTGATCGTGATCCAGCCCGACCTGGGTACCAGCCTGCTGGTGGCGGCCTCGGGTATCTTCGTGATCTTCTTCGCCGGGCTGTCGTGGAAGCTGATCATTCCGCTGGTGGTCGCCGGCGTGATCGGCCTGGGCTCGATCGTCGCCTTCGGCGACACGCTGTGCCAGCCCGAAGTGGACTGGCAGGTGCTGCGCGAGTACCAGAAGCAGCGTGTGTGCACCCTGCTCGACCCCACCCGCGACCCGCTCGGCAAGGGCTTCCACATCATCCAGTCGACGATCGCGATCGGCTCGGGCGGCCTCATGGGCAAGGGTTGGATGGATGGCACCCAGACCCACCTCGCCTTCCTGCCCGAGCGCCATACCGACTTCATCTTCGCCGTGCTCGCCGAGGAGTTCGGCCTGATCGGTGCGGTGGCCCTGCTCGTCGTGTACGTGCTTATGCTGCTGCGCGGCTTTCACATTGCCGCCAACGCGCCGACCCATGCGACGCGGCTGCTGGCCGGCGCAATCACGATGATCCTGTTTACCTACGCCTTCGTGAACATGGGCATGGTCAGCGGCATCCTGCCCGTGGTGGGCGTGCCACTGCCCTTCATCAGTTATGGCGGAACTGCACTGGTCACGCTCTGTCTGGGCATCGGTATCCTGATGAGCATCCAGCGCAGCCGCTTTGCAGACAAGACCTGACCTTCGGACGGAAAGATGAATCCGACGCCTTCGACCTCCCCTGCCGGTGCCGTGCACGCTGCCGGCAGCCGGCTCCTGCCCCTGTCGTTTTGCCTGGCCCTGTTCGCCGGCCTGCTCTCCGGTTGCGGCTCGACCCCCAGACAGGGCGACGAACCGGTCGCCAGCGCGCCGACGACGCAGCCGGCTGCGCGCGCGCCAGCACCGGCGCGCGCGACGCGTGGCGGAGGCTATTACCTGGACGACGGTCCCGACGACGTGTTGCCCGACGACCTCGACAACATCCCTGATGCCGAGCCTCGCGCGGAGCCTCTGCACCGCTTTGCCAACAGGCCTTACCACGTGATGGGGCAGAGCTTCGTGCCGGTGACCGAAGTGCGCCCTTTCCGCCAGCGCGGCCACGCGAGCTGGTACGGGCGGCGCTTCCACGGCCGGCCGACCTCAAGCGGCGAGCCTTACGACATGTACGCCATGACCGCTGCGCACCCGACGCTGCCGATCCCGAGCTACGTGCGCGTCACCCATCTCGACAACGGGCGTTCGGTGGTGGTGCGGGTCAATGACCGCGGCCCCTTCCTGCGCGGCCGTGTCATCGACCTGTCGTACGCTGCTGCGCACCGTCTGGGCTATATCAACGCCGGCAGCGCGCAGGTGGAGGTCGAGCAGATCCTGCCCGACGAGGCTCCCCTGGTGGCGAGCACGCGGCCGGTACCGCCGCTCGCTGCGCGCGCCGACGAGGGCGTGGTCGCTGCCGGCGAACCGGCGCTGGCCGCACGTGCGCTCGAGCCCCTGCCCGCGCCGGCCGCGTCAGCGGTCGACATGCAGGGCAGCACAGCGCCGGCGCCGACGTCCGCCGCACTCGCAACGGCCGATGGCGCCGGCGGGCTGGTGCCGCCCATCGCATCGGCCAGCGGCGGCATCTTCCTGCAGCTCGGCGCCTTCGCGTCCTACGCCAACGCCGAGGGTTTCCGCGACACCGTGCAGGGCAGGGCGGCGGCGCTGGCCGAGCGCTTCGAGCTGCTCGCCGACGGCGAACGCTTCCGGCTCCATGCCGGTCCCTACGAGTCGGTCGATGCGGCACGCAGCGCCGCCGAGCGCATGGGCAGCCTGCTCAAGCTCAAGCCCTTCGTGGTGGTGCGCTGAGCCAGCGCGGCAGGCGGGATGCAACAAAGCCTTTCGTTTTGGGTCTGTCATCGACCGGCGCCTATAATTGGGCCGCTGCGCCGGGGCTGGCCAGCCAGTGGGGCCGACAGGGCCCCGCGCCGAGCCGCTCGTGCCGCCCCGCGTCTTCCTTCTTCCATTCCCCGGGTTTCGTCATGCGTTTTCTGATCGCCGTTCTTGTCTCGCTGTTTTCGTTGACTGCACTTGCGCAGTCCGTGCCGCCGCCGGTGCTGGCCGCCAACGCCTGGGTCCTGGCGGACCACGCCACCGGCCAGACCCTGGTCGCCAAAGATGCGGACACCCGCATCGAGCCGGCCTCGCTCACCAAGCTGATGACGGCCTATCTCACCTTCTCGGCGCTCAAGGCGGGCACGATCAGCGCCGACCAGGTGGTGCCGGTGTCCGAGCGTGCATGGCGCATGGAGGGCTCGCGCATGTTCATCGAGCCGCGCAAGGAGGTCACGGTCGATGAGCTGATCAAGGGCATCATCGTGCAGTCGGGCAACGACGCCTGCGTCGCCATCTCCGAGCTGATCGCCGGCAGCGAGGAGGCCTTCGCGGCGCTCATGAATCGCGAGGCCCAGCGCCTGGGCATGCGCAACACCAACTTCACCAACTCCACCGGCCTGCCCGATCCGCAGCTCTACACCACCGCGAACGACCTTGCCCTGCTGGCGAGCGCGATCATCCGCGACTTCCCCGAGTACTTCAGCCTGTACTCGATGAAGGAGTTCACCTACAACAACATCCGCCAGCCCAACCGCAACCGCCTGCTGTACATGGACCCCACCGTCGATGGCATGAAGACCGGCCACACCAGCACGGCCGGCTACTGCCTGGTGTCCACTGCCGAGCGCGGCCCCCGCCGCCTGGTGGCGGTCGTGCTCGGCGCCGCCTCGGACACCGTGCGCGCGCAGGAGTCGCTCAAGCTGCTCAATTTCGGCTTCCAGTTCTACGACACGGTCAAGCTCTACAAGGCCGAGGAGGCGCTGTCGCAGTTCCGCGTCTGGAAGGGCAAGGTGAACGAGCTGCCGGTGGGCTTCACAACCGACTTCGTGATGTCGCTGCCCAAGGAATCGGCCGACAAGATCCAGGTCACGCTGGAGAGCCGCCAGCCGCTCGTCGCGCCGATCGAGAAGGGCCAGGAGGTGGGCGTGCTGTCGCTGCGGATCGATGGCGAGCAGATCGGCCAGTACCCTGTGCTTGCCCTCCAGGACGTGCCGGTGGCCGGTTTCTTCGGTCGCCTGTGGGATGCGATCGTGATGTTGTTCAAGCGCCTGTGATCGGCGCGAGCCTCTCAGTTGGAGACCCCACGATGGTGACGGCTTTCGTCAATGGCCAGTACCTCCCGCTTGCCGAGGCGCGTGTGTCGCCGATGGACCGCGGCTTCCTGTTCGGCGATGGCGCCTACGAGGTCATCCCGGTGTACTCGCGGCGGCCCTTCCGCGTCGATGAGCACATCACCCGCCTGGCCAGCACGCTGGCGGCGATGCGGTTGAACAACCCCCATACGGCACAGGCTTGGAAGGCGATCATCGGCGAGATCGTCGCCCGCAACCCGTGGGAGGACCAGTCGGTCTACCTGCAGGTGACGCGCGGCGCCGACAGCAAGCGCAACCACGCCTTCCCCGGCCCCGAAGTCCAGCCCACCGTCTTCCTGATGAGCGAGCCGCTGGTCACGCCGGGCGCCGAGCAGCTCGCGCGCGGTGTCGCGGCGGTGAGCGCGGCCGACATCCGCTGGCTGCGCTGCGACCTCAAGACCGTATCGATGCTGGCCAACTGTCTGCTGCGCCAGCACGCGATCGACAATGGCTGCGCGGAGACCGTGCTGTTCCGCGACAGTTTCCTCACCGAAGGTGCCGCCTCCAGCATCTTCGTGTGCAAGGACGGTGTGCTGCTGGTGCCGCCCAAGAGCCACCTCATGCTGCCCGGCATTACCTACGACGTGGTGCTTGAACTCGCCCGCAGCCGCGGCATGCGGCATGAGGTGCGCGAGGTGCTTGAAGCCGAGGTGCGCAGCGCCGATGAGTTGTGGATGACCTCCTCCACCAAGGAGGTGCTGCCCATCACCACGCTCGACGGCCGCCCGGTGGGCAGCGGCGAGCCTGGCCCGATGGGCCGCCAGATGTACGCCTGGTACCAGGACTTCAAGCTTACGGTGATGCGAAATGGCTGACGCTCCCGGCGCGCAGACGCGCCAGACCCTGATCGAATACCCCTGCAGCTTCCCCATCAAGGTGATGGGTGCGCGCGTGGATGGCTTTGCCCAGGCGGTCACCGATGTCGTGCTGCGCCATGCGCCCGACTTCGACCCCGCAGGTGCCGAGATGCGGCCCTCGAGCAAGGGCAACTACCTGGCCGTGACCTGCACCTTCCGTGCCGTGTCCCAGGCGCAGGTCGACGCCCTGTACCGCGAGCTCACCTCGCACCCGATGGTCAAGGTGGTGCTGTGATCGTCAAGCGCCTCGGCCTGGTGGAGTACGCGCCGGCGCTCGAGGCCATGCGCGTGTTCACTGCCGAACGCGGCGCCGACACCCCCGACGAGATCTGGCTGTTGCAGCACCCGCCGGTGTACACCCTGGGCCAGGCGGGCAAGCCCGAGCATCTGCTGCAGAATCCGGCCGCCATCCCGCTGGTGCACATCGACCGCGGCGGGCAGATCACCTACCACGGTCCCGGCCAGCTGGTAGCCTACCTGTTGCTGGACCTGCACCGGCGCCGGCTCAAGGTGCGCGAACTGGTGCACCTGATGGAGCAGGCCATCATCGACACTCTGGCCGGTTATGGCTTGCATGCCGAGCGCAAGGACGGCGCGCCCGGTGTGTACGTCGCAGGCGACAAGATCGCCGCGCTTGGCCTGCGGGTCAGAAACGGCTGCAGTTACCACGGCCTCGCCATCAACGTCGATGCCGACCTCGCCCCCTTTGGCTGGATCAACCCTTGCGGCTACGAAGGCCTGAAGACGATCCGCATGCGCGATTTCGGCATCGAGGCCAGCGTGGAGGAGGTCGGCGAAGTCCTGCTCGCTCATCTGCAGCGTCTGCTGCCGCCGTTGGCGGATACCGCTGGCGCCGCCGATACTGCACATCGCGCCGAGCAGGCTGTCTAAGCGACGCGCTCCGGTTCATAATCTCCCGCTCCCCCAGCGCGTCCCACGCCGAACCCACAGAGAACAGCGACCATGGAAACCCCAGTGCGCAAGCAGCGCGGCGCAGACAAGACCGCCCGCATCCCGATCAAGATCGTCCCCGCCGAACGCCTCAAGAAGCCCGACTGGATCCGCATCAAGCTCGGTGCCGGCCAGGAAGCCGAGCGCTTCAACGAGATCAAGGAAACGCTGCGCGAGCACAAGCTCCATACCGTATGCGAGGAAGCCTCGTGCCCGAACATCCATGAATGCTTCGGCAAGGGCACGGCCACCTTCATGATCATGGGCGACATCTGTACGCGGCGCTGCCCGTTCTGCGACGTCGGCCACGGCCGTCCCGACCCGCTCAATCCGAACGAGCCGACCGACCTGGCCCGCACCATCGCCGCGATGCGCCTGAACTACGTCGTCATCACCTCGGTGGACCGCGACGACCTGCGCGACGGCGGCGCCCAGCACTTCGTCGACTGCATCCGCGAGACGCGTGCGGTGTCGCCCAAGACCACCATCGAGGTGCTGGTGCCGGACTTCCGCGGCCGCATGGAGATCGCACTCGACATCTTCGACGCCGCCCCGCCCGACGTCATGAACCACAACCTCGAGACCGTGCCGCGGCTCTACAAGCAGGCGCGCCCCGGCTCGGACTACGCCTACTCGCTCAAGCTGCTCAAGGAGTTCAAGGCCCGTCATCCCGAGGTGCCGACCAAGTCCGGGCTCATGGTGGGCCTGGGCGAGACCGACGACGAGATCCTCGAGGTCATGCGCGACATGCGCGCCCACGACGTCGAGATGCTCACCATCGGCCAGTACCTGCAACCCTCCGGTGGCCACCTGCCGGTGCTGCGCTACGTGCATCCAGACACCTTCAAGATGTTCGAAACCGAAGCGCTGAAGATGGGCTTCAAGAACGCCGCCTGCGGTCCGATGGTGCGTTCGAGCTACTGGGCCGACCAGCAGGCGCACGGCGCAGGCGTGGTGTAATCATGGCCGACAGCCGGATCGGGGTCCTCCCGGCGCTGATCCTGGCCATCGGCATTGGCTTTGCCGGCATGCAGGTGGCAAAGGGCATCGAGCGCTTTCGCATGGCCGAGCGCACCATCACCGTAAAGGGTCTCGCCGAGCGCGACGTCAAGAGCGACTTTGCGGTGTGGACCCTCGCCTTCCGCCGCGCCGACAACGACTTCGGACGCGTGCAGCAGGCACTCACCGCCGATCGTGAGCGCGTGCTCGCCTTCCTGCGCGCGCAGGGTTTCACCGACGACGAGATCGACGCCCGCCCCCTGCAGGTGCAGGACCTGCTCGCGCGCGAGTATGGTCCCGATCAGGTTGCCCTGCGCTTCAACGGCCGCGGACAGGTGGTGGTCAAGTCGGCGCGCGTAGACCTGGTGGCGGCGTCGTCGAACCGGGTCGATCCGCTCATCGAGGCCGGCATCCAGCTTGGCGGAGAAGGCGGCGACGGCGCGCCGCTGTATCAGCTGCGCGGCTTCAACGACGTCAAGCCGATGCTGCTCGAGGAGGCCACCCTCAGCGCCCGCGAACAGGCACGCAAGTTTGCCGCTGATGCTGGCGCAAGGCTCGGTGCCTTGCGCAGTGCCAACCAGGGCACGATCCGCATCCTCGACGACGACGGCTCGGAGATGGACAGCTCGCGCACCATCGGCAAGCGTTTGCGCGTGGTCAGCACCTTCGAGTTCACGCTCGACTGAGTTGTCCCCCGCTCAGCGCGGTGGTCGTTCCTCGCTTGCTCACGGGCAACCCTTGCAGCCGTCGGTCTGGGCGTTGAGGAAGATCGCCTGCTCGATGTTGGCCCCGCTCAGGTCGGCGTTGGTGAGCTGGGCGCGGGTGAAGTTGGCGCCCTGCAGGTTGGCGCCTGCGAAAGACGCGCCCGACAGCTTGGCCGCGCGCAGGTTGGCGCGCTGCAGGTCGGCGCCGTCGAAGCGGGCGCCCTCCGCCCGGGCATTGGTCAGGTCGGCGCCACCAAGCTGCGCCGCGCTGAAGTCCGCACCGTGTAGATCGGCGTTCTGCAGGATGGCGTTGCGCAGGTTCGCCTCCTTGAGGCTGGCATCGCCCAGGCGGGCGCCGCGCAGGTTGGTGCGCAGCATCGAGGCCCCGTCGAGGGCGATCGCGCCCATCTCGGCCTGCGAGAAGTTCGCCTCGTTGAGCGTGGCGCCGCGCAGGTTGGCGCCTGACAGGTCCGATCGGGTGAACTGCGAGTTGGCGAGATTCACCCCGGGTAGCTCGGCGCCGTTCAGGTTCATGTTGGTGCACAGGGTGCCGCGGCGGATGTCGCAGCCACCGACGTTGCCGGCGCGCTGGGCTTCGGCGGGCGGTGGCAGGGTGAGCAGGGCCGCTGCGGAGAGGGCGGCGAACAGCACGGCGCGGGTCGTGGGCATGGGCAGTGGCTGGTGATGATGGAGGGCTGTAGATGGCAGCGGAACGCCGCCCTGGGTACGACAGTACGGGATCATGCGGGTTCGACAAGCCGTTTGTCGACCCGGGCGCGTGGCTGGCCGAGGTTTGGTGCCTGTTTGACGTGATCGTCCCGCTCGATCTGTAACGATGGCGCTCTTGGCGGGTGCGATCGGCTAGAATTGGCCTCCGCCACCCGCCCGGGTGGCTTCGTTTTTTGCCGTGCCGCCACGATGTCCGCCCTCCTCAACGCGCCCCAGCGCGAAGCGATCCGCTATCTCGACGGCCCCTGCCTGGTGCTGGCCGGCGCCGGCAGTGGCAAGACGCGGGTGATCACGCACAAGATCGCGCATCTGATCAACGAGTGCGGGCTCAACCCGTCCAACATCGCCGCCATCACCTTCACCAACAAGGCCGCCAAGGAGATGCAGGAACGCGTCGCCCACATCATGGGCGGGCGGGCGCCGGGCGGGCTTACGGTATGCACCTTCCATGCGCTCGGTGTGCGCATCATCCGCCAGGAGGCGAAGCACTGCGGGCTGAAGCCGCAGTTCTCCATCCTCGATGCTTCGGACACCGTGCAGATCGTGTCGGACGTTGCCGGCGACAACGACAAGGGCATCGCCAAGCAGATGCAGTGGCAGATCTCGTCGTGGAAGAACGCGATGATCACGCCCGAGGAGGCGGCGCAGCTCGCCGACAGCGAGATCGCTTCGGTCGCCGCCAAGCTCTACAAGGAATACGAGCGCACCCTGCGCGCCTACCAGGCAGTGGACTTCGACGACCTCATCTCGCTGCCGGTGCGCCTGTTCGACGAGCACCCCGAGGTGCGCGAGCGCTGGCAGAACAAGCTGCGCTATCTGCTCGTGGACGAATACCAGGACACCAACCGTGCCCAGTACCGGCTGCTGAGGTTGCTGTCAGGCGTGCGCGGCGCCTTCACCGCGGTCGGCGACGACGACCAGGCCATCTACGCCTGGCGCGGCGCGGATGTGGAGAACCTGAAGCTGCTGCAGCAGGACTATCCCAAGCTCAGGGTCATCAAGCTGGAGCAGAACTACCGCTCCTCGCGCCGCATCCTCGAGGCCGCCAACACCGTCATCGCCAACAACGAGAAGCTCTTCGACAAGCGCCTGTGGTCCGAGCACGGCCAGGGCGAGCAGATCGTCGTCACCAACTGCCGCGACGCCGAGCATGAGGCCGAATGGGTGGCGACCAAGATCACCGCGCACAAGTTCGAGCACCGCACCCGCTTCAAGGACTACGCCATCCTCTACCGCGGCAACCATCAGGCGCGCATCATCGAGCAGCAGTTGCGCAACCACCGCATCCCGTATGTGATGTCGGGCGGGCAGAGCTTCTTCGACAAGGCCGAGATCCGCGACCTGATCGCCTGGCTGCGCCTGCTGGTCAATGAAGACGACGACCTCGCCTTCATCCGCGCCATCACCACCCCGCGCCGTGGCATCGGTGCCGCCACCATCGAGGCGCTCGGCGCCTATGCCGGGCATCGCCAGTCCAGCCTGTTCGCCGCAGTGTTCGAGGAAGGGCTGACCCAGCACCTCAACGCCAAACAACTGCAGGGCGTGCAGGAGTTTGCCGCCTACATCAACCGCCTGCAGTACCGTGCCCCGCGCGAGCCCGCGGCGCAATTGCTCGAAGACTTGTTGGCCGCCATCCGCTACGAGGCCTGGCTGTTCGAGCACTGCGACACGCGCGAGGCCGAATCCAAGTGGAGCAACGTGCGCGACTTCGTCGGCTGGCTGGGCCGCAAGGGTGAGGAGGACGGCAAGAACCTGCTCGAGCTCACCCAGACCATCGCGCTGATGTCCATGCTCGACAAGGAAGACCCCGACTTCGACGGCGTCCAGATGGCCACCCTTCACGCCTCCAAGGGCCTGGAGTTTCCCCACGTCTTCCTGGTTGGCGTCGAGGAAGGCCTGCTGCCCCACCAGAGCAGCATCGACGAGGACAAGGTCGAGGAAGAGCGCCGGCTCATGTATGTGGGCATCACCCGCGCCCAGCGCAGCCTCAACATCACCTGGTGCGAGCGGCGCAAGTCGGGCAAGGAGTTCCGCCCTTGCGAGCCGAGCCGCTTCATCGCGGAGATGGGCGGCGACATCAAGATGAACGACCGCAAGACCGCCCAGCCGGTGTCGAAAGAAGAGGGAAAGGCGCGGCTGGCCAACCTGATGGCGATGTTCGAGAACCGCGACGGCAAGGCCTGAACCGGCTGCGCGCGCAGCGACATCAACAAAAAAGGGCAGCGCGAGGCTGCCCTTTCAGTTGCTGCGGTGCGTGTCCCGAGTCGGGTGCCGCTGCGGGTCTTACTGCTCGACCGGCGGCTCGGTGTAGCCGGCGCCGACCGTGTTGGCCAGATAGGCCACTGCGCGTGCGACTTCGGTATCGGTCAGGTCGCTGCCGCCGCCGCGTGCGGGCATCGCACCCTTGCCGGCGATGGCCGAGGCGGTCAGGCCCTCGAAGCCCAGGCCGAGACGATCGCTCCAGCCAGCGGCGTCACCCGTCTTCGGTGCGCCCACGGCGCCCGAGTCGTGGCAGGCTGCGCAGATCGACTTGTAGATCTGCTCGCCGGTCCGCGTCCCCGGGGTAATCGTGACCGCCTGGATCTCGACGCGGGCGACGGGCTGGATCAGGGTCGCCGTGAGCTCCGGATCGACGGAGCTCTGCTTGCCACAGCCCGCCAGCAGCGCGGCTGCGACCATGGCGACGACAGGCATTGCGAGGCGGACGGGGCGCTGGTTGCGTTGGTTCGACATGCTTGGGTCCTTTGACTGGTGGCGCAAGACGAGATCTAAAGCCGCGATTATAGCTGTGTAAAAACCATTGTGGCAGTGCGGCATGGACTTTGCCTGCAAACGCGGCTATGCTTCCCGGCCTTGCGTGGACGTCTTTCCACGCACACCGCGCGCCCGTAGCTCAGCTGGATAGAGTACTGCCCTCCGAAGGCAGGGGTCGGACGTTCGAATCGTCTCGGGCGCGCCAGAGAATTCAATGGGTCAGGTCTTAACGGACCTGGCCCATTTTGCTTTGCGTTGATCCGTACGGAAATCGTGTCCTGTGCGCGTGGGGCTGAAGTCGCTTCGCTGCCCCATCCTTGCGATGCTCTCATTGTGGCCCGATCGTTGCTTGTAGCCGTTGGCATGGCGCCTTTGCCAGCAAGCGGAGCACCGCGTAATTCACTCAGGACACACAATGCGTTCCCTCAACTTCATCGGCGGCGAAAAGGGCGGCGTGGGCAAGTCGGTTGTTGCTCGCGCCCTGGCCCAGTACTACATCGACAAGGGCCGGCCCTTCACCGGCTTCGATACCGATCGCTCGCACACGACCTTCGCCCGTTTCTACGCCGACTATGCCGCCCCCGTGGTGGTGGACCGCTACGAGGGGCTGGACCAGATCGCGCTGCCGTTCGAGGACGCACCAGAAGAGGGCATCGGCCACAGTGTGATTGTCGATCTTGCAGCACAGACGGCCGCACCGCTGGCGCGCTGGATCAAGACGTCCGAACTGCTGGAACTGCTTGCCGAACTCGGCGTGCAGGTCAACTTCTGGCACCTGGCCGATGCCGGCAAGGATTCTGTCGACCTGCTGGGCGCGCTGCTCGACACCTACGGCGAAGGTCCGCGCTATGTGGTGGTCAAGAACCATGGCCGTGGCAGCGACTTTTCCCAGCTCGATGCATCGGCCGAGCTTGCTGCCGCACAAGCCATGGGGGCCCGTGTGATCAACCTGCCGGAACTGCACGAAGCCAGCATGCGCAAGATCGATCGCCAGGATGCCAGCTTCTGGGCGGCGATGAACCGGCGTGCGGGCGATGATGCCTTGGGCATGCTCGAGCGCCAGCGCGTCAAGAGCTGGCTGAAGGCCGTGTACGCGGCCTTCGACGATCTGGCCGTGTAGGCTGTCAGGCCGTCGTCATGACGGCCTGCGCAGGCTGCTCGCGCAGCAGCGCTGTGCGCATGACCAGGAACAGCACGATCGCCACGCTGGTGGCGGTGCAGCTCAGGAACATCGCGTAACGCAGCGACTCGACACCGAAGGCCGGCTGCAGCAGGTCGCTGAGGGCGCCGGTGAGCACCGGGCCCAGGCCGACGCCGCACAGGGTGCTGAGCATGGTCTGCAGGGCCATCGCCACGGCGCGGTTGGCCGGGGCGACCAGGCTTGTCAGCATGCTGAAGGACGGCCCCAGCCACCACACCATGAAGAAGCCGTTGATACCGCACCACAGCATCGCCGTGGGAACCGGCACGCCTGCGATCGAGGTCAGCACGTCCGTCGGCCAGCTCAGGTAGGCGGCGAGCGTAGCAATGCCGACGACATGGCCGACGAGCGGGATGCGGAAGCGCCAGCGCGCGTCGCGCTTGCCCAGGTGGTCGGTCAGCCAGCCGCTGAACAGCACGCCGAGGCCGGCGGCGGTGCCGCCGATCAGTCCGGTCAGCAGCCCTGCGTGGCGCAGCTCCAGGCCGTGCGAGCGCACCAGGAAACTTGCATTCCACATGCCGAACGCGTTGCCGCCCAGGGTTGCCACCGCACCGGCGAGGATCAGGTAGCGTACCGGCCTGTTCGCCCACAGCTGCCCGACGGTGGCCAGCAGGCTGGTGGAGAGTTCGACCCGGGCGCTGCCGTCCCAGGCCCCGCGCACCGGTTCGCGCGCACCGAAGGCAAGCAAGGCAGAGATCAGCAAGGCTGGGGTACCGACGATGACGAAGGTCGTGCGCCAGCCGTACTGGTCAACCAGCCAGGCGCCGAGGCTCAGCGCCAGGATGGCGGCGAAGGTGGGGGCGGCGGTGAAGCAGCTGATGGCGAAGGCGCGGCGCTGCGGCGGGTACAGATCCGCGATCAGCGACAGGGCGGCCGGTGCGGCGGGGGCCTCGACTGCCGCCACCAGCATCCTGGCGGCGACCAGCAGCACGAAGTTGCCCGACAGTGCGCACAGGATGGTGGCGACGCCCCAGCACAGGCTGGACAGGGCGAGCAGCCGGGTGCGCGACATGCGGTCGGCAAGACGCCCCGCCGGCAGGCCCAGCACGGCGAACACGGCGGCAAAGGCGAGGCCGGAGATCAGGCCCATGGAGGTGTCGCTGGCGCCGAACTCGAGCCGGATCGGCTCGATCATCACCGCGACGATCTGGCGGCCGATGAAGTTGTCGGCGTACAGGAAGGCGAGCAGGAACAGCAGGCCATGCGTGCGCCACGCGGACAAGGGGGCGGGCGCAGACGGGGACGTGTCGTGCATGGCCGTTGCGGACTCCGCGCTATGCCTGTCGTGCGCGCGCCAGGTTGAGCGCCGTATCCTCGATCATGTCTTCCTGGCCGCCGACCATGCCGCGTCGGCCCATCTCGACCAGGATCTCGCGCGCGGGCACGCCGTACTTCTTCTCGGCGCGCTTGGCGAACAGCA
>NZ_JARQZE010000022.1:0-49735 GCF_029588855.1 Thauera mechernichensis | reverse complement strand
GCCTTCCGAGCTGGCGTCGATGCCCACCATCCACACCGGCTCGAGCACCGGACTGCGCTTGAGTTTGTACAGCAGGTCGGTACCGATGTTGCCCGGACCGATCAGGGCGCATTTGATCTTGTTCATGGGTTCAGTCCCGTAGGGTGTGCCGGCCGCTTGCAGTCCGGCTCGGCATGACGTTGGCTGAGAGGTGCAGCGCGCGCGGCGGACGGAGGAGGGAGGGATGCCCGCCGCGCGGCTGCGAGGAACACGCTGCTAGCGAAAGCTCACCGAACAGCCGCCGAGGCCTTCGATCTGCATCTCGAAGCGGTCGCCGGCACGCGCCGGCACCAGCGGCGCCAGCGAGCCCGAGAGGATCAGCTCTCCGGCGCGGAAAGGGATGCCGAACCGGCCCAGGGTGTTCGCGAGCCAGGCCACGGCTTCGGCCGGATGGCCCTGCACGGCCGACCCCAGGCCTTCGCCGCAGGGTTCGCCATTGCGCGACATGCGCATGCGCACCGCCGCCAGGTCGAGCTCACGCGGGTCGGTCCGCGTCTCGCCGACCACGAAGACACCGCAGGATGCGTTGTCGGCGACCGTGTCCTGGATGCGGATCCGCCAGTCGTCGATGCGCGAATCGACGATCTCGAAGCAGGGCGCGACCCAGGCGGTGGCGGCCAGCACTGCGTCGCGGGTCACGCCAGGGCCTTTCAGGTCGGCCTTCAGCATGAAGGCGATCTCGCCCTCGGCGCGCGGCTGGATCAAGCCTGTCGCGGCAATGTCGATGGCCGCGCCGTCCGCGTGCTGCATGGCGTCGGTGAGGAAGCCGAAATCGGGCTGATGCACGTTCAGCATGTCCTGCACCGGCTTGCTGGTCACGCCGATCTTCTTGCCGATCACGCGTTCGCCGTCGGCCGCACGCCGCGACAGCATGTGCAGCGAGACATGGTAGGCGTCCTCGATGCCGATCCCGGGGTGGCGTTCGGTGAGCGGGACGAGCGTGCGCGCCTGGCGCAATGCTGCGTAGAGTTCGTCGCCGAGCTGGCGGATCAGGTTCGGGTCCATGAACGGTTTCCTGGTCTGGGAGCCTGAGCGGTCAGCCCGGCCACACGCTCGATTCGGCGCCGCCGTCCACTTCGATGACCTTGCCGGTCACCCAGGCCGAGGCCGGGGTTGCGAGGTAGAGTGCTGCGGCCGCGATGTCCTCGACTTCGCCGAGACGCTTGAGCGGCGTGTTGTTGATCATGCCTTCGCGCATGTTGGCGGGCAGCGCACGGTCGAGCGCGGCGGTCATGATCGGGCCGGGGGCAATCGCGTTGATGCGCACGACCGGGGCAAAATCCTGTGCCAGCAGGCGGGTGAGCTGGGTGAGCGCGGCCTTGGCCGTGCCGTAGGCGCTGAAGTGGGGCTGGGCGTAGCGCGCCGCACCCGAGGTGATATTGACGATGTTGCCGCCGCCGGCCGCGCGCATGTGGGGTACGCACAGGCGGGTCAGTTCGTAGGCCGAGCTGACGTTGAAGCGGAACACGCCCTCGAACTTGTCGGTGGACATCTTCAGCGGGTCGTTCGGGCCCGAGCCGCCGGCGTTGTTGACCAGGTGGGTGATGCGGCCGAACGCCTTGAGCGCGGCATCGACCACGCCGCCGAGCTGGGCCAGGTCGGTGACGTCGCAGCTGACGGCAATGGCGCGACGGCCGAGGGCGCGCACCTCGGCGGCGACCGCTTCGACGTCGGCCAGCGTGCGCGCGGCGCAGACGATATCCGCGCCGGCCTCGGCGTAGGCCAGAGCAATGCCGCGGCCGATGCCGCGGCCGGCGCCGGTGATGATCGCAACCTGGCCTTCCAGGCTGAAGCGTTGGATGATGCTCATGCAGTAGGTTCCTTTATGCAGGGGTCAGCGTGGCGACCACAGGTCGGGCATGCCGGGGTCGCTGGAAGCGATCAGGCGCTTGAGCAGCAGCTTCAAGGCCATGGTGTCGCCGGTGCCGAGCTTGGCGGCAACGTCCTCTTCCACCGCCTTGGCGAGCGCGATCTGGCGCAGCGAGGCTTCACGGCCGTCGGCCGTCAGCACGTAGCGGGTCCGCTCCTCGTCCTGCTCGATGGCCACCAGCCGCTGCGACTCCAGCGCGCTCATCGACGTCTCGTCCGCGAGCATGCCGGTGTAGGAGATGAAGCCGTTGATCTCCTGCAGGCTCAGCCCGTCGCGGATCGACAGCACCGACAGGATGAAGAAGGAGCGCTCGTCGAGCGCCTGCGTGCTCAGCAACTGGCGCAGCGCGTGCAGCATCTGGTAGTGGGCGCGGCCGAGCAGGTAGCCGAGCAGGTCCTCGGTGTAGCTGCATTCGGGCGGCGGCGTCGAACCCAGGCGCACTTCCTCGCGCGGCTTGCGCGCGGCAAGCGCGTACTGGCCGCTCTGGAACACCAGCGGCGGCAGTTCGCTGCGGTCGTAGGCGAGGACTTCGCCGACGAAGATGATGTGGTCGCCGCCGTCGTAGCTGAACGCGGTGCGGCACTGGAAGCGGGCGGTGCAGCCGTTGAGCAGCGGCGCCTTGCTGATGCCCTCGTCGAGCTCAAGCCCGGAGAACTTGTCTTCGCCCTGGCGCGCGAAGCGGCCCGACAAGGCCTCCTGCGCGGCCGACAGCACATGCACGTTCCAGTGCTTGGCGTTGGCGAAGGCCTCGCGGCTGCGTGCGTTCTTGGCCAGGCTCCACAGCACCAGCGGCGGGTTCAACGACACCGAGTTGAAGCTGTTGGCGGTGATCCCGATGGGCTCGCCGTCCGCGGCGCGGGTGGTGATGATGGTGACGCCGGTGGTGAAGGTGCCGAGCGCCGCGCGGAAGTCCTGGGGGTCGAACCCCTTGTGCGTCGTCATGTCGTGTCTCGCGGGACGGGTGGAGATGGTGCCGAGTATGAAAGTGGGGCAGGGGCGCAGGCATCGTCCCAACGGACTAACGGTTTTCCCGGCACGGCGGGCAGCGCTGCCGATGCGCTCGTCCGATTGGACTACGCAAGGCCTGCGGGCGCAGGGTATGGTCTGCCCATGATTGCGTGTGCGGGGTCAGCAACCGGAGTGCGTGTCCGGCGCCGACCCGCCCGCCCTTCCTCTCTCGACCTTCGACCCCGGAGTGCTTGCCGTGAACAGACAGATCATCACCCGCCCGGAAGACCTAGCCCTGCTGCTGCAGGCGCACAAGCAGGCCTTCGCCGCCGCCGGCGCCGTCCCCGCGGCCGAGCGCAAGCGCCGCATCCAGACCGCCATCGACCTGCTGGTGAAGTATCACAAGCCCCTCGTCGAGGCGATGGATGCCGACTTCGGCGGCCGCCCCAAGGGTTATTCGCTGATGAACGACGTGCTCGGTTCGCTGACCTCGCTCAAGTACGCCCGCGACCACTTCGAGCCGTGGATGGCGAGCGAGCCGCGCACCCCCTTCCCGCCCTATGACCAGCTCGGCGCCCAGGCCTGGGTCATGTACCAGCCCAAGGGTACGGTGGGCATCATCGGCACCTGGAACGCGCCGCTGTTTACCCTGTTCAGCCCGCTCGCCAGTGCGCTCGCCGCTGGCAACCGCGCCATTCTCAAGCCTTCGGAGGTGGTGTCGCGTACCGCGCAGGTGGTGGCCGAGGCGGTGGCGGACATGTTCGATCCGCTCGTGGTCGGCGTCGTTACCGGCGGCCCGGACATGGGCGAGGCCTTCACCGCCCAGCCCTTCGACCATATCGTGTTCACCGGCAGCACCCAGGTCGGCAAGGCGGTGATGCGCAACGCAGCGCAGAACCTGGTGCCGGTGACGCTGGAGCTGGGTGGCAAGTCGCCCACCATCGTCGCCCGCAGCGCCGACCTGGCGACCGCGGCCTTCCGCATCGCCGCCGCGAAGGCGAGCAACGGCGGCCAGCTGTGCGTGAACCCGGACGTCGTCTACGTGGCTCGCGAGCAACTCGAGGATTTCGTTGCTGCGCTCAAGCGCAGCTTCGGCGAGCTGTTCCCCAGCGTGGCCGGCAACCCGGACATGGTAGCGGTGGTGAACGAGCGCCATCTGGCGCGTGTCGAGTCCTACCTCAGCGACGCCGCCCAGGCGGGCGCCCGGGTGGAATGCGCCCCGGCCCCGCTGGCGGCGGACGCGGCGGGGCGTCAGCGTCCGCTCGCCATCGTCATCGATCCGCCGCAAGGCGCGAAGATCATGCAGGAGGAGATCTTTGGCCCGGCGGTGGTGGTGAAGCCCTATGACGCGATCGACGCCGTGATCGCCGACATCAACGGCCGCCCGCGTCCGCTGGCGCTGTACTACTTCGGCGAGGATGCGGCCGAGCAGCAGCGCGTGCTCGAGCACACCCTGTCGGGCGGCGTCACGATCAACGAGGCGATGTTCCACGCCGCGATGGAAGACGCCCCCTTCGGTGGCGTGGGCGACTCGGGCATGGGGCATTACCACGGCCGCGAAGGCTTCCTCGAGTTCAGCCACACCCGCACGGTGTTCAAGGCGCCGGCCTACGATCCGCGCCGCGAATGGGGCCTGCTGCCGCCGTACTCCGAGCACTTCCTGGCGATGATGGAGGCGCAGGTCACGCCCTGAGCCTGGCACGCCGGAGGAGGTCGTCGCCGCGACGGCCTCTGGCAGGGCGTGCAGTCCTGCGGTAACGAAAAACGCCGCGCCACCACATTCGGGTGTGCGCGGCGTTTCCGCTCTGGCGTCGTGGTTGTGCGTCGCCCCCGCGGCGCCGTCTCTAGCGCCGGGCAGCGGCCAGTCCGGCCTGGCGGCCGAAGAAGGTCGAGTCGCCGAGCGACATCCCCGAGCTGTAGCCCTCGCCCCAGCGCGGCAGGCCGCAGGCCGTGCGGCCGGCAGCGTACAGGCCGGCGATCGGCTGGCCATCCGCGTCCAGCACCTCGCCGCTGGGCCGCGTGTGCAGGCCGCCCATGGTGAAGGCGTGGGCCTTCATGTCCTCGCTGCAGTAGCTGAGCGCGGCGAAGGGCGCTTCGGTGAGCGGACGCAGCCAGTTTGCCGCCTTGTGCAGCAAGGGGTCCTCGCCTGCGGCCGCATGGCGGTTGAACTCGGCCACCGTGTGCACCAGGCTGCCGGCGGGCAGGCCAAGCTCCTGCTCCACCTCCTCCCAGGTCTCGCCGACTGCGGCAATCTTGAGGTCGGGCTGGATCACCGGACGGCCAAAGATCTCGTTATCGACCAGCAGCCAGGCCTTGCCCTCGGGCTGGCGCAACACGTAGTGGCCGACACGGCCGTGGTAGGCGTCCTCGTTGATGAAGCGCTCGCCGCGCGCATTGACGAAGATGCCCTTCACCAGCGACTCGGGCGGGAAGAAGGGGATGGTGGCAAAGAACTGGTCCATGTGGATCGTGGCGCCGCCCACGCTCATGCCCATGCGGATGCCCGAGCCGTCGTCGTTGCCGCCGGAGACGATCTCCGAGCAGGCCAGCGCGCCGGGCGCAAAACGCGCCACCATCTCGCGATTGACGATGAAGCCCCCGGCGCACAGGATCACGCCCCTGCGGGCGCGCACGTACTTTTCCGCGCCCTCGATGCGCACGATCACGCCGACCACGCTGTTCGTCCGGTCCACGATCAGGCTGAGCGCGCGGCTGTTGCAATGCACGACCGCGCCCATGGCTTCGGCGCGCGCGCACAGCTTCTCCATCAGCACCTTGCCGCCGCCCCAGCCCTCGAACTGCGCAGTGTGGCCGCGCGGCGCCGGCCTGGCCTTGGCGCTGAACGGCCAGGCCGCCTCGCTGCCCGACCACAGCAGGGTGTCGTCGGTGGTGGGCTCGATCCACTTGCCCGGCAGGTAAGTGCCCTTGAACGGCACGCCCTGGGCCTCCAGCCAGTCGAAGTGGGCGGCGGCCTCTTCGGCGTACAGGCGCACGCGGTCCGCGTCGGCGCCCGGGCCGCCGGCCATCATCAGGTAGGTGCGCAGATCCTCGGTGCTGTCCTCGAAGCCGTGCTCGCGCTGCACGCGGGTGCCGCCGCTGCCGCCGACATAGACCTCGCCCCCCGACCACGAGGCGCTGCCGCCGGGGGCGGCTGCCACCTCGAAGACATGGACGTCGGCGCCGGCCGCGCGCGCCTCGATCGCCGCGCAGCTGCCGGCGGCACCGAAGCCGATCACGGCGATGTCGGTCTCGATGTCCCAGTGCGGCACCTCCTCGACCCGGCAGGCGCGGGCGGGGCTGTGGCGGGGCGGTGCGTCGGGAGTGGGGGAAGGGCTTGTGCTCATGTGCTTTTCCTTATCGTATCTGGCTGCATGGAGGTCTCCGCGCACGATCATCGGAGCCCGCAGCCTGTGCCGCATCCCTCGATTGGATGATGTCTGCGCGCATGCCGACCGGCGCGTGCGCGTCTAGTCCGCATTGACGATGAAGCGTGCCCGGCCTGCCGCCACCATCGCCCACATTCCAACAAGATCAGGGGTGGAGCGTGAGCGTGCAAGATCAGTCACAGATGGGCTGGGACGTCATCGTCGTCGGCTCCGGTGCGGGCGCGATGACCTCGGCGGTAGTCGCCGCCGACCAGGGGCTGTCGGTACTGGTGATCGAGAAGAGCGACAAGTTCGGCGGCACCTCGGCGATCTCCGGTGGCGGCATCTGGATTCCCAACAACCATTACTTCAAGGCCAAGGGCGGCCAGGACAGCTACGACAAGGCGCTGCAGTACATCCTGGCAGCCGGTGGCGGCAAGGCCGACGAGACCAAGGTGCGCGCCTACCTCGACCACGCGCCCAAGATGATCAAGTACCTCGAGGACAAGTCCCGCGTGCGCTACGCGGTGGCCGAGAAGTACCCCGACTACTACCAGCACCTGCCCGGCGCCTTGCCCGGCGGCCGCTCGCTCGACCCCGAGCTGTTCGATACCAGTACGCTCGGCGACGAGCTCGCCAACCTGCGCCGGCCTTCGCCTTCGACCCTGCTCATGGGCCGCATCGCGTGGACCGCGCGCGACGCCCACGTCGCCATGGCGCGCGAGCGCGGCTGGCGCTTCAAGGTGCTCGGCCTGATGCTGCGCTACAAGTTCGACTTCAGGTGGCGCAGGAAGAGCAAGTTCGACCGCCGCGCCGGCCTCGGCAGTTCGCTGGTGTGTGCATTGCGTGCCTCGCTGCTCGACCGCAAGGTGCCGCTGTGGCTGAAGACGGACTTCCGCGAGCTCGTGCTCGATGGCGACCGTGTCATCGGTGTCCGCGTCTCGCGCGAAGGCCGTGAGCTGACGCTGATGGCCCGCCGCGGCGTGATCCTCGGCGCCGGCGGCTTCGAGCAGAACCAGGCGCTGCGCGAGAAGTACCTGCCGCAGCCCACCAAGGCCGCCTGGAGCGCCACGCCGCCGGGCAACAACACCGGCGCCGCGCTCGAGGCCGGCATGGCCGCGGGGGCCGCCACCGACCTGCTCGAATGGGCGTGGTGGGCGCCGACCATCGCCGTGGTCGGCGAGGACAAGCCGCGCGGCGTGTTCGCCGAGCGCGCCTTCCCCGGCGCGATCGTGGTCAACAGCCTCGGCAAGCGCTTCTGCAACGAAGCCCAGGGCTACCTCGAGTTCGGCGACGCCATGTACAAGGACCGTGACGCCACTGGCGGCAAGAACGTGCCGGCGTGGTGCATCTTCGACGCCCACTTCCGTTTCAACTACGCGATGGGGCCGCTGATGCCGGCGCAGATCATGCCCGACAGCCGCCTGCGCAAGGAGTGGCTGGGCAGCGTGTACTGGAAGGCCGACACCCTCGACGAGCTGGCGCGCCAGATCGGCGTCGATCCCGCCGGACTCAACGACACGGTGGCGAAGATGAACGCCTATGCCAGCAGCGGCAAGGACGCCGATTTCGGCCGCGGCGACAGCGTGTTCGACCGCTACTACGGCGATGTCAACGTCAAGCCCAATCCCTGCCTGGCGCCGATCCAGAAGGGCCCGTTCTACGCCATGCGCATGGACGCCGGCGACATCGGCACCAAGGGCGGGCTGCTGACCGACGCCCATGCCCGCGTGGTGCGCGCGGACGGTTCTGCGATCGAAGGCCTCTACGCCATCGGCAACACCTCGGCCTCGGTGATGGGTACCGCCTACCCGGGCGCCGGCGCCACCATCGGGCCGGCGATGACCTTCGGCTACATCGCCGCGCACCACATCGCGGCCAACGCGTGACGAATCGACAGGAGACAGAGCACATGGCAGGACGAATCGAAGGCAAGGTGGCGCTCGTCACCGGCGGCGCGAGCGGCGTTGGCCGTGCAACGGTGGAACTGTTCGTCAGGGAAGGCGCCCAGGTCGTGTTCACCGACCTCAACGCCGACGCGGGTGCGTCACTTGCCGCCGGGCTCGGCGGCAAGGCGCTCTTCATCCTTCAGGATGCCGCTTCGGCGGCCGACTGGGACGCGGTGATGGCGACGGTGCGCGAGCGCTTCGGTCGCCTCGACATCCTGGTGAACAACGCCGGCATCCTGATCAAGGGATCGATCGAGGACGCCTCGCTGGACGACTGGCAGCGCCTCATGCGGGTCAACGCCGACAGCGTCTTCCTCGGCTGCAAGGCCGCCGTGGCGCTGATGAAGACCGGCAGCGGCGGCTCGATCATCAACATGTCCTCGATCGCCGGCATCGCCGCCAAGGAAGACTACGCCGCCTACGGCGCCTCCAAGGCCGCCATCTCGGGCCTCACGCGCGCGGTTGCCGCGCATTGCCGCAAGGCCAAGTACCGCATCCGCTGCAATTCCATCCACCCCGACGGCATCATGACGCCGATGACTGCGGGCTCGTACCCGAAGGGCATCGACCCGGCACGCTTCACCATCGACGCCGACCCGATGAACCGCGCCTGCCTGCCCGAGGATGTCGCCGCTGCCATCCTGTTCCTTGCCGAGGATGGTTCGCGCGCGGTCAATGGTATCGAGCTGCGCGTCGACAGCGGCCAGTTCGTCATGAGCATCTGAGCCGCCGCAACACTCCCGGAACGACCATGACTGCAGCATTCACCGCCCCCGCCGCCCGCACCCTGCCCGCACTCGTCCTCGAGGCCGCGCAACGCCACGGCGAGCGCATCTTCATCGAAGACGGCGACCGCCGCATCCGCTATGCGGACCTGCCTGCGCACGTGTTCGCCGTCAGCCGCGCCCTGATCGCCCATGGCATTGCACCTGGCGACCGTGTCGCGATCTGGGCCGAGAACCGCGCCGAATGGATCCTCGCCGCGCTCGGCATCCATTGCGCCGGCGCGGCGATGGTGCCGATCAACACCCGCATGAAGGGCGCCGAGGCAGCCGACATCATCGAGCGCAGTGGCGCCCGCGTCCTCTTCGCTGTGGACCGCTTCCTGGACGTCGATTACCCCGCCATGCTCGCCGACTGCCGCCCGGCCACGCTGGAAAAGGTGGTCGCGCTCGGCCACGCCGGCGCACATGCCGACACCGACTGGGACAGCTTCATCGCCAGCGCTGCGGGCGTGGGCGAAGCGCAGGCGCGCGCGCGCGCCGCGGGCGTGCAGCCTGGCGACATGTCCGACCTGATGTTCACCTCGGGCACCACCGGCCGCCCCAAGGGCGTGGTCAGCGCCCACCGCCAGATCATCCAGGCCTTCATCGAGTACGTGAAGATCGCCGACATCCGGGCCGGCGATCGCTACCTGATCGTCAATCCCTTCTTCCACACCTTCGGCTACAAGGCCGGCTGGGTCACCTGCCTGATCGCCGGTGCCACCGTGCTGCCGCACCCGGTGTTCGACGCCGAGGCGGTGTTCCGCCGCATCGAGGCCGACCGCATCAGCGTGCTGCCGGGGCCGCCCACGCTCTACCTGTCGATGCTTGCGCATCCGAAGCTGGCGCACACCGATCTCTCCAGCCTGCGCGTGGCGGTGACCGGTGCGTCGACCATCCCGCCGGTGCTGATCGAGCGCATGCGTCGCGAGCTCGGCTTCAAGGTCGTGCTCACCGCCTACGGCCTGACCGAATGCGGCGGCCTGGCCACGATCTGCGCTGCCGACGACGACGCCGAGACGGTCGCCCTCACCAGCGGCCATGCCATCCCCGGCACCGAGGTGAGCATCGTCGACGCCGACAACCGCCCGTTGCCGGCCGGCGAGGCGGGCGAGATCTGCCTGCGCGGCTTCCACGTCATGCAGGGCTACTTCCAGGACGCCAAGGCCACCGCCGAGACCATCGACGCCGAGGGCTGGCTGCACACGGGCGACGTCGGCACCCTGGACGCGCGCGGCTACCTGCGCATCACCGACCGCCTCAAGGACATGTTCATCGTCGGCGGCTTCAACTGCTACCCGGCCGAGATCGAGGCCGCGCTCACCGCCCACCCGGCGATCGCCCAGGTGGCGGTGATCGGCGTGCCCGATGAGCGCATGGGCGAGGTCGGCTGCGCCTGCGTCGTGCTGCGTCCCGGCCAGGCGCTGGACGAAGCCGGGCTCATCGCCTGGTCGCGCGAGCGCATGGCCAACTACAAGGTGCCGCGCATGGTGCGCTTCTTCGTATCGCTGCCGGTCAATGCTTCGAACAAGGTCGCCAAGAACGAACTGAGGGCGCAGTTGCGTGTTTCTGCGTGATTGCGCTGCGTCAGCGCAGCCCAGCCATCGACACCATGAGGCATCCATGAGCCAGAAGAATGAACTGTTCGCCCCCTTCCAGCTGGGGCCGATCAGCCTGCGCAACCGCTTCATCCGCGCCGGCGCCAACGAGGGCATGGTGCTCCATGGCGCGCCCACGAAGGCGTTGGTCAAACACCACCGCGACATGGCCGCTGGCGGTGTGGGTCTCACCACCGTGGCCTACGGCGCGGTCGCCAAGGTCGGCCGTACCCTGCCCAACCAGGTGTGGATGCGCCGCGAGATCCTGCCCGACCTCAAGGCCCTGGCCGATGCCGTGCATGCGGAGGGAGGCGCGATCTCCTACCAGCTCACCCATGGTGGCTCCTTCGTCACCTCGCTCAAGGTCGACGGGCCGACCATGAGCGCCTCGGGCGGCATCAACAAGGCCGGCATGATGCGCGGCAACCTCTTTCAGCGCGCGATGACCCGCGCCGACATGGATCTCGTCGCCCAGCAGTTCGTCGACGCCGCCGAGCTGTGTCGCGAGGCCGGCTTCGACGCGGTCGAGATCCACATGGGTCACGGCTACCTGCTCAACCAGTTCATCTCGCCGCTCTCCAACAAGCGCAAGGACGACTATGGCGGCACTGCGGCCAAGCGCGCGCGCTTTCCGGCCGAGGTGCTGCGCCGGGTCAAGGACAAGGTCGGCCGGCAGATGGCGGTGCTCGCCAAGATCAACGTGGCCGACGGCGTGGCCGGCGGCGCGACGGTGGACGATGCCATCGTCACCGCCCGCCTGCTGCAGGAGGCCGGTGCCGACCTGCTGGTGTTGTCCGGCGGGCGCAACATCGAGTCGGGCTGGTTCATGTTCGGCAGCAACTTCGACATGGACGAGATGAAGAAGGTGCTCAAGGGCAGCTGGCTCACCGGGCTGATGATGAAGCTGGCGCAGTTCGGCACGCCCAAGGTGAGCTTCCGCGAGATGTACTTCCTCGAATACTCGCGCCGCATCCGTGCTGCAGTCGATGTGCCCCTGGGCTACCTGGGCGGCGCGCGCTCGCTCGCCAACGCCGAGCAGGCCATGGCCGAGGGCTTCGACGCGGTGGTGATGGCGCGGCCGCTGATCCACGACGCACAGCTGGTCAACAAGTTCGCGCGCGGCGAGGCCACGGCCTCGGGCTGCATCAACTGCAACCGCTGCGTGCCCTACATCTACCACCCGGCCGGCACCATGTGCGTGCTCAACGCGCCGAACGACCCGGCGCTCAACCGCGTGCGTGCAGCGGGCTGACGGGGGGATCCCAGCGTGACGAAACTCAGCATTGCACAGCGCCTGTGGATCTGGGCGGCGGTTTCCGGCTTCCTGTTCCTGGCCGCGGTGGCGTTCGGCTGGTACGGACTCCACCAGGCCAAGGAATCCCTGCGCGAGGTTCACGAGATCAATATCGCCACGCTGGGGCGGCTCGAGGCGATCCAGTTGCGGCTGTTGTCGAACCGCCGCCTGGTCCCGCTGGCCTTCCAGCTCGACCCCGAGGGCGGCCTGGCTTCGGCGCACGAGCGCCCGCTGTCGCATTACCTGGAGCAGATCGATCGCAACACCGGCGAGATCGAGGCCCTGTTGCAGACGCAGCGCGAGCGTCTGCGCGACCCCGCGGAAGAAGCCTTGTTCGAGGCGTTCGAGGCGCACTACCGCGAGTGGCTGGCCCAGGTCGACGAAGTGCTTGCCTCGCTGCGCACCGGCTACTTTCGCCCGACCTACATGAGCGCCTTCGTCCAGGGCGGCGAGCCCGCGGGCGATGCCACGGGCGAGGCCCTGGCGGCGCTGCATGCCCACCAGACCGACCTTACCGCGCGCATGTACGAGGCCGCGCAGCAGCGCTACCACGCCACCATCACTGCCTATATCGCGCTCTCGGTCATCGGCACCGTGTGCGGCGTCTTCATCGCGGTGAGCACGCTCCGGCGCCTGCGCACCGCCTTCGGCGTGGCGTCCGGCGTCGCCCGCTCGATCGCGGAGGGCGACCTCTCGGTGAGCGTGCCTGCGCTGGGGGCCGACGAGTTCGGGGTGTTGCTCGGCGAAATCGGCCACATGCGCGACCGCCTCCACGGCCTGGTCGACGACCTGCGCCGCGAGGTGAAGCAGCTCGGGGTGGAGGCGCGCCAGATGTCGGACATCGCCGGCACGGCCTCGGAGCATGCGCTGTCGCAGGAAGAGGCGCTCAATCGCATGTCCGAGGCCGCCAACGCCCTGGTCGAGTCGATCGACCAGGTCGAGACGCATGCCAGCGTGTCGCTGCAGACCACCGAGCGCTCCTCGGCCCGCGCCGAGGACAGCCGCCAGTTCATCCGCAGCATGGCCAAGGAGATGCACCGTGTCGCCGAGGTGGTCGACAGCACGGCGGTCCAGGTCAAGGAGCTCGAGCAACTGTCGCAGCGCATCAGCGGCGTGGTCAATGTCATCCGTGAGGTGGCGGAGCAGACCAACCTGCTGGCCCTCAACGCCGCGATCGAAGCCGCGCGTGCAGGCGAACAGGGGCGCGGTTTCGCCGTTGTCGCCGATGAGGTGCGCAAGCTCGCCGAACGCACGGCAGCGTCGACGCAGGAAATCATCGTCACCATCAGCGACATCCAGGACCGCACCCGCGGCGTGTCTGCCGGCATGAAGCAGGTTGTCGAGCGCGTTGCGGCAGGGGAGGGGCTGTCGCGCGAAGCCGAGGTCTCGGTCGAAAGCATCCGCGAGGGCACCCATGCGGTGTTCGAGGCCGTGGGCAGCATCGGTGAGCTGATCAAGGCCCAGGCCGAATCCACCCGCGAGATCGTGCGCCGCATCGACAGCGTGTCCAGCGGCACCGGCGATCTGTCAGCAAGTGCCGGTCGCAGCGCGCAGTCGGCTGCCGGGCTGGATGCGCTGGCGCGTACGCTGGACGAACTCTCCGGGCGCTTCCGCCTGGCCTGAGCGCAGGCGGGCGCAACGCGGGCGTCAGCCCGCCTGCGCGTCGGACAGCCCGCCCCCGAGCGCCCGGTACAGTTGTACGACCGCCTGGTGCAGGGCGCGGGTGGTCTGGGACAGGCCGAGTTCGCTGTCGAACAACTGGCGCTCGGCATCGATCACTTCGAAATAGCTCGAGATCCCCGCCAGATAACGGGCGTTGCTCACCCGCAGGCGTTCGCGGTTGGCGAGCACCACGGCGCGGGTCGCCTCGCGCTGCCGGCTCAGGTGCTCGAACGCGGCGAGTGCATCGCTCACCTCGCGAAACGCCTGGCGCACGACGGCGGCGTACTGCTCGACCAGGATGCGCTGCTGGGCTTCGGCGGCATCGACTCCGGCCTGCAGCCGTCCGCCATCGAACAGGGGCAAGCCGATCGCGGGCTGCAGCGACCAGGCATGGCGGCCGCTGTCGAACAGTTGCGCGAGATCGGTGGTCGCGAAGCCGAGCAGCGAGGTCAGTGTGATCCGCGGCAGCAAGGCCTTGCGCGCGGCCTCCACGTTGGCCCCGGCGGCAAGCAGGGACGCCTCGGCGGCGCGGATGTCCGGGCGCCGCTGCAGCAGTTCGGCAGGCAGGCCGGCGGTGACCCGTTGCGGCGGGCCCAGGTCGTCCAGCCGGGTGTGGCGCGGGATCGGGCCCGGATTGCGCCCCAGCAGCACGGCGAGCGCGTTCTCGGCCTGGGCACTGCGTCGTGCCTGGTCGGCCAGGGCCTGCTCCGATCCGGCCAGCAGGGATTCGGCCTGGCGGACATCGAGGATGGACGAGATGCCCTCCTCGAAGCGCGCACGGGTGAGCCGAAGCGCCTTGCGCCGGCCGTCGAGCGTGCGCTCGGTGATCGCTTGCTGGGCGTCCAGGTCGAGCAGCTCGAGGTAGAGCGAGGACACCTGCGCGATCAGGCTGGTACGTACGCCGTCAGCCAGCGCGGCGCTGGCCAGAACCTCCATGCGCGCAGCCTCGGCGCGTGCGGCGAGCCGCCCCCACAGGTCGATCTCCCAAGCTGGCAGCGACAGCCCCAGCGACGCACTTTCGCCGATGCGATTCTCGCGCGGGTCGAAGCCCGGCATGCGTTCGCGGCTCGCCGCCGCGCTGGCGTTGATGCCCGGGAACAGCGCGGCGCGCTCGATGCCGTGTTGCGCGCGCGCCAGTTCGATGCGTTCGATCGCGATGCGCAGATCCGTGTTGGCCGCGAGCGCGTCCGCGATCAGGGCATGCAGCTCCGGCACCGGGAGGAGCGCGTTCCAGGGCAAGGTGGCCAGGCTGGCACCGGCCGGGTCCGTGTCCGCATGCCCGGTCTGCGGCCAGGCGGCGGGCACCGGAAGCTCGGGCCGGACCACGGGCGAGGGCTGGCACGCCGCCAGCAGCAGCGCAAGAATGGGCAGCATGCGCACAGGGTGTGGCGATCGCTTCATCGACCCGCCTCCATCTCGTCGTTCCGGATGCGGAAGAAGCTCGCGTACAGCAGCGGCACCACCACCAGGGTCAGCCCGGTGGCGAAGATCAGGCCGAACATGATCGTCACCGCCATGCTGCGGAAGAAGGGATCGACCAGCAGCGGCGCCACCCCCAGCACCGTCGTCGCGGCGCCGAGGAAGACCGGCCGTGCGCGGCTTGCCGAGGCGTCCAGCACCGCGAGCAGGCGTGGCTTGCCGTCGCGGATCTCGACGTCGATCTGGTCCACCAGCACGATCGCGTTCTTGATCAGCATGCCGGTCAGGCTCAGGAAGCCCAGGATGGCCATGAACTCGAAGGGCGCCTGGAACAGCAGCAGCCCGACCGCCACCCCCACCACCGCCAGCGGCACGGTGAGCCAGATCACCGCGGTCTGGCGCAGGCCGTTGAACATCACGATCACCGCCACCACCATCGCTGCGAAGCCGAAGGGCGCGGCGGCGGCCAGCCCGGCGTTGGCCTCGGCAGAGGCCTTGTGCTCGCCGTGCCATTCGAGCACGTAGCCCGGCGGCAGCGCAATGGCCTCGATCTGCGGGCGCAGGCGCTCGAACAGCGGCGCAGACAGCTGTCCGGCGGGCGGGTCGCACTGTGCCTTGATGGTGGGGAAGCGGTTCTCGCGCCGGATCAGCGCGTCTTCCCACACCGTGTCGACGCGCTCGACGAACTGGCTCACCGGCACGTACTTGCCGGCGGCGGCGCTGAACACCTGGGCGTTGCCGAGGTCTTCGACGCCGTGGCGTTCGTCTGCCGGCGCCCGCGCCATGATCGGGATCAGGCGCTCGTGTTCGCGATACACGCCGATCTGCTGGCCGACGTAGTGGCGCTCGAGCGCGGCGGCGATGTCCGACGGCAGCACGCCGGCACGCTGCGCGGCCTCGACCGAGAAGCGCGGGCGCACCACCGGCACCGCCTGGCGCCAGTCGTCCTGGATCGCCACCGCCTCGGGGTCGGCAGCCATGATCGCCTTGGCCTCCTCGGCGAGCTGGCGCAGCACTGCCGGGTCGGGGCCGCGGAAGGCAGCCTCGATCTTCTTGCCGCCGCCGCGGCCGAGCATGAACTTCCACACTTTCACGCTGGCTTCCGGGAAGGCCGCCTCAAGCTCTGGCTGCAGGCGGTCGATGAGGCCGGAGATGTCCTCGAAGCGTTCGACGTCGACCAGCAACTGACCATACGCCGGGTTGGGGTCTTCCGGGCTGTAGGTGAGCATGAAGCGCAGGCCGCCCTGGCCGATGAAGCTGGAGATGTGGGTGACGCCGGGGGCGGCGCGCACCTTCTGCTCGGCGCGGGCGACGACTGCCGCCGTGGTGTGGATGTCGGTGCCCTGGGGCAGGGCGAGGTCGACCACGAACTGCGGCCGCGCCGAATCGGGCATGAAGCCCGGCAGCACATGGCCGAACGCGACCACGCCTGCGGCCAGCAGGCCGGCCAGCACCAGGCCGCTGGTGAGACGGTGCGACAGCACACCCTGCAACAGGCCGCGGTAGGCGCGCAGCAGGCGGCCTTCGTGCACCTCCGCGTCCGCCTTCACCTTGAGGAAGGCGGCGCACAGCAGCGGCGTCAGGGTGATCGCGAACAGCCACGACAGCAGCATCGAATACAGGATCACCCAGAACAGGGAGGCGGTGTACTCCCCCATGTCCGAGGGCGACAGCCCGATCGCGCTGAAGGCCAGGATGCCGACCACGGTGCCGCCGAGCAGCGGCCACACCGTGGCGCGCACCACCGCGCCCGCCGCCGCCGTGACCCGCTCGCCTTTCTGCAGCCGCACCAGGATGCCGTCGGTGACGACGATGGCGTTATCCACCAGCATGCCCAGCGCGATGATGAGCGCACCGAGCGAGACGCGCTGCATGGCGATGCCGTCCATCAGCATCGCAATCAGGGTGCCGGCGACCGTCAGCACCAGCACCGCGCCGATGATCAGACCGCTGCGCAGCCCCATGAACAACAGCAACACCACCACCACGATCGCCACCGCGGCGACCAGGTTGTCGACGAAGCCCGACACCGCGGCGCGCACGGAGTCCGACTGGAAGGAAACCACGTTCAGCTCCATCCCGACCGGGCGCTGCCCCTCCAGCTCCGCCAGCCGGCGCTTGACCGCGTCGCCCATCTCGACCACGTTGCCGCCCTGCACGTTGGAGATGCCCAATCCGATCGCCGGGCGACCGTCGTGGCGCATCAGCGCTGCCGGGGGATCGACGTACTCGCGGCGGATCTCGGCCACGTCGCGCAGGCGCAGCAGGCCACTGCTGGTGTCGCCTGCGACCACGAGCTCGCCGAGCGCGTCGACCGACAGCACGCCGTCCGCAGGCTGGATCTGCAGGCGCAGCGGGCCAGCGGTGACCGCGCCGGCCGGGGTGATCAGGTTCTGCGCACGCAGCGAGGCATAGATGCGGTCGAGCGGCACGCCAAGCTGCGCCGCACGCGCGCTCGACACCTCGACGTAGATCGCCTCCTTGCGCTCGCCGAGCAGGGCCACCCGTGCCACGCCAGGCACCAGCACCAGCTCGCGGCGCAGCAGATCGACGTAGTCCCACAGCTGGCGCGGGCTGTAGCCGTCGCCGGTGACCGCGTAGAAGAGCGCGAACACATCGCCGAAGTCGCTCTTGACCACCGGCTCTGCCGCACCCGGCGGCAGTGCGCGCGCGGCCTCGGCAATCTTGCTGCGCAGTTTGTCCCAAACCTGGTCGAGTTCGGCCTGGCTGCGGGAGAAGGCAAGCTTGGCCTCCACCTTGACCATGGACTCGCCTGCGCGCGACACCGAGGTGACTTCCTCCACCTCCTGCATCTGCTGCACGGCGCCCTCGATCAGGTCGGTGATTTCCTCGGCCACCTGCGCCGGCGAGGCCCCCGGATAGGCGGTGACGACCACCGCCTGGCGGATGATGAACTCCGGGTCCTCGAAGCGCCCGAGGCGTTCGTAGGACAACCAGCCGCCCACCAGCACGAGCACGGTGGCGACCCAGGCGACGACCGCTTTGCGGATCGTGTATTCAGCGATGTTCATGGCTCGGTCCCCGCGTTCAGCGCGACTCGAGCGGGCGCACGAGCATGCCTTCGCGCACCGCGCCGACACCGGCGCCGACGATGCGCTGGCCCGGCACCAGCCCGGACTCGACGACGATCTCCGCGCCCACGACAGCGCCGGTGCGGATCGGCGCGCGCGCAACGCGACCGTCCTCATCCACGACCCACACACCCGGCTGGCCCTGGGCGTCGGCAGCGACCGCGGCAAGCGGGATGGTGAGCGCCGCGCCGGCCGCGGGCGCGGCGTCTTGCCCGCGCGGGGTTGCGGCCAGCGGCTCCACGTTCACCGCCATGCCGGGCAGCAGGTTCAGGCCTGCCGGCATGGTCTGCAGCGCAAGCACGACGACGTAGGTCTGGGTCTGCGGGTCGGCCTCGGCAGCAAACGATCTGAGCGCCAGCGCCAAAGGCTGCCCGGGCTCGCCGTCGAGGAAGGCGACGGCCTCCTGGTGCGGCTGCAGGCGCCGCACCAGCCGTTCGGGCACGTTCACCACCACCTCGAGCGCACGCAGGTCCTGCAGGTCCGCGATCGGCTGCTTGGCCTGGACGTTGGTGAAGGGTTCGATACGGCGGCGCGTGATGACGCCGGCGAAGGGCGCCTTGATGACCGTGTTGGCCAGATCCTGTTCGGCTGCGGCGAGGTTGGTGCGTGCGAGCTCGAGGCGGGCGCTGCGATCATCGACCTCGGCACGGGCGACCGCCATTTCGGTGTCCCACAGGCGCTGGTAGCGCGCGAGATCGTTCCTTGCGCGCTCGAACTCGGCCCGGGCGGACGCCAGCCTCGCCCGGTACACGCTGTCGTCGAGGCGCGCGACCACCTCGCCGGCCTTCACCTCGCGGCCTTCCTCGAGACTGAAGCGGTCGACGAAGCCCGGCACGTCGAAGGAAAGCTCCGCGCGTTTGGCAGCGCGGATGCGCCCAGGCAAGCGCAGCGCATCGTGCGTGTCCTGGGCGCCGACGGTGACGATCAGTGCCGGCCTGACGGCGGGCGGAGCGCTGTCGGGGACGGGCGCTTCGGTGCATGCCGACAGCGCGAGCAGCAGTGCGGCGCCGGTCGCAGCGGCGAGGTGTTTCTGATTAGGCATGATCGAGACGGAATCGAGGTTTGGCATCCGGAGTGCCTAGCTTAAGCGCATATCGTGACGGAGGGACAAGCGCGACAGACGAACTTTCGATCGCCGTTGTCGGCTCAGGGTGTCAGTCATGGAGCATCACGCGTGCGTGTACAAAGCTGCCGTGAAAATAGATGCCGTCGATGCGGCGGGCGACTTCGGTGGCAACGTCGGGCGTGATGTCCATGTCGATGATGAACCATGGTCGCTCGGGATCACCTTCGCGCACGACGAGGATGTCGAGGACCGGCCCGAAATGCCGCATGCGCTCGCGGAGCGTGTCCAGGTCGGTGTCTGGGCCGAGGCCCGAAATGAGTAGTTTCATGGCGAGAGATCTGTCAGCGCAGGGTCCGCATCCGGACGCCAGCGTTGCAGAGTAACGGCTCGATCCACATCATGACAGCGCTGCTGGCCCATTTTGGGTCAGCCTGACAGGAGTACGAAGAGATGGACGACCTTGATCGCCGTATCGACAAGGCCTTCACCATGGTTGCCTTTGCGGCCAACCGCCATCTGGTGGATCACATGCGCCGGATGACCACGACCCTCGACATGGATCTCGAGAGCGCGATGCTGTGGGGGACGCTGGCTCACCTCAACGTGGCACAAGCCATCCGGCCGGGGGCGCCGCCTACCGAACTGCTGGCGCCGGATGGCTTTCTGCTGGGCGCACATCGCCCGGTGCGCCTGACCGACCTCGTCCAGGTGACGGGGCTGCCCAAGGAAACCGTGCGGCGCAAGCTCGAGAAGCTGCGCCAACGGGGCAAGGTCCGGCGAACCGAGGACGGGCTCTGGGACGCACTGCGTGAGGGCATCGATGAGCGCACCCACGCGTTCACCCGCGAGTCGGTCAAGCGCCTGCTCAGCACTGCCCGCATCATCGAGGGCATCCTCCAGAATTCGCCCCCGGGTTAGCCGGTTGCGGTCCGTTTCTCGACACTCACCTCCGCTGCGGCCAGCCGCAATGCCAGCCGGCGCCAGTGGCGTTCGGGCAGGTGGGCGTAAAGCCAGAGCTCCGCAGGCCGCCACATGGCTACCCAGGCGAAGATGTTGAGGCTTTCGCGCACGCCCAGCATCAGTTTGCTCGCGTCGTCGGGGATAGCCTGTGCGCAAGCCAGCAGAACGACGACACAAGCGAGGCCGAGGACGCTGGATACTCTGGCGAAGCGGAAGATGTCGCGGATCTGTTGATCATGCTGGCGTGCCCTGGCCGTGAAATGCGCATGCATGATGCGGGCGACGACTTCGGCGCTGGGAGCGTCTGCAGTCGGGCACTGGATCCGGACGAGCAGCGACTTGTGCTCGTCAGCGGTGCGCGCTGCGCCCATCAGCATGTCGGCAATCTGCGGATGGAGTTCGGACGGGATCAGTGCGCAGTTGGGGTCGAAGAGTGCCTGTGGCGAGGCGAGCGCCACGTCGATGTGGGTGACAGATGTGGGCATCCTGGCCTCCTCTACGAGCCTGACATTTGCAGTGCGCGACATGATGAGGCCTGCCAGGCGCTGCGGGAGCCAGACAGGCCCATTCCGGGCCTTTCGCGCTGAGGTGTGCCGACCCGCCTCAGGCGGTGATGCCGCCGCCGTTCAGCGGCACGATCTGGCCGGTGACCCACTCGGCTTCGCGCGATGCCAGCCAGGCCACGCCGGCGCCGACATCGGCCGGCGAGCCGGCGCGCGGGATGATGCAGTTCTTGCGTGCCAGCTCCTCCGAGCCTTCCCAGTTGTTCATCGTGCCCAGCGACAGGGCATTCACATTCACGCCCTTGCGTCCGACCTCGGCAGCGAGCTGGCGCACGAAGCCGACCACGCCGGCCTTGGATGCGGCGTAGGCGGCGATGCCCATCGGTACCGCGGCACGCCAGGACTCGGAGGTGATGGCGACGATGCGGCCCCACTTCTTCTCGATCATGCCGGGCAGCACGGCGTGGCAGCCGTTCATCAGGCCGTACATGTTGAGCTTGACGAAGCGTTCCCAATCCTCCGGTTTCGATTCGAGGAACTTGCCGTAGCCCATGCCGGTGGTCGGTACGCCGGCATTGGAGACGTAGACGTCCACGATGCCGGCCTGCTCGCGCACGGCGGCGACCATCTTCTGCACGGCGTCGTAATCGGTGACGTCGGCGGGCGCGGCCAGGGCCTTGAGCCCGGCGGCGCGCAGCTCGGCGGCTGCGGCCTCGGCGCGCTCGGGGAAGAAGTCATTGATCGCCACGGTGGCGCCCTGGCGGGCCAGGGTCTCGGCTACGCCGCGGCCCATGCCGCGGCCGGCGCCGGTGACGATGGCAACGCAGCCATCGAGTCTGAAAAGGGCCGGGGTCATCGGTGAGTCGGACATCGTGCTTCCTCTGGTTCGGGTGGAGTGTGTGGAGACAGGCTTTCAGCGGCCTTCGAAGCGCGGTGGCCGCTTGTCGATGAAGGCCTGCATGCCTTCCTTCTGGTCGCGCGAGGCAAACAGCAGCGCGTTGGCGCGGCGTTCCATCGCCAGCGCGGTCTCGAGCGGGGCATCCATGCCGAGCAGGATGCACTCCTTGATCTGCTCGGCGGCGAGTGGCGGCATGGCGGCGATGACGCTCGCCAGTTCGATCGCGGTCGGGATCACCTGGTCGTCGGCCACAAGGTCGCTCACCAGGCCGGCGGTCCACGCCTCGTGCGCGCTGATCGGCTTGCCGGTGAGCGCCATGCGCATCGCCTTGGCCTTGCCGACTGCGCGCACCAGGCGCTGGGTGCCGCCGATGCCGGGCATGATGCCGATGCGGATCTCGGGCTGGCAGAAGCGCGCGCCCTCGCCGGCGACGATGATGTCGGCCAGCATCGCCAGCTCGCAGCCGCCGCCGTAGGCGTAGCCGCACACTGCGGCGATCACCGGCTTGGGGCAATGCTGGATGGGGCCCCACACGCGTTCGGTGTGGCGTTGGGTGATCTCGATCGGGCCGGCGCCGGCCATGCTGGTGATGTCGCCACCGGCTGCAAACACCTTGTCGCCGCCGGTGAGCACGATGCAGCGCACGGTGTCGTCGGTCGCCAGCTCGGTGAAGCGCTGCGACAGCAGGGCCTGAAGTTCGAGCGACAGGGCGTTGGTCGCCTGCGGCCGGTTCAGGCGCAGCACGGCAACGCCGCCGTCGAGGCGTTCGAGCAGCAGGGGCGAGGCCGGGTCGGACGGCGGTGTCGGGTCTGTGGTCATGGAGCCTCCAGGGGACGCTCCCGGTGCGACGGCCCGTGCGGGTGCGGCGACCGGGGAAGGGGATGGGATGCATGTTCCGCCCTCGGCGCAAGCGGCTCATCGTCCGTTCAGACGACGAATGCCACGGGGGCCGCACCTAGACTCGCAGGCATCCAACCATTGCGGAGAAACGCATGAACACACAGTCTTCCACCGGCGCCGCAGCGCTCGGCTACCACGGCAAGGTCGTGCTCGTGACCGGCGGCACCAAGGGCATCGGCGCGGGCATTGCGCGCGGGTTTCTCGCCGTCGGGGCGGCGGTGGTCGTGTGTGGTCGCAACGCGCCCGAGGCCCTGCCCGAGGCGGGCGGCGCCCGCGCCGACTTCATCCCCGCCGACGTGCGCGACATCGAGTCGCTGCAGGCGCTGTTCGCCACCATTCGCGCGCGCTTCGGCCGCCTCGACGTGGTGGTCAACAACGCCGGCGGCGCACCCTTCGCGCTTGCCGACAAGGCCTCGCCGCGCTTTCACGAAGGCATCATCCGCCTCAACCTGATCGCCCCGCTCAACGTCGCCCAGCAAGCCAATGCGCTGATGCAGGAGCAGGCCGAAGGCGGCGTCATCATCTTCATCGGCAGCGTCGCCGCCTCGCGCCCGTCGCCGGGCACCGCTGCGTATGGCGCGGCCAAGGCCGGCGTGCTGTCGCTGGCATCGTCACTGGCGGTGGAGTGGGCGCCCAAGGTGCGCGTGCTCGCGGTCAGCCCGGGGCTGGTGCAGACCGAGCAGTCGCACCTGCACTATGGCGACGACGCAGGCATCGCCGCGGTGGGCGCCACCATCCCCGCCGGCCGCATGGCCACGCCGGACGACATCGCCAACGCCTGCCTGTACGCCGGCTCGCCGATGGCGGCCTACTTCGCCGGCACCAACCTGCTGCTGCACGGTGGCGGCGAGCGGCCGGCTTTCCTGGCGGCGGCAAATACCGGCGATCAGCACTGACGAGGCCGCGCCCGGCTCAGAAGCGCGGCGCCGCCTCGGCCGTCATTGCGGGGTGCGATGCTCCACGACAGCCTGATGGTCGCGCTCAGCGTAGCGCCTCGCCATCACGGCGCACACCATCAGCTGGATCTGGTGGAACACCATCAAGGGCAGGATCGCGAGGCCTGCCGCCCCGCCGCTGAAGATGATCTGCGCCATCGGCACCCCGGTGGCCATGCTCTTCTTCGAGCCGCAGAACACGATCGTGATCTCGTCCTCGACGCTGAAGCCCAGGCTGCGTGCGAGCCAGGTGGTGGCGACCAGCACCAGCGCAAGCAGCACCACGCAGCACACCACCAACTGCGCCAGCGCCCAGGCCGGCACCACGCGCCAGATCCCGTCGAGCACCGCCGCGCCGAAGGCCGTGTACACCACGAGCAGGATCGAGCCCTGGTCCACCAGGCGCAGCCAGCGCTGTTGCTGCATCACCCAGCCGCCGATCCATGGCCGCAGGGCATGGCCGGCCGCGAAGGGCAGCAGCAACTGCAGGCCGATCTTCAGTACGGCTTCCCCGAGCGGCACGCCCGCCCCGGTGCTGCCCAGCACCAGGCCCGCCAGCAGCGGCGTCAGCACGATGCCCACTAGGCTCGATGCCGACGCCGCGCAGACGGCCGCCGGAACGTTGCCGCGCGCGATCGAGGTGAAGGCGATGGCCGACTGCACCGTGCCCGGCAGCAGGCACAGATAGAGCATGCCAAGCCAGAGCGCATCGCCCAGCAGCGGCCGCAGCACGGGCCCGAGCACCAGGCCGAGCAAGGGAAACATCGCAAAGGTGCACACGAACACCAGCAGGTGCAGGCGCCAGTGCATCGCCCCGTCGATGATGGCGCGGCGCGAAAGCCGTGCGCCGTGCAGGAAGAACAGCAACGCGATCCCCGCATGGGTCAGCCAGTCGAAGAACACGGCGAATGCGCCCTGCGCGGGCAGAACGGTGGCCAGCACCACGACGGCAGTGAGCAGGATCGTGAAGCGGTCGAAAAGCAGAAGCAGAAGGTTCATGGCGGTGCGGGAAGTTGCGTAAGAAGCGGTAGAAAACGGGCTGGAAACAGGCCTGTGGAGGGCGGGCTCGGCATGACGGCGGCGCGCTTGTGAGGGAGCCTAACCAAGGGCGATACTTCCAGCTAACGCCAGCCGGCTCTTCAATATCGCTGACCAGACATGCCGCCGTCTCCATCAGAAGAACTTGCCGGGCTCGTCGTCCTGCCGCGATCGGTCTTCGGCCACGCCGAGTCGGTGGCCAATCGCGCGCTCGGCTATCGCCACGTCCATCCCTGGGTCCAGTTCGCGTATGCGGTGGCGGGCGTGCTCGACGTGCGCACCGACAGCGGGCGATTCATCGCGCCCCCGCAGCGCGCGGTGTGGATCCCCGCGGGTGTGGCGCATCAGGTGCGTTGCTCGGCCGACACCGAGATCCGCAGCCTGTACATCGAGCCCGCCGCCTTGCCCGCTGCGCAGGGCGGCTGCCGCGTACTTGCCGTGAGCCCGCTGCTGCGCGAGCTGATCCGCGCCTTCGGCGACTTGCCCGCGGAGTATGACGAGCGCGGCCCGGGGGGCCGGCTCGCAGCCGTTCTGCTCGACCAGGTGGCCGCAGCGCCCACGCTGGGCCTGATGTTGCCGCTGCCGCGGGAACCCCGCCTGCGCCAGCTCTGCGAAGCGCTCGAGGCCGAACCCGACTTACGCGAAGGCCTGGCCCCCTGGGCGACCCGCCTGGGGTGCTCCGAACGCACACTGGCGCGGCTCTTCCGCGAGCACACCGGCTTGAACTTCCGCCTCTGGCGCCAACGCCTGCGCCTGATCAGCGCCTTACCCCTGCTCGAAGCCGGCGAGCGCGTCACCGATGTCGCCATCGCCTGCGGCTACGACTCGGTGTCGGCCTTCATCGCCAGCTTCCGGGAGCATTTCGGGGCGACACCGGGGGAGTTTGCGGGGGAGCGGGGGGGTGGATGAGTGGGGGGAAGGGAGGGGCGGTTCTTCGGCCTTTGTAGTCGGTGACCCGACAGGTGATGTCAGGAAGCAATGTGCTGGTCACCTGCCGCTCGGGGGTCAGGCGACAGCCAGGGCTTCAGGCGGGGGCTTGCGCGCTTCGATTTTTTCCATGCCCGGGCTGGATAAGAATCAGCTTAATTCCCGGGTCAAAGGAACGCGTGATGCACGACAATGGTATCCTCCATCGGTGGGGGAGCGGGCTCTTCCTCCTACGCGAGTAGGGGCGGCTCTAAGAAATAACGACTCTGGTCGTTGCTGAGTGAAAGCTCACTGATCCCGAGAGGGATGTTCTATGACTTCAAACCACCTCGCTCCCCCCAATTTTCCCTGAGCGACGATGATGCGAGACAAGGTCTGGTTCACATACAAGGCGCGGATTCAGGCGCAGATTCGCCTCGCGTGGCTTGAACTACACTCTCAGGTACTGCTAGTTTGGTACGCTGTCCTCAGCGCCGGGCTTGCGGTGGTGACGGTTCGTTATCCGCAGGCTCTTGGTAAAGACACGGACGTACTCTCTGCCGTACTCTCGATAGCTCTGTTGGGAATCTCGCTGGCTGTCGCAAATCGAGATTTCCGCGGGCGGTCGATTGCCATGCGCCAGAATTACCTAGAACTGCAACGGCTTTACGATCGGACGGCACCGCCGGCCAATTTCCACGACGACGACCTTCAGCATTATCACAACCTACTCTCCGCCGTCGAGAATCACACTGAAATCGACGACAAGCTGTTTCGCACGAAGCACGCGGCTAGTCTCTCGACTCGTCTCCCATCTTGGAGAGACAAGGCAGAGGCTTATTGCTATGTGGCGCTTCGGCTGGTGCTAACCGCACTGCTTTACTTGGCACCAATCGGACTATTGCTGGTGCAGCAATGACCGCAGCGAAAAGATTCAAGAGGATTTTCTCGCCGCGCAGCCTCCGCAGGACGTACTTCGACCACATAAAGTCAAAGAGCGCCATCGGAATCGATCGAGTTCGCCCGAGTCAGTTAGAGCCAAAATTGAACTCTGAACTTGCGCTCATCTGCGAAAAGACTCACGCTGGCTCATACAAGTTCACCGCGTTCAAGGAACGGCTAATCTCCAAAGGTCAGGGGAAGCCGCCGCGGGTCATCTCGATTCCAACAGCGCGCGACCGTATCGTCCTGAGAGCCCTCTGTCACCTACTTGGGGAGGTCTTTCCAGAGGCCAAACTCGAACTACCTCACGTCGCGATCGACTCTCTAAAAGTGGCACTTGCGAGCGGCAAGTTCACTGACTATGTGAAGCTCGATCTCGAAAACTTCTATCCCTCGATCCCACATGCGGTGCTTTTTCGGGCTCTAAAAAAGCGGATTCGGAAGCCCGAGATTCTCGCATTGCTAAAAGCTGCTGTTGAAACGCCAACCGTACCGGAAAGCAAGGGACGCAAAGGCAGCGCTCCAAGCACCATTGGCGTCCCACAAGGCCTCGCAATATCCAATCTTTTAGCAGAGATTACGCTGCAGTCGGTCGACAGCGCGTACAAGAATCGCGGTGACATCTGGTACTTTAGGTATGTCGACGACATCCTGATCTTGACACCACCTGGACAGGCGGACGCCATAGCTGCCGAGGTCGTTAACTCGCTGACTGCGCTTGGCCTCAAGCCGCATCCACCTAGCCCTTCGGGCTCAAAATCAAAGATTGCGCCTCTGACTCATCCGTTCACTTTTCTTGGATACGAAATCAACAACTCAAGAATCTCGATCCGTCACGAAAGCGTATTGAAGTTTGAATCGTCATTAGCCAGCATATTTACTGGCTATCGCCACCGACTCAGTAGGGCGACTAAACTTCACGAAAAGGAGCAAGCGTTAGCTCTTTGCCGATGGAAGCTCAACCTTCGAATTACGGGCTGCATATTCCAAGGCAAGCGCTTGGGCTGGGTATTCTACTTTTCTCAAATTACAAGTACAGATCGCCTTCGAGCAGTGAGTCACACCATAGATGCGCTACTGCAGCGCTTCAGCTTAGCGACCGTTCTGAAACCAAAATCGCTCATAAAAACGCATTACGAAAGCAAGCGCAAGAGCAAGGATTCACACGGATACATTCCGAACTTCGACACAATGTCTTTAGCTGAGATGAGAGGGATACTCTCAATCCTACTTGGGGAACAGAAAATTGCGAAGATCGGCGACAAACGTGTGGCCGAGTTATTCAAGATGAGAGTTGCAGTGGCAGTACGTGAGCTCGAAGCCGATCTTGCTGGGCTTTCATAAGTCGCAGGATTAGCATCGCGCAAGGTGTGAGGCAAGGGACATGCAACGCATTAACTTTGAAATGCACTCGGTATATCATTTTCTCCACATGCCTTTGGTCTGATATTCCGTTACAGCGGACGGCCGAAAGTTCCATTCTCCGGGCTGCCGACCTCGAGCGGCCGCCCCTGAACTAGACGTTGAACGACCGCTCTCTTGTGCCAAGTAGAGCGGATTTGGGTCGAAAGGTTAGTTCGCAGAGTATGGAGGCACTCGTTCGCAGTCGCCCTAGGGACGAATGTCAGGTGACCGGCGCTTTCCGGCGTGACTTCCTCCAGCAGACCACCGACTGCAAAGGCCGACCAGCAGCTCTCTGCATCAAGCCTCATCGCGCCCGTTACTAAATCAACGACGCTGCTCGGACTCAGCCCGGCCGCCACGGGGGCTACCTCAAGGTGGAGGGCTATTAGCTCTCGACATCGAGATTGGTCCAGCCCCATGAGGCCTGCGCTTCCAGTTGCCGTGGCCTCGGCGACCTCGCCCTTAGCAAGCAATCCCCCTCAACCCACCCGCGCCTGCGCGTCTCCCGTCACCGCCGCGGCGCGCGTGCGCGCCAGGCGCAGGCTCAGGACCAGCGCCAGGCCGATGAGGCCGAGCAGCATGTAGCCCACGTTGGTGAGGGCGGTATTCAGGCCGGCGATGTTGGCTTCGGCGAGGACGGTGTTGGCCGACAGGCCGGCCTCGCCCAGGCGGGTGGTGAGTTCGGCAGGCAGCTCGCGGGCGCGGCTGCCGGTGGCGCGGGCCAGCGCCTCCAGGCTCGCCGTGTCGAGCCCGAGCGCTGCGGTCTGGCGCATGATTGCGTCCTGCGTGGCGTAGGCCAGGCTGGCGCCGAACACCGCCAGCGACAGCGACGAGCCGGTGGGGCTGCCGAGGTCGCGGAACATGCTGAACAGGCCGCTGCCGGCGCCCATGTTCTTGGCGGGCACCGCGCCCAGCGCCAGCTTCATGATCGCCGGGGTGTTGCAGCCGATCGACAGGCCCATGATGCAGGCCACCGCGATCACCATCCACAGCGGCGTGGTGACGTCGATGTTGAGGAAGAGCAGGGTGCCGCCCAGGCTGGCGAGCATGGCGATGATGACCAGTACGCGCGGCTCGATGCGGTCGACCAGCTTTCCTGCGATCGGCGAGCTGATGAGCCCGCTGCCGTACAGGAACAGGGTGACGAAGCCGAACTGCGCAGCTGTGCCGCCCGGGCGGCTGTTGATGAAGAAGGCCAGCGAGTAGACGACGCCGCTGGAGAAGATCATGTGCAGCCAGTAGATCGCCGAGGGCGTGGCGAAGGCGCCGCGCGACAGGATGCCGAGGTCGATCACCGGGTTCGGCGCGCGCTTGCTGTGGCGCCACAGCACCACCAGCGCGCTGATTCCGACGACCACGATGGCCCAGGTGATGGGTGATTCCTTGCCGAAGTTGGTTGCCCAGGTGGGCAGCGACAGCAGCGAGGCGATGACGGCAAACAGCAGCATGGCACCGGTGTAGTCGAAGGCGGCCTGGTGCTTGGCGGGGGCGATCTCGGGCACCAGCATGCGCACGGGGACGAGGCCGACCAGGGTGAGCGCACCGCTGATCCAGTACACGCTGGGCCAGCCCAGGCGGTCGATCAGCAGGCCGCCGAGCAGGCCGCCCGAGGCCGCGCCGAAAGTCATCGTGAAGGCGAGGATGCCCAGCGCCAGGCCGCGCTTGTTGTCCGGGAACAGGTGGGCCGCATACGCGAACACGCCGGGCAGGATGCAGGCCGCGCCCAGGCCCTGCACAAAGCGGGCGCCGAGGAAGAATCCGAAGTTGGGCGCCCAGGCGGCGGCGAACTCCGACACTGCGAACACCAGCATGCCGATCGTGATCACCCGCTTGCGCCCGTACTGGTCGCCCAGGCGGCCCATGATCGGCGCGAACACGGTCAGCGCCAGCGAGTACAGGATCAGGATCAGCGCCGACATGTTCACCGGAATGCCGAAATGCCGGGTCACGCTCGGCAGCGCAGGGGCCTGGAAGGCGGCAGCCTCGATGGTGATGAAGGTGCCGAACAGCAGCGCGGCATACACCGCCCAGGCTGAGCGCGTGTCGGTACGTGAATCCATGGGCTGTCTCCGTATGCAGCGCATGCGGATGCGCGCCGCCTTGTTCTGTCGGGCGGATGGTCGGGCCCGGGGGGTGGGGACACATCGTCCGATGGGACTAAAGCGGGCTCGGAAACGGAGGCCGGCGATCGGCACCCGGTTCGCTGCCGAATGTCGGGTTTCGCTTGCCTTGTCCATCGTCCGTTCAGACGAAGTGTCGCCGAGGGTCCTGCTCTTAGACTCGCTGCAAGGGCTGCGAAAAGCTGCGACGCATCACCAGATGCATGCGCGCCGCTGGTCGCGGCAGGGTCCCGCAGGCGCCGCCGTCGATCGGGCGCGCCTCACACAACAGCAGGAGACGAACTTGGCTGAACAGGAATGGATGTCCGAAGTGCGTGCCAAGGTGGGTCGCGAGTACGGTCGCGTCTACGCCTGGGACGAGGTCAACGCGCCGATGATCCGCCAGTGGTGCGAGGTGATGGGCGTCGATAACCCGCTCTACCTCGATGCGGATTACGCCGCCACCACCGAGTTCGGCGGCATCGTGGCGCCGCCGGCGATGCTGCAGGCCTGGTGTCTCGAAGGCCTGCACATGAACAACTACGCGCCGGGTTCGACTGATGAAAACCCGTACGAAGTGCTCAAGATCATGGAAGCGCACGGCTACCCCTCGGTGGTGGCGGTGAATTCCGACCTCAGCTTCGAGCGCTACGTGACGCTGGGTGAAAAGCTCTACTACACCACCCGCCTGGATGCAATCGGCGAGGAGAAGACCACCGCGCTCGGCACCGGCTACTTCGTCACCCTCATCATGAGCTTCTTCTCGCAGAAGCCCGGTGGTGATGAGGGCGACGACGAGCGGGTCGGCCAGTTGCTGTTCCGCGTGTTCAAGTTCCGCCCCGCCAACGTGCCCAAGCCGGTGGAGAAGGGTGCGGCGCCTGCGGTACCCAAGTTCAAGCGTCCCAAGCCGGGCGTCAGCGACGACACCCGCTTCTTCTGGGAAGGCGCCGCCGCCGGCAAGCTGCTGATCCAGCGCTGCACCCGCTGCGGCACGCTGCGCCATCCGCCGGCGCCGGTGTGCATCAAGTGCCATTCCTTCGACTGGGACACGGTCGAGGCTTCCGGCAAGGGCAGCATCTACTCCTTCGTCGTCATGCACTACCCCGAGGTGCCGCCCTTCGAGCATCCCAACCCGATCGGCCTCATCGAACTCGACGAGGGCGTGCGCCTGATCGCCGGCCTGGTCGGCGTCAAGCGCGACGAGGTCAAGATCGGCCAGCGCGTGCAGGTCGAGTTCCAGTCCTTCGACGACGGCGAGCTGACCCTGCCGATGTTCCGCCCGGTTGCGGCCTGAGGAGAAGAGCATGGATTTCCAACTGACTGACGACCAGCGCGCCATCGCCGACATGGCAGGCAGCCTGTTCGGTGACCTGTGCACCGACGACCGCCTGCGCGCCTTCGATACCGCCGGCGAGCCCTTCATGGCCGACCTGTGGAAGCAGTGCGTCGAAACCGGCCTGCATGCGCTGGCCATTCCCGAGCAAGCGGGCGGCAGCGGGCTGGGCATGACCGAGCTGATGCTGGTGCTCGAGGCCCAGGGGCGCGGCCTCGGCCACGTGCCGCTGTGGCGCCACCAGCTCGCCGCCGCCACGCTGGCGCGCTTCGGTGGCGCCAGCGGTGCCGAGGTCGCTACGGCCGCCGCCGAGAGCAAGCTGATGATCACGCTGGCGCTCGGTGCCGCCGCGCGTGCCCACGGCATCGCGCTCAAGGCCCGCCGCGAAGGCGACGGCTGGGTGCTGGATGGCAAGGTCGCCGCCGTGGCGCTGGGTGCGGAAGTGTGCCGCGCGCTGCTGCTGGCCGAGACCGACGACGGCCCCCGCCTGGTGTCGGTGGACCTGCGTGCAGCCGGCATCGAGAAAGTACCGGGCGTGTTCACGCATCGCGAGGCGGTCGCCGACCTCGGCTTCAACGCCCACCGCCTTGCGGCAGACGCGGTGCTGCCCGAGGCCGCGCTGCCCTGGCTGGAGCAGCGTGCGATCGCCGCGCTGGCAGCGCTGCAGCTGGGCGTCAGCGCCGAGCAGGTACGCCGCACGGTCGAGTACATCAACGACCGCCGCCAGTTCGACCGCGCCATCGCCACCTTCCAGGCCGTGCAGATGAGCATGGCCGACGCCCACATCGCCATCGAGGCGCTGCGCTCCGCGCTGTGGCAGCTGGTGTATCGCCTGGATGCCGGCCTGCCGTCGCCGTCCGAGGCGCTGGCGGTCAAGTACCTCGCCAGCGAATGCGGCCACCTCGTCGGCCACAAGGCGCAGCACGTGCATGGCGGCATCGGCGTCGATCTGACCTACCCGATCCACCGCTACCTGTACTGGAGCCGTGCGCTCGGCATCACCCTGGGCGGCAGCGCCGCCACGCTCGAACGACTCGGCGACTGGCTCGCCAACAACGACAAGCTGGGATGGAAATATGACCTCGAAGAACAGCAAGCGCTTTGACGACGTGCGCCTCGGCGAGGCGCTGCCCGAGCTGGCGATCCCGATAACCACGACGCTGATCGCCTCGGCGGCGATCGCCACCCGCGACTACTTCCCCGGCCACCACGACATGGAAGCCGCCCAGCAGCTCGGTTCGCCGCACGTGTTCATGAACATCCTCACCACCAGCGGCCTCACCCAGCGCTTCGTGGAAGGCTGGGCCGGTCCGGCGGCGCGCTTCAAGGATCTCCGGATCAAGCTCGGCGCGCCCAACTACCCGGGCGACACCATGACTTTCAGCGGCGAGGTCGTCCGCACCGATGCGGCCAGCCGCGAGGTGGACGTCGCCCTCAAGGGCAAGAACTCGATGGGCAGCCACGTGACCGGCACGGCCACGCTGGTGCTGCCCTGACACGCGGAGAACCGAACACATGACGGATATGTCCCTTTCCGGCCGCGCCGCCATCGTTGGCCTGGGCGCGACCGAATTCTCCAAGAACTCCGGCCGCACCGAGCTGCGCCTGGCCATGGAATCCACCCTGGCCGCGCTCGCCGATGCCGGCATCGACCCCTCCGAGGTCGAAGGCTTCTCGTCCTACACCATGGACAAGGTGCCCGACTACGAGATCGCGCGCCTGCTCGGCTGCAAGAACGTCAAGTTCTTCTCGCAGATCCCGCACGGCGGCGGCGCCGCCTGCGCGCCGGTGGTGCATGCCGCGATGGCGGTGGCCACCGGCCTGGCCAAGGTGGTGGTGGTGTTCCGCGCCATGAACGAGCGTTCGTGGTACCGCTTCGGCACCGGCACCTACGGCTTTGGCGACACGCCGATCTTCGAGAACGTGAACTACGGCTGGTACATGCCCTACGGCTTCCACACCCCGGCCGCCTGGGTGGGCATGTTCGCCCAGCGTTACATGCACGAATACGGCGCCACCAGCGAGGACTTCGGCCGCGTGTCGGTCGCCGTGCGCGACTTCGCCGCCACCAACCCGGCCGCCTTCTTCTACGGCAAGCCGATCACGCTGGAAGATCACCAGGCCTCGAAGTGGATCGCCGAGCCGCTGCGCCTGCTCGACTGCTGCCAGGAATCCGACGGTGCGGTGGCGATGGTCATTACCTCGGCCGAGCGCGCCCGTGACCTCAAGCAGAAGCCGGTCATCATCAAGGCCGGTTCGCAGGGCATCACCGAAGGCCAGCAGAGCATGACCTCCTACTACCGCGACGACATCACCGGCCTGCCGGAGATGGGCGTGGTGGCCAAGGAGCTCTACGCCCAGTCCGGCCTTGGCCCCGACGCCTTCCAGACCGCCGTCATCTACGACCACTTCACCCCCTTCGTGCTGCCGCAGCTGGAAGAGTTCGGCTTCTGCAAGCGTGGCGAGGCGAAGGACTTCATCCGCGCCGGCGAGCACGCCCGCGGCGGCAAGCTGCCGATCAACACCCACGGCGGCCAGCTCGGCGAGGCCTACATCCACGGCATGAACGGCGTCGCCGAGGCGGTGCGCCAGGTACGTGGCACGGCCGCCAACCAGGTGGCCGATGTCGAGAACGTGCTGGTCACCGCCGGTACCGGCGTGCCCACCAGCGGCCTCATCCTCGGCGTCGCCTGAGCGAAGGAGAACGAACGATGTTCGTCGATCTGACCCCGGAACAACACGCGCTGCGCCTGAAGGTGCGCGACTACTTCCAGACCCTGATGACCCCCGAGCTGCGCAGCGAGCTGCGCGGCAAGGAAGGCGGCGAGCTGTACCGCAACACCATCCGCAAGATGGGCGCGGACGGCTGGCTGGCGGTGGGCTGGCCCAAGGAGCACGGCGGCCAGGGCTATGCCGCCACCGAGCAGCTGATCTTCTTTGAAGAGGCCAACATCGCCGGCGCGCCGCTGCCCTTCGTCACCATCAGCACGGTCGGTCCGGCGCTGATGGAGTCGGGCACCGAGCTGCAGAAGAAGAAGTTCCTGCCCGGCATCGCCGCCGGCGAGATCATGTTCGCGATCGGCTATTCGGAGCCGGAGGCGGGCTCCGACCTCGCCACGCTCAAGACCAGCGCGCGGCTCGAAGGCGACCACTTCGTGGTCAACGGCAACAAGCTGTGGACCTCGGGCGCCGAGGCCGCCGACTACGTCTGGCTCGCCGCGCGCACCGACCCCAACCTGCCGCGCCACAAGGGCGTGTCCATCCTGATCCTGGACACCACGGCCGAAGGCTTCTCGCACACCGTCATCCCCACCTGCAGCAACCCCACCGCCGCCACCTACTACGACAACGTCAAGGTACCCAGGGACATGCTGGTGGGCGAGCTCAACGGCGGCTGGAAGCTCATCACCGCCCAGCTCAACCACGAACGCCTGGGCCTGGGCTCGTGGTCGGACAAGGTCGTCGCCCTGTTCCGCCGCGTGCTGCTGTGGGCCAAGGCCCAGGACGAGAACGGCCGCCGCGCGGTCGATGCGGCCTGGGTGCGCAGCCTGCTCGCCGAGTGCTACGCGAAGATCGAAGCGATGCGGCTGATCAACTTCCGCATCGCCGCCGACCTCGAGCGCGGCCACATGGATGTGGCGCTGGCTTCGGCCACCAAGGTGTATGGCTCCGAGTCGGTGGTCGATATCCTGCGCAAGCTGTCCGAGATCGTCGGCGCCAGCGGCCTGGTGCGCGAAGGCTCGGCCGCCGCAGCCCTGCTCGGCGAGCTGGAATACGAAGTGCGCGCCTCGGTCACGCTGACCTTCGGCGGCGGCACCAACGAGATCCAGCGCGAACTGGTGGCACAGTTCGGCCTCGGCATGCCGCGTTCGCGCTGAACCCCGCACAGGAAGAAGACATGAGCACCCTCGAAGATTTCCGCCGCGAGACCCGGGCCTGGCTCGAGGCCAACTGCCCGCCCTCGATGCGCACCGCGATGCCCGACGGCGAGCTGGTGTGGGGCGGGCGCACGGTCGAGTTCAAGCACGAGGACCAGCGCCTGTGGTTCGAGCGCATGCGCGACAAGGGCTGGTTCTGCCCCGACTGGCCGGCCGAGTATGGCGGCGGCGGGCTGACGCCGGAGCAGAACGCGGTGCTCGAGGCCGAAATGCGCCGCCTGCGCTGCCGCCCGCCGCAGATCAACCTCGGCATCTGGATGCTGGGCCCGGTGATCCTCGAGTTCGGCAGCGAGGCACAGAAGCGCGAGCTGCTGCCGCCGATGGCGCGCGGCGAGATCCGCTGGTGCCAGGGCTTCTCCGAGCCCAATGCCGGCTCCGACCTTGCCAGCCTCAAGACCAGCGCGGTCGATGCCGGCGACCACTTTGTGGTCAATGGCACCAAGATCTGGACGTCCTACGGCGACAAGTCCGACTGGATGTACATGCTGGTGCGCACCAACCCCGACGTGCCCAAGCAGCAGGGCATCAGCCTGCTGGTGGTCGACATGGCGTCGCCGGGCATCGAGGCGCGGCCGATCGACCTCATCAGCGGCAAGTCGTCCTTCTGCCAGGTCTTCTTCGACAACGTGAAGGTGCCCAAGGGCCAGCTCATCGGCCCGCTCAACGGCGGCTGGACCCTGGCCAAGGCGCTGCTGCAGCACGAGCGGCGGGCGATGTCCAAGTTCGGCGAGTTCGCCTTGCCGACCCACTTCGACCTGCTGTCGATCGCCGGCAACTACCTGCCGGCGCAGGACGCGTCCTCGCCGGCCGACGTTGCGCTGCGCCAGCGCGTGTATGCGACGGCGATGGACGAGATGGCCTACAGCCTCACCGCCCAGCGCATGGGCGAGGAAGCGCGTGCGCGCAAGAACGTGTCCGGGCTGATGTCGATCATGAAGCTGGTGCACTCCGAACAGGAGAAGGACAAGTTCGAGGTGCTGGTCGACGTGCTCGGCCACCGCGCCCTGGGCTGGGAAGGCGACGCCTTCGAGGCGCAGGAGCTGGCGCTCACCAAGGCGTGGCTGGGCAGCTTCGCGCAGACCATCGCCGGCGGCTCGTCCGAGGTGCAGTTGAACGTGATCGCCAAGCGCGTGCTGGAGTTGCCCGAAGGCAACAGCGGCAAGCAGGGCAAGTGAGGAGCAGGGTGTCATGAGTCTGGTTTATTCCGAAGAGCAGCAACTGCTGGCCGACACCGCCGCCGAGTTCCTGATGGCGAAGAGCCCGGTCACCGCCCAGCGCAAGCTGCGCGATGAGGATGTGGCCGAAGGCTTCGATGCCGCGCTGTGGCGCGAGATGGTCGACATGGGCTGGAGCGCGATTCCCTTCCCCGAGGCGCTCGGTGGCCTGGCCTTTGGCTGCAAGGGCCTGGGTGCGGTGTTCGAGCAGATCGGCCGCAACCTGTCGGCCTCGCCGCTGCTGTCGAGCATCGTGCTCGGCGGTTCGGTGATCGAGCTCGCCGGCTCCGAAGCGCAGCAGGCGGCGTGGATGGCGGCGCTGATCGGTGGCGACAAGCGCATCGCGCTGGCGGTGGATGAAACGCCGCGCCACGACCCGGCTGCGGTCGCGCTGCGCGCCGAGCGCGCAGGTGAAGATTACGTGCTCAAGGGCAGCAAGGCCTTCGTCGCCGACGGCGTGGGGGCGGATGCCTTCATCGTCGCTGCGCGTACGGGTGGACAGCCAGGCGAGCAGGGCGGCATCAGCCTGTTCATCGTCGCCGCCGATGCGGTCGGCGTGCAGGTGTCGCCGATGAAGACGCTGGACTCGCGCAACCACGCTACGCTGGTGCTGAACGAGGTGCGTGTCGGCGCCGCAGCGCTGCTGGGCGCGGAGGGCGAGGGCTTTGCCGCGCTCGACGCGGCGCTGGACCGCGGCCGCGTGTGCCTGGCGGCCGAGCTGCTGGGCGCCACGCAGAGCCTGTTCGACACCACCGTCGAGTACCTGAAGACGCGCGTGCAGTTCGACGTGCCGATCGGCAGCTTCCAGGCCCTGCAGCACCGCGCCGCATGGTGCTACGCCCACCTGCAGCTCGCGCGCAGCGCGGTGATGGCCGGGCTGGCGGCGATGGACGACCCGGCGCTCGACGCCGCCGCACGCGCGCGCATGGCCAGCCTCGCCAAGTGGAAGGCCGGCGATGCGGCCCACCGCATCAGCCGCGAGGCGGTGCAGATGCACGGCGGCATGGGCGTCACCGACGAGCTCGACGTCGGCCTCCACCTCAAGCGCATCCGCGTCGCACAGGCCAGCCTGGGCGACGGCGACTTCCACGTGCAGCGCTACGGCGACCTGAGCATGATCGAGGCCTGAGGCACCCTGCGCGTGCGCTGGCTGCCTCAGGTCCGGACGGGCGAAGAGCTGCGCGCCCTGCATGGCCCGGCCTTCAAATGGCTGGCGCTGACGGTGGTGGGGCTGGGCACCATCGCCGCGGTGCTGGCGACGACGAGCTTCAACGTCGCGGTTCCGGCGCTGGGTGCGTTCTTCGGCTTGGGTCAGCATCAGGTGCAGTGGGCGATCACCGGCTTCATGGCCGCGCTCACCGTGGCCATGCTGCCCACGCCCTGGGTGCTGGACCGCATCGGCTTCCGGCGCCTCTTCCTCGGTGCCAATCTGGTGCTTGGGGCCAGCAGCGTTGCCGGTGCGCTGGGCGACAGCTTCAGCTTCGTCGTCGCCATGCGCATCGTGCAGGGTGTGGCTGCGGGGCTGCTGCAGCCCTTGCCGATGCTGGCGGTGATGCGCCTGTTCCCGGCCGGGAGCCAGGGGCGGGCGCACGGCATGCTGGGCTTCGGCATCGTGCTGGCGCCAGCGGTGGCGCCTGCGCTGGCGGGCGTGCTGCTCGACCGCTTCGGCTGGCCGTCGATCTTCCTGATGAGCCTGCCGTTCTGCGTCGTTGCCGGCATCATGGGCCTGTTCCTGCTGCCGCGCCACGAACCGTCGGCGCCGCGGCCTTTCGACTGGTTGGGCGTGGCGATCCTGTGTGCGGCCTCGCTGTTGGCGATCGACTTCATCGCCAGCCTGCGCGGCCATGGCCTGCTTGCGGCGCGCACGCTGGCCCTGCTGGCGCTGTCGATGCTGTGTGTCGTCGCTTTCGTGCGCCATGCCCGGCGTGCCGCGGCGCCCATCGTGTCGCTCGATCTGTTTGCCGAGCGCAGCTTTGCGATGGCGGCACTGGTCACCGTCGTGTACGGCTTCGGGCTGTACGCGTCCACCTATCTGATTCCGGTCTTCCTGCAGAGCGCGCTCGGTTACGACGCCACCTATGCCGGCCTGGCCCTGCTGCCCTCGGGCATCCTGCTCGCTGTCGTGATCCCGCTCGCTGGCGTGCTGACCGATCGCCATTCGCCGCGCTGGATCACGGTGTGGGGGCTGGCGCTGTTCGGGCTGTCCTTCGTGCTGTTCGCCTGGCGGGGCGGTGAGATCAGCTATGCCGAAGTGATCGCCTTCAGCCTGCTCGGCCGGCTTGGCCTCGGGCTGACGGTGCCGGCGCTGATGGTGGCCACCATGGCCCATGTCGCGCCCGCGCTGATGGGGCAGGCGTCCATGGTGAGCAACTACACCCGCCAGCTGGGCGGGGTGCTGGGCGTGGCGGTGGTGGCGGTGTTCGTGGAGTGGCGCGCGGCGGTGGAGGGCGCGGGAACGGGCGGGCTGTTCCAGGCCTATGCGCAGGCCTTCCTGCTGCTGGCGCTGAGCTTCGCGGTCGCGGTCGCATTTGCGATGCGCATGCGACCGCGAACCGACCCTATGCGTTGATCTGCTCGACCAAGGCGCGCACGGCAGCCTTCACGTCATTGCGGCGATAGGCCAGGGACATGTCGGGCTCGTAGCGTGCGTAGTTGCCGCGTCCGGTGTAGATAGCGACGTCCGGCAGGAGCGGGTGTTCCTGGTCGAGCTCGGGGACCGGCTGCGGATTGCCGACGGCCTCGAAGAACAGGCTGAAGTACTCGGCGAAGCTCAGATTCTCGTCGCCGACCAGATAGGCCTTGCCGGGTGTGCCCTTGAGCAGCGCCTGGTGCAGTGCTTCGGACAGCGCGCCCACCGACATGAAGTTGGTGCCGCCCTTCGGCCCGAATACCGGCACATCGGGCAGCTGCCCCTTGGCATAGGCGACGTAGGCTTCGAACATCGGGTTCGGCAGGCCCGGCACGTGGCCGACCATGAAGGGCGCGTTGACCGACACGACTTCGAATCTGGCCGAGTTCAGGGCGCGTACGCCGACATCCGACAGATGGCGGGAGCGGACGTAAGGAATCGTCTCGATCAGCTCGGGTGCCATTTGCGGATAGAAGCTGCCCAGCAGGACTGCACGGCGCATGCCCGCATCGCGTGCGGCAGCGAAGAAGCGCGGGATGGCGACGGTGTTGCGCTCGTGCCATTGCTCGTCCAGGGACTGCCCGAGATCGACATGGCGAATGTCCTGGCCGGCGCAGAACAGCAGCGCATCGAATCCTTTCAGCACCGATGGGTCGGTGGCTTTCGTGTAGTCGATGCTGATGAATGGAAGTGCAGCGAGCAGCGGGGCCTTGGGGGCTGTCCGCGATGCGATCGTGACGTCGAACCCATGCGCTTTCAGGTGCAAGGCTGCGTGTCCGCCCAACAGGCCGGTACCACCGACGACGAGAGTCTTCATGCTTGTGTGTCTCCTCAGAAATTGAAACCGTTGGTCTGGATGACCGGTGCGATGGTCCAGCCGCCTTGCGGCGTGCGGTACCAGCCGCTGGCCGCGAGGGCGCCGCCGTCCACATGCAGCGTTGTGCCGCTGACCCAACTCGCCATGTCGCTGGCCAGATAGACGACAGCGTCGGCGATCTCCGCGGCCGTGCCATAGCGGCCCAGGGGTACCCAGTCCGACAGGCGTTCGCGGTACTCGGGCTTGATGAACTGCGAAAGGGGCAACTGGGCGGTCTCGGTCGCTTCGGGAGCGACCTGGTTGATGCGGATGCCGTGGCTACCCAGCTCGACGGCGAGGCTCTTGGTAAAGCCGGCCAGCGCGGTCTTGAAGGCCGAGTAGAACGCCAGGTTGGGGACGCCGCGGAAGGCTTCGATGGTCGATAGATTGACGATGCTTGCGGTCGGGCTTCGATGAGCCTTCAGCAGCGGCAAGGCGCAGCGCGTCACCTCGAATACCTGGCGCAGGTTCGTCCCGTAGAGACGGTCGATCTCTGCATCCGAATACGCTTCGAAGGGCTTTGCCATCTGCAGCGAGTCGCCGACGTTGTTGACCAGGACGTCGAGCGCACCGTCCGTCGCGGTCAGCTCGGCGAACACGCGCACGACGTCGTCCGGTCTGGTCACGTCGCCATGGAAGACCCGGTGTCCGTCGCCCTGGTCGGCGAGCCAGGCTTCCACGTCGGCCGCGCGTGCCGCGTCCGATTCGATCACCCGTAGCTTCGCCTTCAGGCCGGCGAATTTCTCGACGGTCGCCCGCCCGATACCCGCACCGCCACCGGTGACCAAGATTGTCCTTCCATCGAAATCGAGCATGTCTCACGACCCCCTGTTGAAGTTTCGAGCGGCAAGCTGCCGGCTCCGGACGATTGTTGGGTCCTGGCTCGGGTGTGACATCGTGAAAGGGGACGAGGGCCTTATCGTCCGGATGGACGATGAGCTGCACCGGGGGCTTGGGAATAGTCCTTCCATGAATGTCGGGCTCGATTGCAGGCTAGAGGTTGAGGTGATGGCGTGAGCGCGCACGATGCGTCCGCGGTCTTTCGTGCGGCGGACATGGACATCGCGCATCACGATCGCATCGTGAGCATCATTTATGCATCCGCAATGGATCACCAGAAATGGGTGGATGCACTGCAGGAAATGAGAGGCCTGTTCGCCGCGAATTTCCTGACCCTGATCCTGCGCGAGGCATCGCTTGAAGACCCGGGGCTGATCGTCTGGGTCGGCGACGGAGCCGAAGGCGGGAGCGCGCGCTTCGAGCCCGCCCGTGACGACCTTACGCCGTTCGCGAACCTGGCGGCGGACCGGATCCATGTCGTCGATGACCTGATGGAGAGCTCGGACTGGCGGCGCTCGGCCTACTTTCAGCAGTCGTGCAGGCCGCACGATGTCTTTCACGTCATGTCGGTGGATATCTCGATCGCAGGGGCGGGGCGTCTGCCGCTGCGGATCACGCGCCCGGAGTCCGCGCCCGCGTTCAGCGAGCGCGACCGCGCGCGTTGCCAGGCCCTGCTGCCGCATCTGCGCCGTGCGCTGCAACTGCACAATCAGCTGCGCCGGAAGGAGTCCCTGGGCGGGATGTACTCCAGCGCGATGGGCCGCCTGTCCGTCGGCACGGTCGTCCTCGATGAGCGTGGCCGGGTGTTCGACCAGAACCCGATTGCGCGTGACATCCTTGCCAATGGCGACGGCCTCAAAGTGGCCGGAGGCCGGCTCGAGGCCTTCTATCCGAGTGACAACCGCGCGCTGCAGAACCTGATACGCGGCGCCTTCGCACGACATGCCTCGTGCCAGCCGGCCGTGGCCGAGGCCTTGTCGATATCGCGGCCATCGGGTCAGCCGCACCTGGGCATCGTCGTCGAGGTGTTGCCGCCGGGTGAGTGGGCGGGCGGGCGTGGCAGGCCGGTTGTGGTGTTGTACGTACGCGACCCGGCGGGCCGCACGCTGGCAGACGCGGAGGCGGTGCGCCAGCTCTTCAACCTCACCCCGACGGAGACCGCCGTCGCGCTCAAGCTGGCCGATGGGGCCTCGCTCGAGGAAGCTGCGGAGGCGCTGGGGATTCGCCGCAATACCGCGCGCGCCCACCTGCGCGCGATCTTCTCGAAGACCGGGGTGCGGCGGCAGACCGAGCTGGTTCGCATCCTGCTGAACAGCGTCGCGCCGCTGCGGGTCGAGGCCGGAGAGGGCGCCCCGCCCGCCTGACGCGACCCCCGCCGCCCGCGCCCCTCAGGTGGCGGCGCGGATGGCCTTGATCGCTTCCGCTGCCGCCGCGTCGTTCGCCGGGTCGGTCGGCACCGTGAGCGTGATGCGGTCGACCAGGCCGCCGAAGCGCGCGGCGAGCTGCTCCGGCAACTGGTCGTAGCGGCCGGACACCAGGAAGGTGTCGAGCACCTCGTCGGTGAATACGCCGGGCATGTCCTTCCAGCGCCCCTCGCGGGTGAGCGCAAGCAGCTGTTCGCCGACGTGCTGCCAGCCGAACAGCTCCAGGCTGGCCCAGTAGGCCGGGGTGGAGAACAGGAAGGCGAGCATGTCGCGGAAGCGTTCGCGCTCGGCGGCGACGGTGGCGTCGTCCGGCCCGGTGGCAACGAACTGGCTGGCGCTGATGAAGGGCTTGGCGCGCCCGGGGTCGCGCTGTGCGGTGCCGACCGCGATCTGCGGCAGGATCACTTCCTTCAGGTAACGCACCGAGGTGTTGGTCGGATGGGTGTGGATGCCGTCGGCGGTCTTGCCGACCAGCTCCAGCATCTTCGGGCCGACCGCACCGAGCATCAGCGGCACGTCGGGGGCGTCGATCGGCCCCGGGTTGAAGAAGGGCTGCAGGCGGGTGAACTTGTAGTGCTCGCCGATGTACTCGAGCCGCTCGCCGGTGCGGAAGGCGTGGAAGATGGCGCGCAGCGCGCCGACGTACTCGCGCATGCCGGCGGCCGGCGGCAGCCAGCGCGCCGAGTAGCGATCCTCGATGTTCTGCTTGATCTGCGTGCCCATGCCGAGCTCGAAGCGGCCGCCCGACATCTTCTGCAGGTCCCAGGCCGCCAGCGCGACATTCATCGGGCTGCGCGGGAAGACGATCAGCACCGAGGTGCCGACCTTGAGTTTCGAGGTTGCGGACAGCGCCTGGCAGGCGAGCAGCAGGCCATCGTGGATCGCGTCGGACACGAACAGGCCGTCGTAGCCCATGGCTTCGACGCGGCGGGCGAAGGCGCCCATGTCGGCCAGGTTCAGGTTTTCAGGGGTGGAGGCGAAGATCTCGAACATGGGGGGAGTCCTGGGCAAGGGTCAAAGCTTGAAATCGGGCAGCGGGCCGGCGCCATCGAGGCGCATCACGGGCAGGCCGAGCTCGCGCAGCAGCGGCAGGCTCAGCGCCACCCGGCCCGACAGCGCAGCCTGCGAACGGGAACACAGGGCCAGGGCCGCCTCGGCCATGGCTTCCACCGGCTCCATGTGGGCGAGGTCGTCGATCGAGCCGCTGACGAGCGCGCCCTCGCTGGCGACGGCCTCCACCGGGGCAAGCGTGTTCACCGCGATGTTGTCGGCGGCGAGCTCCATCGCCATGCCGGTGCTCAGGCGTTCGAGCGCGGCCTTGGTCGAGCCGTAGAGCGTGGGCGAATGGGTGGTGTGGAAGCGGTAGGCGCGGTCCTTCGGGTCATAGGGCGCCGGGCCGGGGCGGGTGCTGGTCGCGCTCGAGAGGTTGAGGATCCATCCGCCGCCACGCGCCTTCATCGCCGGGATGGCGAGCTGCGCCAGGTGGTGGGGCGCGAACAGGTTGACCGCATAGGCCAGCTGGACGCGCTCCGGCGACTGAGCGTAACCCGCGCCGAAACGCGCCCAGGCGGCGTTGTTGACCAGGATGTCGATGCCGCCGTAGTGGCCGAGCGTGGTGCTGACGATGCGCTCGCGGTCGGCGGCGCTGGCCAGGTCGGCCTGCACGCACAGGCAGTCGCCGCCGGCCGCACGGATGCGCGCCGCGGTCTCGTCGAGCGAGCCGGGCAGCTTGCCGCCGGGTTCGCCGGTGCGCGCCACGAGCACGACCTTGGCGCCTTCGGCGGCGAAGCGTTCGGCGATCGCCGCGCCGATGCCGCGGCTGGCGCCGGTGACGATCGCGACCTTGTCCTTGAGGGTGTGGGGCATGCGGGGCTCCTCGTCAGTGCTGGCGGTAGCGGCGCTGCACGTGTTCCTGGCGGATCGCGATCTGCTGCCGGCGCGCCTCGGGCGAGATCAGGCGGGTGTCGGCCGGCAGGTGCTGGCGCAGCTCGGCAAGCGGCACCTTCTTCGCCGTGGCCCACGGCAGGTTGTCCATGGGCTTGACCGGGTAGGCCCAGCGTATCGCCATGTAGCCCTCGGGCTGGCCGGTGGTGTCGAGCCAGTTGGCGATGCCCGGGTCGGTGTGCGAGACCACCAGGCGGAAGACGTTGTCGGCATCGCGGTGGGCCTGCAGGCCGCCGAGGCTGCTCTGGTAGTTGGCGAAGTCCAGCGATTCGCCCCACATGTTGCCCAGGCTGAAACCGATGTACACCGGCTCCACCGGCTGGTGCATCTCGACCACCAGGGCTTCGTCGGCTGCCAGCTCGAACATGCCGCCGCAATACACGTTGGTGGCCATGCCGCCGGCGGTGGCGAGCGAGGCGGCGTTGGGCTTGTTGAAGTCGTTGCGCGGCATGAAGCACTGGCCGTCGCCGTTCATGTCGCCGTAGCACTCGCACACGACGGCGTAGAACTCGTTCCAGAAATGCACCTGGTTGCGGGTGAAGCGGCCGATGTCGGCGATCTGCCTGGCGGCGACCTCGGGCGTGTAGGCCGGCATCGGCTTGCCGAGCAGGTCGTTGCGGTAGATGAAGAGCTCGAGCAGGTCCTCGTTCTCCCAGTCGGAGAACAGCTCGCGCAGCATCACCAGCTGGCTCACGTATTCGCGCGTGACGCTGCTGCCGTCCTTCTGCTTGCGCGTGCGGCTGGCGCGGGTGAGCATGAAGTTGCCCTCGTAGCCGGGCGGCTTCTCGGGCGCGAGCAGGATCTCGAAGCGGCCGTCGGCCTCGACCTTGAGCTCGGTGCAGTCCAGTTCGGCGCAGTTGATCCGCGAGCCGGGGGTCATCTCCTTGAGGCTGCCGCTTTCGCCCGAGTAGCCGCTGGGCGTCTCGAAGATCACGTAGTGCGGCGCCTTGCGCACCCCGGCCGGCGCCTTGCCGCCGCGCCAGGCGCTGGTGTCGCCGGCGCGACCGCGGATGGTGTAGCTGTAGTTGCCGTCGATCGGCGCCATCAGATAGAGCGCGTCGCAGTTGTCGATGGTCGAGCGGTTGAGCGGCTGGATGGCGCGCACGAAGTAGGGGAACTCCGGCGTCGGACCGAGACAGCGCGAGATCGAGCCGTACAGGAAGCCGAGCACGTAGCGGTAGCCTTCGGCGAGGTTGCGCGGCGTGGCGGGCGGGGGCCACAGCTTGGGGTCGTCGATGGCGTCGCGGGCGTCCTGCAGCTGCGCGATCATGCCGTCCCAGGCCTGGCGCAGCTGGACTGCGGCGTCGCGTGTCTCTGGGTCGCGGGGCTCGACGTGGGCCTTGACGGCCTCGAAGACGGCATCGTGCCGGGGGTTGGGCTCATGCATGGGCCAGCTCCTTTTCCTTGTCCTTGTGTTGGGCGGCGGGGACGTCTTCGTCCCAGTGGAATTGCTCGAACAGCGGCGCCAGCCGCGCGCGGATCTCGGCGTCGTCGAGGCCGAATTCGGCCAGGCTGTAGCGGTGTTCGGTTTCGTGCTTGCGGGTACGGGCGGCCTCGGCCTCCAGGAAGCTCGCAAAGGCGGGGGTGATGTCGAGCCCGAGATCGCGATAGACGTCCTCGATCGTGCCCTTCGGGTCGGTGGTCAGGCGGCGGTAGTCGATGACCGCGCGCGGGGTCTCGGGGTGGCGTTCCAGCACCGCGAGCGGATGCAGGTAGGACTCGTAGGAGAGTCCGGTCATCACCTGGTTGGATTGGCGGATGCGGTCCTCGGACAGGTTGCCCTGCAGCTTCCAGCCCACGTTGAGCAGCTTGAGCAGGCTGGGGATGGTCTCGTGCGGGTTGCGGTAGAGGATCACGAAGCGCGCATCGGGAAAGGCTTCGATCAGGGACTCGACGCGGCCGCAGTAGGTGGGGTTCTTGCTGAGGTGGATGCGGTCGCTGCCGTTCAGGTAGAGCTGGCGGCGCACGCATTCCTTGTAGAACTTCATCATCCGGCGCCGGCTCGCGGCCGGGCGCTGGTCGATGTGGAAGAAGTCGAGCTCGCTCATGTAGGGCAGCTTGGTCAGCCAGAAACCCGATGCGCAGGAGTTGAAGTACAGCAGGTCGTCTTCTTCCGGGATGGTCAGGCCCATCTTGTGGATGTGCTGCATGGGGCCGAACTTGCGCTTCTCCCAGGCCTGCAGCCTGCGCTCCAGCGCACGTCCGAGCAGGTGGGCGTCGATCCATGCGGCCAGGCGCACGAGCTTCTTCTGCAGCAGCGAGGGCAGCAGCAGCTCGTAGTACTTGAAGGTGGAGAAACGCTCGTCGGCATCCATCAGCCGGTGGGCGAGCGTGGTGCCGCTGCGCGCGTGGCCGATGATGAAGACCGGCGTCTTGACGCGCGTGCGCCACAGGCCGGGGAACAGGATGCCGTCGAGGAAGAAGCACACGGCGGTGAACGCGGCGCGCAGTGGCACATGCAGCAGCAGGAGCTTGTACAGCCCGCGCCGCCGGCGCGAGTTGGGCTCCTGGCCGACGAGGCGCAGCAGCTTGAACCAGACGGTGAAGTCGAAGTAGTACAGCAAGGGGGTCTCCTTAGTCGTTCGGGATGCCTTCGCCGGGCATCTTCTTGAGATAGCGGACGAGCATGGCGTGCAGCTCGTCGACGAAGTCCTGGGTCAGGATCAGCTCCGGGTTGCGGTCGAGCGTGGCGTGGATCGTGCCTTCGAGCGCGTTGGCCACCATCTGCGCGGCGAGCGCGAAGTTGTTCACCCGCAACGCGTCCTTATGGCGTCCGAGGGCGGACGGCAGCCACTCGGCAGTGCTTGGCTTGTTGGGGTAGCGCTTGCGTGAATAGGCCTCGAAGTCGTACTTCCAGTGGATCTCGAGGTAGAAGTCCTGCAGTTGCAGGTACAGGCGGCGGTGGCGCGCAACCTGTTCCTCCACGAAGAAGGCCAGCGTCGCATCGAGCGAGTTCTCCGCCAGGGCGATTGCCTGGCGGTCGAGCCGCTTGATCTCGTCGAGCTCCGAGGTCAGCAGCGCATTGCAGATGTCGGCCGCGATGGCGTGCTTGTCGGTGTAGTACTGGTAAAGGCTGCCGATGCTGACCCCCGCAACCTCGGCGATGCGGTTGGTGGTCAGGCGTGCATGCCCCTCCTCCTTGAGAATGCGCAGCGCCGCTTCGCGAATCGCGCGCAGGGTCGCGGTCGCTCGGGATTGGGTCGGGTTGCGGCGCAGTGGAGAGTGGTGGGAGGCCATGGGCATTCCTTCGCGTGACGTGGTCATTGGAGCAAGCCATCCACCGCCTGGCTACTCGCTTTCGATGTACGGAGGCGAACGGCGGGTGGATTCAAAGCGTCTTGTAAACAGTGGCTTGGAGGCTGCTTCAGATTCCCTTTTGCATAAACTGAGCCTTGCTCGGTTTTTGTTGCGCTAGGCCGCGGCGGTCGTGCCCCAGGCGGCGAAGTGGGGGTTGGCGAAATCGGTCTTGCCATAACGCAGGGTGGTGCCGTCGAGCGTGCGGACGATGCCGCCGGCGGCGCGCAGCACGGCGTCGCCGGCGGCGATGTCCCACTCCATGGTGCGGCCCAGGCGCGGATAGACATCGGCCTCGCCGGCGGCAACCAGGCACAGCTTGAGCGAGGATCCGGCGTTGATCTGGCTGGCGACCTTGCGCCCTGCCAGGAAGGCGGCGAGCGCCTCGGCGTCGCCGTGCGAGCGGCTGGCCACCACGGTGAGGCCTTCGGCGGGCGGTGTGCGGCACGCGATCGTGCGGCGCACGCCCTTGTCCTCCACCGTCGCGCCGATCCCGGCCGCGCCGGCGAACAGGCGGTCGAGGGCGGGGGCGAAGACGACGCCGAGCATGGGGGCACCGTGCTCGATGAGCGCGATGTTCACGGTGAATTCGCCATTGCGGCTGATGAACTCCTTGGTGCCGTCGAGCGGATCGACCAGCCAGAAGCGCTCGCCCACCGCGGGAATGCGCCCGGCCGCGGCTTCCTCCTCGGAGACCACCGGAATGTCCGGGCTGAGGCGGGCGAGCGCGGGCAGGATGAGGGCTTCGGCGCGCTCGTCGGCCTCGGTCACAGGGGAGGCGTCGGTCTTGCCGCGTACCGCGAAATCGGTGGCGTAGATCCGCATGATCTCGTCGCCGGCGGCGCGGGCGATTGGCAACAAGGCGTCGAGCAGGGCGCGTAGATCGGAGGTCTTGGTCATGTTTGTTCCAGTTCGCGTTGGTGGGGCGGGCCCCGGCGGGGCCCGCTGCCTTCAGTCGGCGATCACGCCGCGCAGGCGCAGGGTGGCGATGACCGCGTCGGCGGCCGCGTCGAGGGAGAGCTGGGGCGTGGTCAGCCGCAGCTCGGGGTTCTCCGGCGCCTCGTAGGGCGAGTCGATGCCGGTGAAGTTCTTCAGCTCGCCGCGCCGGGCCTTCTTGTAGAGGCCCTTCACGTCGCGCTGCTCGGCGACCTCGAGCGGCGTGTCGACGAAGATCTCGATGAACTCGTCGTCGCCCATCAGGCTGCGCGCCATGCGCCGTTCGGACTTGAAGGGCGAGATGAAGGCAGTGAGCACGATGAGGCCGGCATCGACCATCAGCTTCGCGACCTCGGCCACGCGGCGGATGTTCTCGACGCGGTCGGCGTCGGTGAAGCCGAGGTCCTTGTTCAGCCCGTGGCGCACGTTGTCACCGTCGAGCAGGTAAGTGTGGTGGCCCAGCGCGTGCAGCTTCTTCTCGACCAGGTTGGCGATCGAGGACTTGCCCGCACCCGACAGGCCGGTGAACCAGAGCACGCAGCTCTTCTGGTGCTTCTGGGTTGCGCGCGCCACCTTGTCGACATCGACATGCTGCAGGTGGATGTTGTGCGCACGGCGCAGCGCGAAGTGCAGCAGGCCGGCACCAACGGTGTTGTTGGACAGCCGGTCGACGAGGATGAAGCCGCCGGTGTCGCGGTTGTCGCGGTAGGCATCGAAGGCGATCGGACGGTCGAGGCTGATGTTGCACACGCCGATCGCGTTCAGTTCCAGCTTCTTGGCCGCGACGTGCTCGAGCGTGTTCACGTTCACCTGGTACTTGATGTCGGTGATCGTGGCCGTGACCGTCTTGGCGCCGATCTTGAGCAGGTAGGGGCGGCCGGGCAGCATCGGCTCGTCGTGCATCCACACCAGCGTGGTCTCGAACTGGTCGGCCACCTCGGCGGGCGCTTCCACCGTGGAGATGACGTCGCCGCGCGAGATGTCGATCTCGTCGGCCAGCGTCAGCGTCACCGACTGGCCGGAGACGGCCTGCGCCAGGTCGCCGCCGTGGGTGACGATGCGCGCCACCGTGCTCTCGCGCCCCGAGGGCTGCACGCGGATGCGGTCGCCCGGGCGGATCACGCCGCTCGCCACCTGGCCGGCGAAGCCGCGGAAATCCAGGTTGGGGCGGTTGACCCACTGCACCGGCAGGCGGAAGGGCGCGCGCTGCATGCGTGCGTCGTCGATCTCGACCGTTTCCAGGTAGGCCATCAGCGTACTGCCGTGGTACCAGGGCATCGCGCTGCTGGGCTCGATGATGTTGTCGCCCCTGAAGGCCGACAGCGGGATGAAGCTCACGTCCTCGAGGCCGATCTGTGCGGCGAAGGCGGTGTAGTCCTCGCGGATGTCGCGGAAGACCTTCTCCGAGTAGTCGACCAGGTCCATCTTGTTGATCGCCACCACGATGTGGCGGATGCCCAGCAGCGACACCAGGTAGCTGTGGCGGCGCGTCTGGGTGAGGATGCCCCTGCGCGCATCGACCATCAGGATCGCCACATCCGCCGTGGAAGCGCCGGTGACCATGTTGCGGGTGTACTGCTCGTGGCCCGGGGTGTCGGCGACGATGAACTTGCGCTTGTCGGTGGAGAAGAAGCGGTAGGCCACGTCGATCGTGATGCCCTGCTCGCGCTCGGCCG
>NZ_JARQZE010000021.1:0-51140 GCF_029588855.1 Thauera mechernichensis | reverse complement strand
ACTTCCCAACTCCACCGCCGCCTGCACTTCCGAAGAAACCGCTGCAGCGCTGAAGAGGTGCGCATTATAGACACCCAATCCAGACCGTCAAGAAAAATAACGATCAAGGTTTTAAATGGATGCATGAGCAAAGCACCTGATCGCCACCTTTCCTTGCTTGATATGGCTAGCACATGCCGCCGCGACCCGGGCTCGCACCCATCCATGTACATCGAGGCGGCGAGACCCTGCAAAGGCGCGGTTGCCGTTCTGCGGCCAGCAATGTTATCGTCCGCGCGTCACGCGGGAGAGAACTCCCGTATGGAGTCGCCGAAGGCGCAACCCCCCGGAACCGCTCAGGCACAACGGACCGCGTGCGAATCACAAGTCTGGAGAGCGATACGGCCGCAGGCGCGGCAGGCGTATCCACCGAAGGGGCACCCGCCCTGACGCGTACTTACATATATGTATACGCGCAGGACGAAATCTCTCAGGTACAAGGGACAGATGGGGCGAACCTGGCAGACGGCCGCGTTCGCCCTTTTTTCGTTCACCACGCGGAGCCCACTCTAATGAACACACCTGCCAAGCAGACCCCACTGCACGCCGCCCATATCGCATCCGGTGCACGTATGGTCGATTTTGCCGGCTGGGACATGCCGGTCAACTATGGCTCCCAGATAGAAGAACATCACGCCGTTCGCCGCGACGCCGGTATGTTCGACGTGTCTCACATGCTCGCCCTGGATCTCGCAGGTCCGGACGCCACGCCCTTTCTCCGCAACCTCCTCGCCAACGATGTGAGCAAGCTCAAGGATGCTGGCAAGGCCTTGTACAGCTGCATGCTCAACGAGCAAGGCGGCGTGATAGACGACCTGATCGTCTATCGGTTCAGCGATGCCGACTACCGCATCGTCGTGAACGCCGGCACGGCGGACAAGGACGTTGCATGGATGCGCAAGCGCATCGCGACCATTGCCGCCAATGTCACACTGCAGGCGCGTCGTGACCTGGCGATGATTGCAGTTCAGGGGCCGCGTGCGATCGAGCGCGCACAAGCGGCCTTGCCCGAGCTATCAACCTCGCGAGGCATACCATCACCCTTCAGCGGGGTGAGGGCGGGCGACCTGCTCATTGCCCGCACCGGCTACACCGGCGAGGACGGGCTGGAGATCGCCGTCCCCGCGAGCCGCGTCGAGGCAATGTGGAATGCCCTGCTCGCGGCCGGGGTCAAGCCCTGCGGCCTTGGCGCGCGCGACACCTTGCGCCTGGAGGCGGGCATGAACCTCTACGGCCAGGATATGGACGACGGCGTATCACCGCTGAACGCCGGCCTGTCATGGACGGTGGACCTCAAGGACCCGGAGCGCGACTTCGTCGGCCGCGCGGCACTCGATGCAAACCCCGGCACCCAGCGACTGCTCGGCCTTGTACTGGAGGACAAGGGTGTGCTGCGCTCGCACATGAAGGTCTTCTCCGCTGCCGGCGAGGGCGAGACCACCAGCGGCAGCTTCTCGCCTACGCTAGAGAAATCGGTCGCCTTCGCTCGCATGCCGCTCGCAACCGCAGCCGGCGAAGAGGTCGAAGTCGAAGTGCGCGGCAAGCGCCTCAAAGCTCGCACCGTCAAGCTGCCCTTCGTGCGCAACGGACAGATCCTTGTCTGACGCCGCGTCAGGCCGACGTGGCCCCCAGCCTTACCTGCCTGAAGAATCAACCCGACCGGGCGTCGTCGCATGACCGCCCCCAACACCTGGAGAAGAGAATGAGCAAGGTTCCCGCAGAACTGAAGTACACCAAGTCCCACGAATGGATCCGTGTCGAGGCCGATGGCACGCTGACCATCGGCGTCACCGACCATGCCCAGGAGGCGCTCGGCGACGTGGTCTTCCTCGAGCTGCCTGAAGCTGGCCGCAATCTGAGCGCAGGCGAAGCATGTGCCGTGATCGAGTCGGTCAAGGCCGCCTCCGACATCTACGCCCCCGTGGCAGGCGAAGTCATCGCCAACAACCAGGATGTGGCCGACGCCCCCGAGAGCGTCAACGCCGACGCCTACGGCGCCTGGCTGTTCAAGCTCAAGCCCGCAAACCCGGACGACGTCGGCGCCCTGATGGATGCTGCCGGCTACGAAGCGGAAATCGCCCAGGCCTGACCATGACCGACACCCTGCTTTCCGCCCCGCTCGCTGCACTGGAGCAGCGCAACGCCTTCATCGGTCGCCACATCGGCCCCGATACCGAGCAGATCGCCCGCATGTGCGCGACGATCGGCGTGCGTGACATCGACGCGCTGATCGCGCAGACCGTCCCCGCCGGCATCCGCCTGGCGCAGGCGCTCCCGCTGGCGCCCGCAGTCCCCGAGCATGAAGCGCTCGCCAGGCTCCAGACCATCGCTGCCAACAACGTGGTCAGGAAGTCCCTGATCGGTCAGGGCTACTACGGCACCCACACGCCGGCCGTGATCCTGCGCAACGTGATGGAAAACCCGGGCTGGTACACCGCGTACACACCCTACCAGGCCGAGATCGCCCAGGGCCGCCTGGAGGCACTGCTCAACTACCAGCAGATGGTGATCGATCTCACCGGGCTGGAGCTTGCCAATGCGTCCCTGCTCGACGAGGCCACAGCTGCCGCGGAAGCAATGACCATGGCGCGCCGGGTGTCGAAGTCCAAGTCGAACGTCTTCTTCATCGACGAAGCCTGCTTCCCGCAGACCATCGACGTGGTGCGCACACGTGCGCACTACTTCGGTTACGAGCTGGTGTTCGGCAAGGCGCAAGAAGCCGCTGCACACGACGCCTTTGGCGCCCTGTTGCAGTACCCCAACGCACGCGGCGAGGTGATCGACCTGTCGGCCCCGATCGCCGCACTCAAGGCGAAGGGCACAATCGTCGCGGTGGCCAGCGACCTCATGGCGCTGGTCCTGCTCAAGAGCCCGGGGGCAATGGGCGCAGACATCGCACTCGGCTCGGCGCAGCGCTTCGGCGTACCGATGGGTTTCGGCGGCCCGCACGCGGCCTTCTTCGCCACCCGCGAAGCCTTCGTGCGCTCGATGCCTGGCCGCATCATCGGTGTCTCGAAGGACGCCCGCGGCAAGACCGCGCTGCGCATGACGCTGCAGACGCGCGAGCAGCACATCCGGCGCGAGAAGGCCAACTCCAACATCTGCACCTCGCAGGTCCTGCTCGCCAACATGGCGGGTTTCTATGCCGTGTATCACGGTCCGCAAGGCCTGCGCACGATCGCAGCACGCATCCATCGCCTGACGGCACTGCTCGCCGCAGCGCTGCGCGAGGGCGGCTTCACGGTCAATGCCGACACCTTCTTCGACACCATCCAGGTCGATGCAGGCGCACGCGCGCCGGCCATCGCCGCTGCAGCCGCAAATGCCGGCTACAACCTGCATGTCGCTTCGGGCACGACCCTCGGGCTGGCCGTGGATGAAACAACCACCCTCGACGACCTCGTCCGCGTGCTCGAGTGCTTCGGCCTCCACGCCGACCTCGCGGCGCTCGACGCCCGTCTCGCCCAGAGCGGCGGCAACCTGCCCGCCGAGGTGCTGCGCACCGACCCCATCCTGGCGCATCCGGTATTCAACACGCACCACACCGAGCACGAGATGCTGCGCTACCTCAAGAAGCTGCAGAACCGCGACCTTGCGCTCGATCACTCGATGATCTCGCTCGGCTCGTGCACGATGAAGCTCAACGCCACCAGCGAGATGATCCCGGTGACCTGGCCGGCATTCGCCAACCTGCACCCGTTCGCACCCCGCGAACAGGCTACCGGCTACCTCGAGATGATCGAGGGCTTGGCCGACTACCTGCGTGCCGTCACCGGCTTCCCGGCGATCTGCATGCAGCCCAACTCGGGCGCGCAGGGCGAGTACGCCGGCTTGGTGGCGATCGCGCGCTATCACGCCAGCCGCGGCGAGGCGCATCGCAACGTGTGCCTGATTCCCAAGTCTGCCCACGGCACCAACCCGGCCACCGCGCAGATGTGCGGCATGCAGGTGGTGGTGGTCGAATGCGACGACAACGGCAACGTGGACGTCGCCGACCTCGAGGCCAAGGCCGAAAAGCACGCTGCCCAGTTGGCGGCGCTGATGATCACCTACCCGTCCACGCACGGCGTGTTCGAGGAATCGATCCGCGAGATCTGCGCCATCGTCCATGCCCATGGTGGCCAGGTGTACATGGACGGCGCCAACCTCAACGCCCAGGTCGGCCTTACCTCCCCGGCAACGATCGGTGCCGACGTGTCGCACATGAACCTGCACAAGACGTTCTGCATCCCGCACGGCGGCGGCGGTCCGGGCATGGGGCCGATCGGCCTCGCCGCACACCTCGCGCCCTTCATGGCCGACCACGTGGTGCAGCCCACGGGCGGCGCTGACCGTCCCAACCTGGGCCAGGGCGCAGTCTCGGCCGCGCCTTTCGGCTCCGCCAGCATCCTGCCGATCTCGTGGATGTACATCACGATGATGGGCGGAGAGGGCCTCAAGCGCGCGACCGAGGTAGCGATCCTCAACGCCAACTACCTCGCCGAGCGCCTCAAGGACCACTACCCGGTGCTCTACACCGGCAGCCAGGGCCGCGTCGCGCATGAATGCATCCTCGACATCCGGCCGATCAAGGCCGCGACCGGCATCTCCGAGGTCGACATCGCCAAGCGCCTGATGGACTACGGCTTCCACGCGCCGACCATGTCCTTCCCGGTGCCGGGCACGATCATGGTCGAGCCTACCGAGTCCGAAGGCCTCGATGAACTCGAGCGCTTCGCAGCCGCGATGATCGCGATCCGCGACGAGATCCGCCAGGTCGAGGCCGGCGTCTGGCCGGCCGAGGACAACCCGCTGAGGAACGCCCCGCACACCCAGGCCGACTTCATCGGCGAGTGGACCCGCCCGTACTCGCGCGAACAGGCGGTGTTCCCCTTGGCCTGGGTCGCGGAGAACAAGTTCTGGCCGAGCGTCAACCGCATCGATGACGTCTATGGCGACCGCAACCTGTTCTGCGCCTGCGTGCCGATGAGCGACTACGCGGACTGAGCCCGATCCTGGGGCCATGCCCCAGGCACTCGACTGCAGCAAAGCCACGCCCACGAGCGTGGCTTTTTTTTGCCCTGCGAGTCCGCCGCCTCGAACTCGGGTGCGCAAGTGGCCTATCATGAAGCCAAAAAAGAAGCCCCCACTCGCTCACTCACCCGACTCATGCTCACCCCACTCACGCACCGTAACCTGCTCTGGTCGGCCCTGCTGGCCGCCAGCATCGCCCTGCTCATCCTGTTGTTTGCCGGCCTGCTCGCGCAGATGCGCCCGGTTTCCATGCACGACCTGCACCTCGGGGCTGGCGAGAAGCTCAAGTGTGTCTCCTACGCCCCCTACCACCGTCCCGGACAGACTCCGCTCGACCCCGACACCCGCATCGAGCGCGAGCAGATCGCAGCCGATCTTGCCGCCCTCGCAGAGATCACCCGCTGCGTGCGCCTCTACTCGGTCAGCCAAGGCCTCGAGCACGTACCCGAACTCGCCCGCCCACTCGGTCTGCAGGTGCTGCTGGGCGCCTGGATCGGCTACGACGTGAGCGCGAACGCAGCGGAACTCGAGCGCGCGATCACGCTCGCAAACGACAATGCGGACGTCGTGCGAGCGCTGATTGTCGGTAACGAAGTATTGCTGCGCCGTGAGCGCACACCAGCCGAGATGCAGGCCTTGATCCGCGACGCGAAGGCTCGCACGCAGGTACCGGTCACGTACGCCGACGTCTGGGAATTCTGGACTCGCCACGATGAACTCGCGGCGGAGGTCGATTTCGTCACCGTACACATTCTTCCGTTCTGGGAGGATGAGCCGGTCGATATCGACCACGCCCTCACTCACGTGGCCGACATTCGCCGCCAGGTCGGCATCCATTTCGGCACCAAGCCAGTGCTGATCGGGGAGACCGGTTGGCCGAGTGCGGGACGCCAAAGAGAGCAATCCCGCCCATCCCTGGTCAATCAGGCGCGCTATATCCGCGAGTTCGTGCACCAGGCGCAGCAGGAGGGGTGGGACTACAACATCATCGAGGCCATCGACCAACCCTGGAAACGCCGTCTGGAAGGCACGGTCGGCGGCCATTGGGGGCTGCTCGAAGCGGGCAGCCTGCACCCCAAGTTCGCACTTGCGGGCGCTGTCGCCGAGCGCGAAAGCCTGTTCGGCCCCATCGGCGGCGCCCTGCTCGGAGGCCTGATCGCCTGCCTGCTCGCAGCCACCGGACGCAGGACCCGCTGCCTTCGCGTCAGCGCTCTGACGGCCTGCGGCGCAGTCGGCGGCGTGATCTCGGTACTGCACTGGGAGCACGCTCATCTCGCCTACCGCGACGCGCTCGAATGGAGTGTGCTCGGTGGCATGGCTGCACTTGCAGGCCTGCTGCCGCTGGTACTGGCGCGCTGGCATGGTGAGCCGATACCCGATACCGCGAGCGCCGCCCGCAGCTTGTGGCGGGCCGAGCGCATGCGCTCCAAGGCGCCGTCGGTCGGCTTGCTGCGCGGCCTGTTCCTGTTCGCCGCGGCAGTTGCAGCGCTGCTGCTGTGGGTGGATCCTCGCTATCGCGACTTCCCCACCTGGCTCTATCTTGCGCCCGCTCTGGTATTCGGCGTGATCGGCTGGTGGCGCAGCCGCATCACCATCGCAGAGCGCACCTGCGCCGCCGTCATCGTTATTGGCGTAATTGCACGCTGGCTGAGCGAGCCCGCAAACCCGCAGGCCATCGCCTGGCTGTCATGCGGCCTTGCGCTCGCCGTGCCGGTGCTGGCGCTGCGCAGCCACGAGCACCAACAGGGATAGCAGGGTGCCAACAGCAGCCGGATCATAACTGTAGAACACCAGTCCCAACAGGCCACTGACCCATCCCAGCCAGGCAAGACGACGGCACCCCAGCACGAAGGCCGCGCCCCCCGCCGCCAGGCTCAACCAACCGACGCGCTGGTGCATGAAGCCCTGTACCAGCGCGTCCTTGAGCAGGCACAACAGCGGCTCACCGCCACTGGTGCAGTCGCGCGGCAACAGCCCCGCCTCCAACACGCCGTGTCGCAGCCAGAGCGCTGCCCCGGCAACTGCACAGGCCACGAGCAAGACCTGCCGAAGTGCATGTTTGTCGAAATCCAATGGCTTCAATCCGGGCTTATCCTTAAAAATCATGGCCGCAGCGCGGCACAAACCTGCTGTTGCAAATTCGCATCGTGCGTCGCTCGTAAGGGACTGAAATGGCGCATAAAATGCGCCCGGCTCATCGTCCGGAGGGACGCGCCCGATGTTCGCGATTGTGTCACAGCAACGGCACAAGCGACATTTGCACGTGGCGCGACCACGCGACGCAGACGAGGGCAAGGCCACCACGCAGCACGATCACAGCAAGGCTCCTGACAAGAATATGAAACACGCCGCTTCGTTCGCAGTCCGCCTGGCCGTCGCCATCGCGATCGCCGCCATGGTCGCCTTCGCTCAGTACTGGATCTGGCAGCAGTTCAACCGTGGGGTCGAGTTCATCGGCACCAACCAGAGTATCAAGGGCTTCGCCTACAACGGCTTCCAGCGTGACCAAAGCCCGCTCCGCGGCAGCTACCCTGCCCGCCAGGAGGTCGCCTCCGACCTCGACCTCCTCGGGCGCATGTCGGACGGCCTGCGCACCTACGGCGTGTATGACCTGCCCGACCTGCTGGCGCTGGCGGGTGAGCGCGACATGATGGTCACGGCCGGTGCCTGGCTCGATGGCGACAAGGACAAGAACGCTCGCGAGATCGACGGCCTCATCGACGCCGCCCGCAGCATGCGCCACATCGAGCGCGTGATGGTCGGCAACGAAGCCATCCTGCGCGGCGATTTGCGCGTCGATGAGCTCATCACCTACCTCGACCAGGTACGCAAGGCAATCCGCAAGCCGGTATCCACGGCCGAGCCCTGGCACGTGTGGCTGCGTTACCCCGAGCTCGCCAAGCATGTCGACTACATCACCGTGCACTTGCTGCCTTATCACGAAGGCCTGCCGGTCGAGGAGGCGGTCGAGTATGCCTTCCAACGCTACGATGAAGTCGCCAAGGCGCACCCACGCAAGAAGATCGTCGTCGGCGAGGTCGGCTGGCCGAGTCGCGGCCCTACCATCGGCGCCTCGGTCCCCTCGCTCGACAACCAGGCTCGCTTCGTGCGCGAATTTCTCGCCCACCCGCGCACCCCACGCATCGACTACTTCCTGATGGAGGCCATCGACCAACCCTGGAAGGTCGATGTCGAAGGCTGGGCGGGTCCTTACTGGGGCATGTTCAATGCCGATCGCGAGCTCAAGTATGCGCTCGAGGGCCTCGTCGAGCGGGATCCCTACTGGTCGCAAAAGGCAAGCAACGCCGCTGCACTGGCGTTCATCCCGATGATGCTGGCAGCCTTCTTCCTGCCCGGCTGGAGCGTGTTCGGCCGCCTCTTCCTCGCTGCGCTGATCCAGGCCTGCGTGTCCACGCTGATCATCGGCATCAACGTCCCGGTGGACTATTACCTCACCCAGCGCGACCTCATCGGCCTGGTGCTGCTCATCGGCGCGACCTGCATGACAGCAGCGGTGCTGCTGTCGCACGGCTTCGAGTTCGGCGAGGTGCTGTTCAAGAAGAAATGGCAGCGCCGCTTCATGCCGCTGCCGCCGCACGCCCCCGACCAGCAACCCTTCGTATCGATCCACCTCGCCTGCTACAACGAGCCGCCGGAGATGGTGATCGCCACCATCGATAGTCTGGCGAAGATGAACTACGAGAACTTCGAAGTCCTCGTGCTCGACAACAACACCCGCGACGAGGCGCTGTGGAAGCCGCTCGAGCGCCGCTGCGCCGAACTTGGCCCACGCTTCCGCTTCTTCCACCTTGCCAATTGGCCCGGCTTCAAGGCTGGCGCCCTGAACTACGGCCTCAAGGTCACCGATCCGCGCGCCGAGGTGGTGGGCGTGGTCGACGCGGACTACGTGGTCGAGCCCGATTGGCTGGCCTGCCTGATCCCCCACTTCGACCAACCCGACGTCGCCGTCGTACAAGCACCTCAGGCCCACCGCGACTGGGAGACCCAACCCTTCAAGCGCATGTGCAACTGGGAGTTCGACGGCTTCTTCCGCATCGGCATGCACCACCGCAACGAGCGCAACGCGCTGATCCAGCACGGCACCATGACCCTGGTGCGCCGCCTGGCGCTCGAAGAGGTCGGCGGATGGTCCGAATGGTGCATCTGCGAGGACACCGAACTCGGTCTGCGCCTGATCGAGAAGGGCTACGACACCCGTTATGTCGACCATATCCTCGGCCGTGGCCTGACACCCTCGGGCTTCGCAGCGATCAAGAGCCAGCGCTTCCGCTGGGCCTTCGGCGCAATGCAGATTCTCAAGGCCCACCTGCCGCAGATGATCGGCCGCAGCAACCTCAACCTCGCTCAGCGCTACCACTTCCTCACGGGCTGGTTCGCGTGGCTGGGCGACGCCCTGCAACTCGTGTTCGCGTTCGGCAGCCTGCTGTGGACGCTGGGCATCCTGCTGTTCCCGAAGGCCTTCGGCCTGCCGGTGATCGCACTCGCGCTGCCCATCCTCGGCTTCATGGCCTTCAAGGCGGCGCTCGGCCCCATCCTCTACCGGCGCACCATGGATTGCCCGTGGAAGGACATCCTCGGTGCCTCGATCCTGTCGGTAGGCCTCGCGCACGCGATCGCGCGCGGCGTGTTCGCCGGCCTGGTCAAGAAGAAAGGCGTGTTCGTCGTCACCCCCAAAGGCTGGCGCGGCGGCGGCGCACTGGCCTTCTTCAATCCGATCCGCGAGGAGATCGGCATGCTCGTGGCCCTGCTCCTCGGCGCGGCAACCCTCGTCGCGCAGCGCGGCGCAGACAACCTGGAGACTCAACTGTGGGTCGGCATCCTATGCCTGCAGTGCATTCCCTACGTTGCCGCAGTGCTCTGCCAGGTTGCCGCCTACATGCCGGAGCGCAAGCCCGCTGCGGCGGCGACGGTGCTCCAGCCGCAGGCCTGAGCGCTTCGCTCAGTAAAGGACCAAGCCGATCGCCGCAGCGACAATCAAGGCGGGATAGACGATCAGTGTCACGCCCAGCCCGCCCTTGATCATCACCTTCTGCGGTACGTGGCCGCTACCGAACACGATGGCGTTGGGCGGTGTCGCCACTGGCAGCAGGAAGGCGCAGGACGTGCCCACCGCCACCAGCACGGCAAGCGGCACGCTTTCGACCTGAGGCGCCAGTCCAAGGAACAGCGGAATGAGCAGCGCCGCACTGGCGGTGTTGCTGGTGACCTCGGTGATGATGAGCGCGAAGAGGATCATCAGCCCCAGGCAAAGCAGCACCGGCATGCTTTGCAGGGGACCGCCGAGTTGGGCGGCAAGCCAGGCGGCGGCGCCGCTCTCGGCCAGCGCCTTGCTCAGCGTCAACCCGCCCCCGAACAGCAGCAGCACGCCCCACTCGGTACTGCGCTCGACATCCCGCCAACTGGCCAGCCCAAGCCCATGCAGAAGGACAAGCGCGAGGATCGCGACCGCCGCATCGTAACCGCGTACCAGACCAAACATTGCACCCAGCGGCGCACCAAACACCCACAGTGCGACGGTCAGCCCAAACACCCCAAGCATCGCCTTCTGCGGCCCGGTCCACGCTGCGGGCGGCGGCGGCGAAGTCAGCACGATGTCGAGCCTGGGCTTCAGCGTGCGACGCAGCGCAAACTCCATCAGTGGCATCAGCACGAGCACCAGCGGCAACCCCCAGGCGAGCCAGCCGGCGAAGCTCAGGCCCACGTTCGAGGCCGCGATCGCATTGGGCGGGCTACCTACCAGCGTGCCGATGCCACCGATGTTGGCCGAGAAGGCGACGCCAAGAAGCACGTACATCCAGGTGCGCCGGTACTGCTCGACCGGCAGGGGCGACAGCAATCCGAGCGCCAGCGGCAGCATCATCGCGGCCGTGGCCGTGTTGCTGATCCACATCGACATGAAGGCAGTGAGCCAGAACATCCAGCGCACGGCGCGACCGAAGTGCGCCCCGGCACGCCGCATCACCTGCCCCGCCATCCATCGATCCAGTCCCTGGCGCTGCAGGCCCGCAGCAAGCGCGAAACCGCCCAGAAAAAGGAAGATCACCGGATCAGCGAACTGCAACAAGGCCTCGTCGAAGGCAAGCACACCGCTCGCCGCAGCCAGCAGCGGCACCAGCAGCGCGGTGACGCTGACATGCAGCGCTTCGCTCATCCACAACCAGGCAATCGTCGCCACGAGGGCCAGCCCGGCGCCGGCGGCGCCGAGTCCCGAACCGAGCCACGTGTTGAGACCGACGAACAACAGGCCAGCGATGAGCAGATTGATCGATCGAGACAAGTGGATACCCTATGGACAGTGATTGGGGAAACAGCGCCGAGCAGCCAAGCGCTCAGCCAGCCCAGGCTGGCAGCAGACGCGCCAGCCTGGGTAGCTCGAAGGCCCGGTAATCCGGCAAGCCGCCACGCACCGGCTGGGTGAACTCACCCTCGATCAGCGGACGTATGTAGTCGCAAGCAGCCTGGGTGACGTGGAGTCCGTCTGCGCTCAGGAAGGCAGACGGCAGGGCACGCTCGAGATTGGCGATCGGACGCGTGTCCACCGCGACCACATCCCAGCGGTAAGGGGCATCCTGAAGGCGGCGGATGGCAGACATCTGGCCACCGCCGCCAGCAAGCGCATACTCGACCGCCGCCCGACCGACTGCCATAGCCTGCTCGCGATCGGTCGCCGACAGCCAGTGCCCGCTCGCACGCTGCAGGTAGTCCGGGATCGCCCAATGATGCTTGTAACCGAGTTGCTCATGGAGCAGGCGTGCGATTGCCGACCCTGCGCCGCCGAGTTGGACGTAACCACGCGGGTCGCGCGACTTCTCCATGAGCAGACTGCCGTCAGCGCGGCGGATGCCCTCTGACACCGTCACCGTGCAATAGCCGAGCCGCTCGGTCGTCTCGCGCACACGTTGCAGGAAGCGCGCCTCATCGAACCCCACCTCCGGCAGCAGCACCACATGTGGCGCGCGCTCGGGATCGCCGTCAGCGGCAAGCGCGGTAGCCGCGGCCAGCCAGCCCGTGTTGCGCCCCATCACCTCGAGTACGAAGACGCTACCCTTGCGTCCGACCATCGACGCAATGTCGAGCCCGGCTTCCAGCATCGAGGTTGCGAGGTACTTGGCGGCAGAGCCGAAGCCCGGGCAGCAGTCGGTGCCGACGATATCGTTGTCCACCGTCTTCGGAACGCCGACACACTGCAGAGGATGGCCACGGCGCAACGCTTCGTCATGCAGGCGCGCCACCGCGTCCATCGAACCGTTTCCGCCGTTGTAGAGCAGGTAGCCGATGCGGTGGGCGTCGAACACTGCGAACAGGCGATCCATCACTGCTCCGCCATCGTCCCGCGGCAGGTCGAACCGACATGAGCCGAAAGCACCGCCCGGCGTACGAGCCAGGCGCTCGAGCGCGGTCTCGTCGAGCGCATCCGTATCGATCAGATCCTCGGCGAGCACGCCACCAATACCGCGATGCGCTGCCAGCACCTTTCCGATGCGTGGTGCGTAGCTGCGCGCGGTCTCGATCACCGCCGCCGCGGTCGCGTTGATGACGGCGGTCACGCCGCCCGAATGCGCATAGAGCAGGTTCGAATGCGTCATCGCGCCAGACCTCCCGACGAAATCCGTTGCCGAAGCAACCATCTCGCCGCAGCATCAAAACAAACGCGGCCGCCACCGAATCCGGCGCGGCCGCGCGAGAGAGCTGGCCAGTACACACACCGGCCCGCCCACGATCCAGAGAAGATTACTTGAGCGCTGCGAAAGCGTTCGCGGTAATCTCCTCGACCGGGCCGAGACCCGAGATCTTGCGCACCTTGGGAGCATTGGCGTCGCCGGAGGCGGCCCACTTGCCGTAGTACTCGACGAGCGGCTTGGTCTGCGCATGGTAGACATCGAGACGCTTCTTCACCGTCTCTTCCTTGTCATCGTCGCGCTGCACCAGATCCTCGCCGGTCACGTCATCCTTGCCTTCGACCTTGGGCGGGTTGTATTTGACATGGTAGGTGCGACCCGAGGCGAGGTGGGCGCGGCGCCCGCTCATGCGTTCGACGATCTCGCTGTCGGGCACGTCGATCTCGAGCACGAAGTCGATCGGCACACCGGCGTCCTTCATTGCATCTGCCTGCGGGATGGTGCGCGGGAAGCCGTCGAACATATAGCCGGCCTTGCAGTCATCCTGCAAAAGGCGATCCTTCACCAGGCCGATGATGATGTCGTCGGAAACCAGGCCGCCGGCATCCATCACCTTCTTGGCCTCGATGCCGAGCGGCGTGCCCGCCTTGACCGCTGCGCGCAGCATGTCACCGGTGGAGATCTGCGGAATGCCGAACTTCTCCTTGATGAAGTTGGCTTGCGTCCCCTTGCCGGCACCCGGCGGCCCCAAAAGAATCAGTCGCATACACCCTCCCGAAATTGACGGCCCTGGACGAGGCCGATTGATTATTGATTGATGAACAGGCCGAAACTTAACCGACGCAGGTCGCGGCGGTCAAACAGCGCCACTGGCATAAATTGCCCGTACGCGCTCGAGGTCCTCCATGGTGTCCACCCCTGCTGCAGGCGCATGGTCGAGTTCGAGCACACCGATACGGTAGCCATGCCAGAGCGCCCGCAACTGTTCCAGCGCCTCCCAGTGCTCGAGCGGAGACGGCGCGAGGCTGGCATAACGGCGCAGAAAGCCGACGCGATAGGCATAGAGGCCAACGTGGCGCAGCATGGGCAGCCCGGCCGGCAACCCGGTGCGCGCCTCCGCCCAGGCATCGCGCGCCCACGGGATCGGCGCGCGCGAGAAGTACAGCGCTCGCCCTGCGGCATCACAGACAACCTTGACCACGTTGGGATTGAAAACCTCGGCCGCATCTGCGAGCGGGTGGGCAGCCGTCGCAATCGCGCATTCAGCATCCCGGGCGAGCGCTTCGGCAACGGCAGCAACGACTGCAGTGTCGATCAAGGGCTCGTCGCCCTGAACATTGACGATGATGTCCTCGTCGGCCCACGCGCACAGCTCAGCCACCTCGGCGAGACGATCGGTACCACTCGGATGATCTGAACGGGTCATCACCACGACACCGCCCGCCGCACTCACGGCATCGCGAACGCCGTCGTGATCGGTCGCCACCAGAACCTCGGCAGCCCCCGCTGCGCGCACACGCTCGAGCACACGCACGATCATCGGCTTTCCACAGATGTCGGCCAAAGGCTTGGCCGGCAGTCGTGTCGACGCATAACGCGCCGGAACCACGATCCGAAACGCTGTCATGGCGCCCGTCCGGCTCAGCAGCGGCGGGGGTCGCGCAAAGCGTCGACCTCTTCGGCGCTCATCGCGCGTGCTTCCTCATCCAGCATGACCGGAATGCCGTCACGTATGGGGTAGGCCAGGCGATCGGCCTTGCACACCAATTCCTGCTTGTCGGCCAGGAAGTCGAGCGGCCCCTTGCACAACGGGCAGACGAGGATCTCAAGCAGTCGTGGGTCCATCTTCGAGTTTCTCCAGGATGCGTGTGGCGGCATCGACGCCGATCTGCGCCTTCACCGGTAGCTCCCAGCTGTCGGCAGGCGCGAAAGCCCGGCATTTTACCGCATCCTTGGCCGTCATCAGGATCGGCCTTGCATCGCCGAAGGCAAGGTCTTCAGCGACAAAGGCATGATGGTCGGCAAAGGGGTGTGCAATCACCTTCAGCCCCGCTTCGGCCAATTGATCGAAAAAGCGCTGCGGGCGACCAATACCCGCCACTGCATGCACCCTCTGCCCGCTCAACTCAGCCAGGGCACGCGTGCGCTGCGGTTCATTCACCGCCTGCAGCACAGCGCCTTCCAGCCGCATGGCATGGACCGGAACACCATGCGCCGCCGCGCGCGTGCTCGCCGACAACTCGCCATGCGCGATCACGAGATCGACCTCGGCCAGACGGGCAAGGGGCTCTCGCAACGGCCCCGCGGGCAGCAGCCAGCGGTTGCCCAGCGTGGCCTCGTCGACGACCGCGATCTCGATGTCCCGCCCCAGGCGGTAGTGCTGCAGACCGTCGTCGGCGACGATCACGTCGCAAGCGGGCGTGTTCCGCAACAGCTCCGCCGCGGCCGCCACCCGGTCCCGTCCCACCACCAATGGGCACCCGGTGATCCGAGCCAGCAGAACCGGTTCGTCGCCGAACGTCGCCGGGTCACCATCGGCCGGCACTGCCGCGACGCCCTGCACGCTGCCGCCGTGGCCGCGACTCACGATCCCCGGCTGCCAGCCGGCCGCGCGCAATACCTCGACCAGCCAGGCCACGACCGGCGTCTTGCCACTGCCGCCCACTGCGATGTTGCCAACGATGACCACCGGCACCGGCAGGCGCTGAGCGCGCACGCGCGCGCGCCGCCGACGCGCGAGCGCACCGAACAGCGCCGACAGCGGCCGCAGCGCGCACGCGACGGGACCGCGGCCCCGCCAGAAGTCTGGCGCGCGCGCGGCCATGCTCACGCGCTCACTGCGCGGGCGCCTGGGTGGCGAAGGTGATGTGCGGCAGCCCGGCGCGCTGGGCTGCCTGCATGACGTCCACCACACTCTGGTGGGTCGCCTTCGCGTCGGCATTGATGACCACCACGGGCGGATCGCCAGGCTCTCCAGGCACGGCCTTGCCAAGGGCGGCGGCAATCGCCTCGATGCTGCGGTCGGCGACCGGCAGGCGGTTGACGACGATCTCCCCCGTTGCCGTTACTGCGACGATGATCTCGCGTGCGACGACCTCACTGCCCTCCGACTCGGCGGTGGGAAGGTTGACCTCGAGCCCCGACACCTTCGAGAAGGTCGTCGTCAGCATCAGGAAGATGATGATCACCAGGACGACATCGATGAGCGGAATCATGTTGATCTCCGGCTCCTCGTTGCGGCTGCCACGGCGAAAGTTCATGCCGGCACTCCGTCAGGCCCGCCGCTCGCCATGTGCCACCTCGACAAGCTTGATCGCCTGCTGCTCCATGTCGATCACGAAACTGTCGATGAGCGCACGGAAATGCCGCCAGAAGATCATCGCCGGGATCGCGATGATCAGTCCGAGGCCGGTCGTGTACAGCGCAATCGAGATACCCTGGGCGAGCTGCGCTGGATTGGCCCCGCTGACGCCCTGCGAAGCGAAGATGTCGATCATGCCGATGATGGTACCGAGCAGCCCCATCAGCGGGCTGATGGCGGCAATGGTGCCGAGGGTGGTCAGGAAGCGCTCGAGTTCGTGCACAACCGCGCGGCCGGTCTCCTCGATCGATTCCTTCATCATCTCGCGCGGACTATTGACGTTGCGCAAGCCTGCGGCCAGCACTCGTCCCAATGGCGAATGGAGCGCAACACGCTCGATCATCGCCGCAGACGCGCCGTCCTGCTGCAGATCATTGAGCACGTTGTCGAGCAGGCCGGCAGGCACGACGCGAGCGCGACGCAAGGTGATGGAACGCTCGATGATCAGCGCGACCGCAATCACCGAAGCGAGGATCAGGGGCCAGATGGGCCAGCCGACGGCCTGAATGATTGCGAACACGCGGAGCAACCTCTTGCGGGCAAAGGCGGAACTCTAGCGCTGACGCCCGCATGCAGCAAGCAGCCCGGCCTTTCACGGGCCACCCCAATGAATCCACAAAAGCTGTGGATAAGTTTGTGGACATTTCGTGAAAGCGGGCCGAAAAGCCTACCGCTACAGGCATTCCTTCACTCCGATGCAAAATTGTGCAACATATTAAACACAATAAAATCAGTGACTTAACAACAAACCCCTTTCCCGTCAAGCACTTGCAGCACGAGTCTTGACAAGGCCTGAAGACTGTGGATTCCGCTAGAATCCCACCATGACTTTCCCCTACGAAACGCCGGTTTCACGGCCCACTGGAATCGAGCAGACGAGCACTGCAGTGCTGAGCGTGAGCGCCCTCAACCGCCTCGCTCGCGAGGCACTGGAAACCGCGCTGCCGCTACTGTGGGTTGGCGGAGAAATCTCCAACCTGACCCGCGCTGCATCGGGCCACCTCTATTTCACCCTGAAGGACGCGAATGCCCAGGTGCGCTGCGCAATGTGGCGCAACAAGGCCCAGCTGCTAGCCTTCCGGCCGCAGAACGGCATGCGCGTGGAAGCCCGCGCGCTGGTCACGCTCTACGAAGCCCGCGGCGACTACCAGCTCAACATCGAGAGCCTGCGCCCCGCCGGCATCGGCAGCCTGTTCGAGGCCTTCAACCGTCTCAAGGAGAAGCTCGCCGCGGAGGGCCTCTTCGACGCCGCCGGGCGGCGCCCCCTGCCTCGTCTGCCGCGGGCAATCGGAGTGGTCACATCGGCCCAGGCCGCCGCCCTGCGCGACGTGATCATCACCTTGCGACGGCGAGCCCCCCATGTGCCGATCATTGTCTTCCCGACCCCCGTCCAGGGACCGGATGCCGGCCCCGGCCTGCTCGCGGCACTCGACGCTGCCGCCGCGCATGCTGCGCAAGCGTCGATCGACGTCGTGCTGCTGGTGCGCGGCGGCGGCAGTATCGAGGATCTATGGGCGTTCAACGACGAGACGCTCGCGCGCGCCCTGCGGGCCAGTCGCCTACCGGTGGTGTGCGGGGTCGGCCACGAAACCGATGTGACCATCGCCGACTTCGCAGCCGACCTGCGTGCCCCGACTCCGACCGGCGCCGCCGAACTCGTCACCGAAGGGTGGCATGCGATGCGTTCGACCCTGCCCGGACTCGATGTCCAGCTGCAGCGCGCCATGATTCGGCGACTTGAAGCGCTCGGCCAGCGCCTCGACCGTGCCGCCTTGCAGCTCAAGCACCCACGTGCGCGCATGGCCGACGAGGCCAAGAGCCTGCAGGGCCTGGGCCAGCGCCTGAGCGACGCCATGAGGCGGCGCCTGGCGTTCGACCGCTTGCATGCAGAGCATGTGGGGGCGCGCCTGCGCGCGGCGGTACCACGGCTGGCGCAGGACCAGCGCACAATGGACGCCCTCGCGCACCGATTGCGGCGCAGCCTGCAGCACCTTTTGACCCATCAGCGCCAGCGCACCGAAGCCCTCGCGGCAAGCCTGCAGCACCTGGCCCCTGAAGCCGTGCTCGAGCGCGGCTACGCGATCGCACGCGACACGCAGGGCCGCGTCCTCCGCCATGCTGCCGAAGTGCCCGACGGCGCGACCGTAAGCGTGCAACTTGCCCACGGCAGCCTCGCCACCCGCGTCACCGGGCACCAGGACGACTGATTGAGGTCGAAACAGGTGCTCGCAGCCATCATCGGCCAGCTTCACCCGCTTGGCCGACCCTGCGGCCCCCGACACGACCTGTTCCGCAAACCCGCGGATAGGCTTAACATTCCGGGCCCAGCATTGTCAGCACGCAGCAAACCAGACTAAAATGGTCCTGGTTTAATGCCGCCGACGGACAAATCGAATACAGGAGAAACTCCATGGAACACACTCTGCCCGCCCTGCCTTACGCCAAGGATGCCCTCGCTCCGCACATCTCCGCGGAAACGCTGGAGTTCCACTACGGCAAGCACCACCAGGCCTACGTCACCAACCTGAACAACCTGATCAAGGGCACCGAGTACGAGAACCTCGACCTCGAGGCCATCGTCAAGAAGGCGCCAGCCGGCGGCATCTACAACAACTCGGCCCAAGTCTGGAACCACACCTTCTTCTGGAACAGCATGGCGCCCAACGGCGGCGGCGAGCCCACCGGCGCGCTGGCTGACGCCATCAAGGCCAAGTGGGGCTCGTTCGAAGACTTCAAGAAGGCCTTCCAGGCCTCGGCGGTCGGCAACTTCGGCTCTGGCTGGACCTGGCTGGTCAGGAAGGCCGACGGCTCGGTGGACATCGTCAACATGGGCGCCGCCGGCACCCCGCTGACGACCGGCGACACCGCCCTGCTCTGTATCGACGTATGGGAGCATGCCTACTACATCGACTACCGCAACCGCCGCCCGGACTTCGTTGCCACCTTCCTCGACAAGCTGGCCAACTGGGAATTCGCCGCGAAGAACTTCGCCTGATCCCCAGCCGCCCGGTTTCAACCGGGCCTGCCTCACCGAAAGCGACCCCACCGGGTCGCTTTCTTGCTTTACGCCCCCCCGACAAGGCGCCCCGACCATGCTCCAGGTGCTCTACCGCGACGAATGGCTCATCGCCATCGACAAACCCTCGGGACTGCTCGTGCACAGAAGCCCGATTGCCGCCCAGGAGGCGCGCTTCGCCGTTCAGCTCCTGAGGGACCAGATCGGCCAGCGTGTCTACCCGGCGCATCGCCTCGACCGTGGCACATCCGGTGTGCTGCTGTTCGCCCTCGACCGCACGGTGGCCGCTCGGCTGGGCGCACAGTTCGAGACCCGCACGGTCGACAAACGCTACCTCGCCATCGTCCGTGGCCATCCAGCACAGGCAGGCCTGATCGACCACCCGCTGACACGCCGGCTAGACGCCATCGAGCGCGATCGCGGCGTGGGCGCAGGTAACCGCGATGGGCACCCCGAAGACCTCGAGCGCGACGAGGTGACTAGCACTGCGCTCGATGCGCGCACGCGCTTCAGGCGCCTGGCCTGTGCCGAACTGCCCCATCGGGTCGACCGCTATGCAAGCAGCCGCTACGCGCTGCTGGAGCTCGCGCCCGAAACCGGACGCCGTCATCAGATCCGCCGTCACCTCAAACACATCTCGCATCCGATCATCGGTGACGCCACCTATGGCAAGGGCAGGCACAACCGGCTGTTCGCCGAACTGTTCGACAGCCATCGCCTGCTGCTGGCGTGCACACGCCTGGCACTGCGCCACCCGGTGCTGGACACTGCGCTGGAGATCATGGCGCCGCCGGCGGATGACTTCCACAGCGTCATGCGCGGTCTGGGCTGGCCCCTGGAACTTGCAACAAGCTGAAGCGCTCGGTGCAGCCATGTGGCTCCACCGAGCGGCCGTTTCGAGGCACAATGCCGCTTCACTAAGCCGGCTGCCGTGCGCCGTCTCTGCCCGCAGCACGAATCCGGCCCTTGCTCCAATCCCATACCACCCAGGTAGATCGATGAATCCGCTGCTCCAGGTACGTCAGTTCGGCCAGCAGATCTGGCTCGACAATCTCTCCCGCACGCTGCTCAACGACGGCCACCTTGCCCGCTTCATCAACGAGGATGGCGTCACTGGCATCACCACGAATCCGGCTATCTTCCACAAGGCGATTTCCGGGGGACGGTATTACGAGGACGACCTGGCCGGGCTCAAGCAGCAGCCGATGAGCGCCGAAGCGCGCTACGAGGGGCTCGTGATTCCCGATGTCCAGCGTGCCTGCGATCTCCTTGCCCCCCTGTTCCGGGACAGCGGCGGCGAGGCCGGCTACGTGAGCCTGGAGGTGTCGCCTGCACTCGCACACGATGCGGCAGGGACACTGGCAGCCGGCCTGCGCCTGAAGGCTGCGGTCAACCGGCCGAACCTGTTGATCAAGGTCCCAGCCACCCGCGCCGGGTTGCTGGCAATCGAGGAGCTGGTTGCGGCCGGCATCAGCGTGAACGTGACCCTCATGTTCTCGCTCACCCATGTCGATACGGTCGCCCAGGCATACGTCCGCGGACTCGAGCGCCTGCGTGCTCAAGGGGGCGACCTGCGGTCGGTCATGTCGGTCGCAAGCCTGTTCCTGTCGCGCGTCGACACGCTGGTGGACAAGCAGCTCGAAGCGCTTGCGGCGGACACCCCGGCCCGTCCGGGACGCACCGCGGTCGCACTCGCCCGCCTCGCCTACCAGCGCTACCGCGCACGCTTCCACGGCGAGGGTTTCGCGAACCTGCGTGCTGCCGGTGCGCGTCCGCAGTACATGTTGTGGGCGAGCACAGGCACGAAGAACCCGGCCTACAGCGACCTGCTGTACGTCGAACCCCTGATCGGTGCAGAGACGGTCAATACGCTCCCTGATGCAACGCTCGACGCCCTGCGCGACCATGGCAAGGCAGCGGCAACCCTCGAACTCGAACTCGACCAGGCTCAGGCGCAATTCGCGACCCTGGCGGCCGCCGGTATCGACCTCGAGGCCGCCGGAGAGCGCCTGCAGCAGGAAGGCCTGGCGCAGTTCGAGCAGGCTTTTTCAGCGCTGCTCGAACTGACCGCCTGACAGGCTCAAAGGCCTTAGCACGGGGCGGCTGCAAAGCGCGCCCCGTCGTGCTCAAGTCAGCGCAGGGACGACGTCGGCGATCAGCGCATTGCGCGAAATGCCCCGGCGGTCACCCGCCGCATCGAGCAACTCCTTCATGTCCAGGATCAGCACGATCTGGCCGTTGGACAGCGTCGTGACGCCGGCCACGCCCTTGGGCCGGAAGTCGTCGAGCGACTTGATCACAGCATCCTCGCGCCCGGCAAAGCTGTCGACCGCAAGGATGAAGGACCACTCGGCAGCCTGCATCAACACCCCGTACTGAGGTATGCGCTCACGCGGCCAGCCCAACAGCATCGACAGCGGCACGATCGGCAGAACCTCGCCGCGTACAACCATGGTCGCACGCCCACCCACATCCTGAATGGCGTCGGGCACGATCGGCAGGATCTCCCGCACCATCGACAGTGGCACCGCGAAAGGCTGATCGGCCAGCCGGACCAGCAACACCGGCAGGATCGCCAGCGTGAGCGGCAGGTTGATGATGAGCGTGGTGCCCTTGCCAAGCTCGGACTTGATCTCGATCGTGCCGTTCAGCTTCTGGATGTTGGTGCGCACGACATCCATGCCGACGCCGCGCCCAGAAACGTCCGACACCTTGTCGGCCATCGAAAAGCCAGGCAGGAAGATGAGGTTGTAACTCTGGCGATCATCCATGGTGCTCGCCTCCTCATCGGTGATGAGGCCGCGCTGGAGGGCCTTGGCCCGCAGTCGCTCGGCGTCCATGCCGCGCCCATCATCTGCCACCATGATGACGATGTGATCGCCTTCCTGGCGTGCCTCGAGGCGGACCAGGGACTTCTGCGGCTTGCCGGCGGCCCCTCGCCCTTCCGCATCCTCGATACCGTGATCGACTGCATTGCGAACGAGGTGGATGATCGGATCCGAGAGATCCTCGATCATCGTCTTGTCGATCTCCGTCTCCTCGCCGACCAGAACCAGTTCGACGTCCTTGCCCAGGTTACGCGCCAGATCGCGCGCAATGCGCGGATACTTCTGGAACAGGCGGCCAATCGGCTGCATGCGGGTCTTCATGACCGCGTTCTGCAGATCCGACACCAGCAGGTCCAGCTGGCTCACGGCCAGGTCAAGCGCATGCAGGGTCTCGGTGTCGTTACGGCCGCTGAGGATGTCGCTGCGCAAGGCATTGAGCCGGTTCTTGGTGAGGCCGATCTCCCCCGACAGGTTGAGCACCTGGTCGAGGCGCGCGGTATCGACGCGGATGGAGTTGTCGCGCTGCCGCTCCGTTTCCCGCCTGCCCGTCGGCCCACTGGCCCCCGGCACGTCGGTTGCACGCCGCCCGAGCGCGGCCTTTACGACGGGATCCTCGGACTCCGTGCGTACCGTGGCGGCGCCGGTCTCCACTGCTACAGGTGCAGGCGCCTTGGCGGCAGGCACGACCGCCTTGCCGGTCACGGTCTCGTACAGAACGTCCCAATCAGGCTCACCCTGCCGCGGCACCTTCACCGCAGCAGCAGGTCCAGGCTCAGCTGCACGCACCTCGGCCCCGTCCTCTCCGTCAACCGCGGCCCGCAGCTTCGCGATCAACGCGGGGGCGGCCGGCGCCGGCTGGGTGCCACGTTCGAGATCGCCGAACATCTGGCGGACCGACGCCGTCGCGGCAAGGATGACGTCCATGCGTTCCGGCGTCACCTTCAGTTCGCCATTGCGCAACCTGTCGAAGAGGCTCTCGGTCAGATGGCACAGCGTGACGAGTTCGCCCGCGTTGAGGAAACCCGCACCCCCCTTGATGGTGTGGAAACCGCGGAAAATCTCGTTGAGCAGGCCGACATCGTCCGGCGCCCGCTCCAGATCGACCAGCTTGTTGTCCACGCCGGACAGCAGATCCTCGGCCTCGACGAGAAAATCCTGCAGCAGCTCTTCCATTCCGGCGAAATCACTCATGGCTCACCTATGCTCTTCATTGACCCGGACCCTGTGCCCATAAAAGCCGGCCGTCCGCTTTAGAACCCGAGGCTCTCGAGAAGGTCGTCCACCTCGGACTGGTTATGCAGCACGTCCGCCCCCGCAACCCCATCGATCACCGGCCCGTTGAGCAGGCTCGCCTTGCATTCGGCCCGGACCTGCGGTGGCGTGGCTTCGATCAAGACCTGTACGAGCTGGCTCTCGAGCATTTGCGCCAGCTCCAGCACGCGCTTGATCACCTGTCCAGTCAGATCCTGAAAGTCCTGCGCCATCATGATTTCGTGCAACTGCTTGCTGGTCGAACGCGAGCCTGCCGCGACCTCGGCGATGAAACGTCGCGTGTCACCGCTCAAGTCACGGAACTCGCCGGGCGACAACTCACCGGCATAAAGTCGATCCCAGCGCGCGCCCAAGGCATTGGCACCGCTGGCAAGCGCGGACTGGATCGGCGCAGCAACATCGGTCGCATTCAGAACGCGGCTGGCAGACTGCTCGGTCATCTGGGCGATGTAGGCCAGTCGCTGACGCACGTCGGGAATGGCCTCGGCCGCCTCCTGCAAGGTGCCCTCCAGCCCCAACTCGCGCAAGGTGTCGTGAACCTGCCGGGTCAATTGCCCCAGGCGGGTAAACACCACGGCAGGTTCGACCTGTTCTGCGACCGAGGCGTGCGTGTTGCTGGCGGCCGCTGCCGGGGCGGCCGCTTGGGGCGCAGCCGGCTCGGCGGTGTGCTCCGCCTGCGAGGCCACGGCGTCGAACAAGGCCTGCAGTTCGTCACTGTCACCGGTATCGGCACTCGCACCAAGCGGACTGGCCTCTACCGGCCGCGCTACCGACGGGCTTCGAGCTCGCCCCACCGGCTCAGCCGCAATGCTGTCGAACAGCGCCTGCAGCTCGTCGGAATCACCGGCCTCATCGATCTTCGACTTCTTGCTCATCTGTCTTGCTCCGTTCCCAACCGAAGGCGGCGCTCACGCCGAGTTCTGGCCCATCTTCTCGAAGATCTTCTCCAGCTTCTCGGCCAGGGTCACCGCCGTGAAGGGCTTGACGACATACCCGCTCGCGCCGGCCTGGGCCGCGGCGATGATGTTCTCCTTCTTGGCTTCGGCCGTGACCATCAGCACGGGAAGGTGCTTGAGGTGCGGCGTGCGCCGGATGGTCTGGAGCAGAGTCAGCCCATCCATGTTGGGCATGTTCCAGTCTGTCACGACGAAATCGAAAGAGCCGCTGTTGAGCTTCTGCAGCGCAACCGCACCGTCCTCTGCCTCGTCGACGTTGGCGAATCCAAGCTCCTTGAGGAGATTGCGGACAATGCGCCGCATCGTCGAGAAGTCGTCGACAACAAGGAATTTGGTTTTAGGGTCGGCCATGTTCTGTGTTCTCCGGGGTTCTATGCCTGCGCCGTTCTGGTTCAGCGACGGCCACGATTCAACATGGGCCGAATCGTCTCGGCCAGCACGTCGGCGTCGAATTTTGCCACGTAGGCGTCGACCCCGACGCGTTTGCCCATCGCGCGATTGGCGTCCGAAGACAGCGACGAGTGCATCACGACGGGAATGCCATTGAATCTGTGATCCGCCTTGATGTTGCGCGTAAGTACGTAGCCATCCATCTCCGGCATCTCTGCGTCCACCAGGATCAGGTCGATCTCATCGATCACCTGGCGTCCAACCTGGTCCGCATGCGTTGCGATGCCCTGCAGCCGGTTCCAGGCCTCGAGGCCGTTCTGCGCGTGCTTGTGCCGCACACCGAGCTTGTCCAGGACCTCGGTGATCTTGCGCCGGGCCACGCTGGAGTCATCGACGAAGAAGACGCTGCATTCGTGGCCATGGCTGATCGGCGCGATGTTTCCGACCACCGCATCGCCAAAGGTGTTGGCGAGGATGGTCTCGACATCGAGGATCGACACCAAGCGACCGTCGGGAAGCTCGGTAATCGCCGTGATGAAGGTCTGGGAGGACGACGATACGTTCTCCGGCGCCCGCACCTTCTCCCAGTCGACCCGCACGATGCGATCCACCGAATCGACCAGGAACCCGAGCGTGCGCTTGCTGTACTCGGTCACCATCATCGCCCCGCCCAGCGGGGCACCGGGCTTGGTGAGATCCAGGATGCGCCCCAGGGAAAGCACGGGAATCACGTTACCGCGCAGCGAAATCAGGCCCTCTACGCCGGCCGGCATATTGGGGGTACGCGTAATGAAGGGCGTCTGGGAAACCTCGCGCACCTTGAACACATTGATGCCGAAGTGCTCATTGGTGCCCAGCGAAAACAGGAGGATCTCCATCCGGTTCGAGCCCGCCAGGCTGGTGCGCTTCTCGACGGTATCGAACAGCGCGTTCTCTTCGTTCTGCAGCTCTCGCATGTTGCCTCCTCAATCCGCCTGATCCTTGTCCGCCGCCCGCATGAGACGCACCAGCGTCTCGGCCAGCTTCACTGGCTCGAACTTCGGCACGTACTCGTCGACCCCCACGGAATGCCCGAGCTGCTGGTTCGACATCCCCGACAGCGACGAATGCATGAGCACCGGAATGCCGGCGAAACGCCGATCGGCCTTGATCTGGCGCGTCAACATGTAGCCGTCGAGCTCCGGCATCTCGACGTCGGTCAGTATCAGGCTCACGAGGTCGGATACCTTGCGCCCGGTCGCCTCGGCCTGCATGGCGGCCTTGTTCAGCTCTTCCCAAGCCTGGCGGCCATTCACGGAGCCCACGTACCGCACCCCCATCGCGTCCAGGGTCTGGGTGATCTGCCGACGCGCCACGGAGGAGTCATCGGCGAAGTACACGACGTGATTCTCGGCCCCGGGGAAGGGACGGATGTCACGGAACTCGATATCGTCGTCATAGTTCGAGGTTTCGGACAACACCTTCTCGACGTCGAGCAACATGACCAGACGGCCATCGGCGAGCTCGGTCACAGCCGTCACCAGCCCCCCGAGCCTGGCCGTGAGCATCTCCGGGGGAACTCGCATCTGCGACCAGTCCAGCCTGAGGATGGTATCCACGGCCTCCACCAGAAAACCCTGGGTATGGCCGTTGTATTCGGTGACGATCATGATCTCGCGCGGACTGTCGTCACTGATGCCGCCATATCGCCCCAGATCGACCACCGGCACCAGGGCACCACGCAGGCTGACCATGCCTTTAACGGCGTCGGGCATCTCCGGCGCCGCCGTGATCTGCGGCGTGCGCATCACCTCGCGGACCTTGAAGACATTGATACCGAAGGTCTCCCTTCGGCCCGTTCGCGCGTCGACACCCAGCGTAAAAAGCAGGATCTCGAGCTTGTTCGTTCCCGCAAGCCGGGTACGGGCGTCGATATTCTTGAGCAGTTCGGACATGTCTTGTTCCGCTTTCCGGTTGGGTTTAGGCCGCCGCGCCGGCTGCCTTGAAAGATGTATCGGCTACAGCTCGATTAACTTTAGGTTAGTGCATCAACGCAGCGGCGCGCCAAAGATATCACTGACGACAGCGTCCCCTCCATCCGGCTCGCGAGCACCGGGCGCACCCGCCCCCTCGACCTCGATCTGCCGCCCAGGCGCCCGCATCGCCTCCTCCGCTGCCTTGTTCAGGACGACGATGCTGATGCGACGGTTGGCCGGGTCCAGGGGATCATCCGGGTTCAGGTGCGCGGTGTCGGCAAGTCCGAGCACGCGCACCAGCTTGCCCGGCTCGAGCCCGCCGGCGACCAGCTCTCGGCGCGCTGCATTGGCACGATCGGCCGACAGCTCCCAGTTCGAAAACCCGCGCTCCCCGCCCGCATACTGCGCGGAGTCGGTATGCCCCGACATGCTGATGCGGTTGTCGACATCATTGAGGGCGCGTGCAATCTCACGCAGCAGCTCGCGGGTATATGGACGCAGATTGGCGCTGGCCGACGTGAACATCGGACGGTTCTGCGCATCGACGAGCTGTATCCTGAGCCCTTCCGAAATGATGTCGAGCAGGATCTGTTCCTTGAACTGGCGCAACGATGGGTTGGCCTCGATGATTGCCTCCAGCTTGCCCTTCAGATCGATCATCCGCGCACGCTCACGGCGCTTGGCCGCCTCGAGGGCCTCCTCGGCACGCATCTCGTCCGGCGTCTTCACGCGCGCACGCGCGGCATCAACGTTGATCGCACGCGTGCTAGGCGTGTCTCCGCGCCGCACCTGGCCGACCTTGCGCGACAGATCCTCGCCACCGCCCTTGATGATGCTCGAGCTGTCACCCGTCCCCTCGCCCCCGGCCATGGCCAGCTTGAGCGGGTTCTGGAAGTGATCGGCAATGCCCTCGAGATCTCCCTGGGCCGTCGAACCGAGCAACCACATCAGCAGGAAGAAAGCCATCATCGCGGTCACGAAATCCGCATAGGCGATCTTCCATGCACCGCCATGGTGGCCTCCACCCCCCTTCTTGATGCGCTTGACGACGATTGGCTGCTGGGTATCGTCGCTCATCACGCACTCCAGACCACGCCAACCTGAAGACGGCGTGAGTACTCAGGCGGGACGGAACCCGATGAAGGCATAGGACTCAACCCTTCCGGTTCTTGATTTCCTGCTCGAGCTCGACAAAGCCCGGGCGGTCGGTCGAGTAAAGCACCTTGCGACCGAACTCGATCGCGACCTGCGGCGCATAGCCGTTCATGCTCGCCAGCAGCACCACCTTGATGACCTGGTAGATCTTGCCCCCTTCCTCGACCTTCTGCTCGAGCTGGCCGGCAAGCGGTGCGACAAAGCCGTACGACACGAGAATCCCCAGGAAGGTACCGACGAGCGCACCGCCGATCATCTTGCCCAGCACAGCAGGGGGCTGGCCCACCGAGCCCATCACGTTGACCACCCCCATAACCGCCACCACGATGCCGAAGGCTGGCACCGCGTCGGCAACCTTGGCGACCACGTGCGGCGCCGTATGCGCCTCCTGGTGGTGAGTCTCGATCTCCATGTCCATCAGGTTCTCGATCTCGAACGCATTGAGGTTGCCACCCACCATCATGCGCAGGTAGTCGGTCATGAATTCGACCACATGGTGATCGGCGGTCACGCTCGGATACTTGGAAAAGATCGGGCTGGAGTCAGGGTTCTCGATGTCGTTCTCGATCGACATCAGGCCCTCCTTGCGTACCTTGGCCAGGATCTCGAACAACAGGGCAAGCAGATCGACGTAAAGCGCCTTGTTGTACGGCGACCCCTTGAGCGCCATCGGCAAGCCCTTGAGCGTCGCCTTGATTGCCTTCGGGCCATTGCCGGCGATGAAGCCGCCGATCATCAGGCCGAAGATCGCGACATACTCGAGCGGCACCCACAAGGCGAGCAGGTCGCCATGCATCGCATAGGTCCCAAGCGACGCCAGCAGCACGACAACGTATCCAATGATCAGGAACACCAGTGACTCCAGGGCGTATGGCCACGCCTGCCGACCTTCGGCTCGCGACCTGTGACCGACTTATCGGCGCGACCTCGCGAAACTTGAACGGCTCGCACGATCAGGCAGGCATGCACCAAAAAAACATGGGCCGCGTGTTACCAGCGCGGCCCATGAAGCATATCCGGAATGCCCGCCAGCGGGCACGGTCTCAAGCCGATACAGCCACTCGCGTGCGGGACACGGCCTTGCGCGTGGCCTTCTTGCGCGAAGAACCCGCCCGCGACGGCATGTTGCACAAGCCGCAGACATAGCCCTGCACCGGGTCATGCGCATGGCCGACGAAGCGTCCACCGCAGCAGGTGCAGGTACTGAGTTGCAGCAGGTCGGCATCGAAGAAGCGCACCAGCGTCCACGCCCGAGTCAAGCTCAGCACCGGCTCCATGGCCGAGCTCTCGATGTGGTCGAGGTAGAGGTTGTACGACTTGAGGATGGCATCCAGCCCACGCACACCGGCACGCTCGACGAAGAAGCGATGAAAGCCCATGAACAGCGACGAGTGCACATTGGGCTGCCAGGTCATGAACCAGTCCGTCGAGAACGGCAGCATGCCCTTGGGCGGCGACACACCGCGCACTTCCTTGTAGATCCGAAGCAGCTTTTCGCGGCTGAGACGAGTCTCGACCTCGAGCATCTGCATGCGCGCGCCAAGCTGGACCATCTCGACCGCGCGCCGGACGTCCTCGGCTTCCTCGATCACTGTCTTGTTCTTCATCTAGGCCTCCTCAGGCCGCCTCTTCCGCTGCCTTGCCCGCCGCGAGGATCGCTGCGTGCAAACCAGCACTGACGGCGTCGCGCCCCTCGCCAGCCATCAGTCGGGCAAGTTGCGCATCGTCGAAGCGAAAACACGGCAACAGCATCTGGCTGCTGGCCATTCGCACAAGTTTTGCCGCCGACATCGATTCGATCAGGTCCGCCAGCGCGTCGCTGATGCCGAGCCTGAACAAGGCCGTCGCCCGATCTCCGCGCAGCATCTGCTGGGCAAGCATCAGGTAGGCAAGGTTCAGTTCGCGGATCTCGGCCTGATAGTCTGGTCGATCCATGAAATCCAATCCCCTTCAGGGATGAGTGTTTGCAACTTAAAGTAAATTCTCAGCAACATCAAGCCTGAAAATCGCGATTTTGCCAATTCGATCACGCCCCATCGTGGCTTCGCCGCAACACCGGCAAAGGCAAGGAGCCCGCACTCACCGGTCCGGCGTCAGCGAGCCAAACCTGAATGCTGCCGGCACCGCGGGCCGTCCATAGCGGAAACCCTGAAGCGAATCACAGCATGAGGCCTGCAGCAGAATCTCCTGCGCGGCGGTCTCGACGCCTTCGGCAACCACCTTCAAGCGCAGGCTATGCGCCATCGCCAGTGCTGCGCGCACGATGGCTTCAGCATCATTGTCGCGATCGACCTCGCCGATCAGCTCGCGATCGATCTTGATCACGTCGATGGGCAGTCGGCGCAGGTAGGCAAGCGAAGAGTAACCGGTACCGAAGTCGTCAATGGCGATGCGCACACCAAGCGTCTTCAATGCCCGCAGGCATTGTTCGGCGTGCCCGGTGTCACTCATCAGCGAGCTCTCGGTAATCTCCAGGATCAGCGCGGACGGCGGAAACCCGCTCTGGGCAAGTGCACACTCCACCTGCGCGAGCAGGCCGGGACGCGCGAACTGTACGGCGGACACATTGACCGACATCTCGAAGCCCTCGACCCCCTCCTTGCGCCAGCGCGCGCCCTGCAGGCAGGCCTGGGCGAGCACCCAGCCGCCAATGTCGACGATCAGTCCGGTCCGGTCCGCTATCGGGACGAAGCGATCGGGCTCCAGCAAGCCGTGCTCAGGATGCTGCCAGCGCAGCAAGGCTTCGGCACCGCGCGCGTGACAACTGGATGCGCCGACGATCGGCTGGTAGTGCAGCCTGAACTCCTCGCGCTCGAGCGCAGCCCGCAGGTCAAGTTCGAGGGCAAAGGCCTCGAGCGAGGACCGACTCATGCCTGCAGCGTGTATGCGCAACTGGTTACCGCCGGCACGCTTGCACTCGGCGAGCGCCAGCTCGGCCTGAGTGAGCACATCCGCTGCCTGGTCCGCGGCATCGTCGAACAGGACGATCCCGACGCTCGCCGTCAGTCGCAGCGCTCCCCGCGGCGACGCGAACGGCCGATCCACCGCGCGCAACAACCAGCGCGCAGTGAACTCGGCCTGCCCCTCATCTACGACGCCCGGAACGAACACGCCGAACAAGTCGCCCTCGAGGCGCGCGAGCACGCCCTGCGCGGGCACGATCGCGGCGAGGCGGCGACCGAGCTCGAGCAGGATTTCGGAACCGGCACCGTAGCCGTAACCCAGATTGACGCGCATGAACTGGTCGACATCGATGACGAACATGGCCGCAGCCGCCCGCCCCGCGCCACGACGGCGACACGCCATCCAGTCAGCCACGCGAGCGAGAAAATTGACCTTGTTCGGCAGCATGCTGCCGTGGTCGAACAAGCTCAGCTCGCGGATCCGGCGTACCGCGTGCCTGACCGCACTGCGGTCCGAGAGCGCCTGCCGCTCACGCTCGATGACGGCAAGCAGGCGGGCGAAGTCCCCTTTCGGCACATAGTCACGCGCGCCTTCGTACATCACCCCCACGCCCTCGCCTGCACTCATGCTCCCCGAATGCACGACAAACGGCACATCCTTTCCGCTGCGCTGCAACACCTGCAAGGCACGCCGGCAATCGAAGGCCGGCATGGCCTGATCACACAGCACAAGGTCCCACTCATCGGCGGCGAGCGCAGCCGCCATGTCCACCGGCTCATCGACGCGCCGCCAGGATACCCGCATGCCTCGGCGCGCCAACTCCGCCTCGACCAGTAGCGCATCGTCCTCGCAGTCATCGACGATCAGCAGTCTTGGCGCCTGGCGCTCGCGCGCGCGCGTGTCGGGCAGCAACCCCATCGAATCCGTCATGCGCCCGCCGCCTGCAAGGCAATGACCCGGTTGCGCCCGGTCTCCTTGGCCGCATAAGCCCCCTGGTCGGCGAGCTTGACCAGGCTATTGAAGCCCGGCATTCCGGGCTCGCGGATCGCCACACCCACGCTCACCGTCATCCGCAGCTGCGGGCCGCCCGTATCGGGCTCGAAGGCCTCGACTGCAGCCCGCAGGCGCTGCGCCACGACCACGACGGCCGCGAGGTCGGTGTCGGGGCAGATCACGAGAAACTCGTCCCCCCCCATCCGGCAAAGGATGTCCTGTGCACGCAGGGCCCGGCGCAACACTTCGGACACCTGGCGCAGCGCGATGTCACCGACGTCATGACCATGGGTATCGTTGATCGCCTTGAGCTCGTCCAGATCGACGATCATCACCGCCAAGGTGCGCGAGTGCCGTATCGATGACGCCCACTCCACCTGCATCGCCTCGAGTGCGTGGCGGCGGTTCGGCAAGCCCGTGAGCGGGTCGGTCAGCGCCGCCTCCTGGAGGCGACGGTTCGAGATCGCCAGTTCAGCGGCAAAATTGCGCAATTCCTCGCGCTCGCGCTCCAGTTCCAGCTGCAAGCCGAGCATTTTCAGCAATACCTGCAGGCGCGCCTTGAGCGCCACGCCCCCCAATGGCAACAGGAGATAATCGTCCGCGCCGGCTTCCGACAACCAGCGCAGCGCATCATCATCGTTGTCCGGCAGCACCGCCACGACCTGCAGGCTGCGCCGCAGCCGCATGTCATGCAGATCACGCACGAAGGCCTGCCCCTCGTCCCCAGCCTCACGCTGCCACTGCACGAAGACGAGTTGCGGCTGGACGTCGATCGCCATCTCGATCGCAAGCCGCGCCGACGACACCTCGCACACCGCAAGCCCCGCAGCCTCGAGGGCTGCCCGCAGGGCATGGCGGCACTGTTCTTCAGGCACGAGCAGCAGCGCCTTCGAGGGCCTGGCCTCCTCTGCCTCGCCCGAACCGGCAGGCTCCCCGCGATCACCGACAGCCACGGCAGCGCGATTGCCCAGCTCGCCAAAACGCGGAGCGGCTTCGGTACGCAACTGGAGCAGCTTGCCCCACTCACCCCATTCCCGCCCCACGCGCTCACACAACGCGATGAAATCGCTGCGCCCAATCCCCAGCCGGCTGGACAACCTCAGCATCGGCCCCATCAGACGCTCGTGCTCGCTCTCCGCCGCGAGGCAGAGTTGCGCGATCGCACGCGACAGCACCAGACACTGGACCAGTCCGTGCTCGCGCGAGCCCTCGGCATAGCCCGGCACCTCGGGGCACTCGTGAAAGCGCACCGGCTGTACCAGCACATCGGGCACCCCCCAGTCCGTCAGCATGGCCGCCCCGAGTTCGCGGTGGTTGGTGGCGAACGCCTGGTCCTCGAGACTGACCTGCTGGAGCCCCGGATTTCTACCGATATCGTTGAGCAGGCGCGAGAACGCATCAGGATAAAGGGTGGCAAGCGCGAGCTCGCCGACACGGGCGAGCAGCCCCAGACTGAAAGCATCATCAGGTGCGGCCAAGCGCACGCGCAGCATCAGCGCCTGCATCGAGATGGCCATGAGCAGGGAGGACGACCAGAAGTGTCCGTAGTCGAACCCGGCGCAGCCCCCCTTGCGGTAATGCGACAGCAGCGAAAAACCGAGAGCCATCGTGCGCACCGCCGGCAGGCCGAGCACCATCAGCGCCTCCTGGACCGAGACAACCGCCCGTCGGTTCTCCGCCACCAGTCCATTGGCCGCCTTGACCAGACGCCCCACGAACGCGGGATCGCCCTTGATCACGCGTGCGAGCTCGGCCATCGACACGTTGTTCGACTGGGTAAGGCGGATGATGGCGATCGCAACGCCGCGCGGCGACGGCAACTCCCCCGCCGCCTTGAGCTGCGCAAATCGCTTCATGTCGATCGGCTGTACCATGCACTCCCCGGTTTGAATGGTCCTGTTACGGAGGCCTGCGAGCGCGCCACCGGTTTGCCTCTGCGTGCCACACCAAAGCATGATTCTTTCTTGCCTGCGCCCCGGAGGGCAAGCGAAAGCACGCTAGAATCCGTGAAAACCACAGGTCGCCGACCATGAAATTCTGCTCGAACTGCGGCGCTGCCGTCACTTTCCGCACCCCACCCGGGGACTCTCTGCCCCGCCACGTGTGCGAGCAGTGCGGCACCATCCACTACCAGAACCCCAAGATCGTGGTCGGCGCCCTCCCTGTCTGGGAGGATCGCGTCCTCCTCTGCCGGCGCGCCATCGAGCCGCGCTACGGCATGTGGACCCTGCCCGCCGGGTTCATGGAAAACGAGGAAACCACCGCCCAGGCAGCCGCCCGCGAAACACTGGAAGAGGCCTGCGCGCGAATCGAGGTGGGCGAACTCTACACCTTGATCGACGTACCCCACATCAGCCAGGTGCACATGGTCTACCGCGCCCGCCTGCTCGACCTCGGCTTCAAGCCGGGCGAGGAGTCGCTCGAAGTGGCCCTGTTCCGCGAGGAAGACATCCCCTGGGAGCAGATCGCCTTCCGCTCCATCTCGATGAGCCTGCGCCATTTCTTCGACGACCGCCGCAACGGAACCTGGACACTCCACACTGCCAGCCTCGCGCCGCCGCCCGCCGAGTGGCGATGAACGGCCAGGCCGAGCGCCGCTGCCCCACAAGACTACGCGCACGCCAGGGTTGAGCCCCCCTGCGCTGCAGAGGATAATCGCGGGATTCCTTTCCGCCTGCGGATCATGACAAGCTACATCTTCATCGTCATCGGCGCTGTTCTGGTGAACAACGTCGTCTTCGTCCGCATTCTCGGGCTATGTCCGTTCATGGGCGTCTCGAAGAAACTCGAGACCGCCATCGGCATGGGCGCCGCGACCACCTTCGTGCTGACCCTGGGCTCGGGCACCAGCTACCTGATCGACCACTACCTGCTCCAGCCGCTCGACCTCGTATACCTGCGCACGCTATCGTTCATCGTCGTCATCGCGGCCATCGTCCAGCTCACCGAGCTCGTCATTCAGAAGACCAGCCCGCTGCTGCACCAGGTGCTGGGCATCTATCTGCCCCTCATCACCACCAACTGTGCGGTACTCGGCGTGCCGCTGCTCAACGTCGGCCTGCGCCACGACCTGCTCGAATCGCTGCTGTTCGGCCTGGGTTCCTCGGTCGGCTTCACGCTCGCGCTGGTGCTGTTCGCCGGCATCCGCGAGCGTCTGGACGGCGCCGACGTACCGCTGCCGTTCAAGGGTACGGCCATCGCCATGATCACTGCAGGCTTCATGAGCCTCGCCTTCATGGGCTTTGCCGGCCTCGACCGCTTCCACTGAGGACTGCACGCGCATGATCACAGCCCTCCTCGTCATGGCCGGCATCGCCATCGTGCTCGGTGCCGCGCTCGGCTACGCCGCGATCCGTTTCCGCGTCGAAGGCGACCCGCTGGTCGAGAAGATCGACGCCATACTGCCGCAGACCCAGTGTGGCCAGTGCGGCTTCCCCGGCTGCAAGCCCTACGCCCAGGCCATCGCCAACGGCGAGGCCGACATCAACCAGTGCCCGCCCGGCGGTGATGAAGGCGTGCGCAAGCTCGCCGACCTGCTCGGCCGCGAGTTCAAACCGCTGTCCGAAGAGCATGGCATCGAGAAGCCCAAGGCTGTCGCCGTCATCGACGAGCAGACCTGCATCGGCTGCACGCTGTGCATCCAGGCCTGCCCGGTAGACGCCATCGTCGGCGCAGCCAAGCAGATGCACACCGTGGTCGAACCGCTGTGCACCGGCTGCGAGCTGTGCGTCGCCCCCTGCCCGGTCGACTGCATCGCCATGGTGCCAATCGCCGAGACCGTGCAGACCTGGAAATGGAAATACCCCGTGGTCGAAATCAGGAAGGCGGCATGATCGGGCGCCTGTTCAAGTTCCATGGCGGCATCAAGCCCGCTGCCCACAAGGATGAATCGGCCAAGGCACCGATCCGGCGTGCGCCTCTGCCTGCGCGGCTGATCGTGCCCCTGCGCCAGAGCACGCGCGCCACCGCCACCTGTATCGTCGAGATCGGCCAGAAGGTACTCAAGGGGCAGTGCATCGGCGAGCCGGAAGGCTTCCTGGGCACGGCAGTGCATGCACCGACTTCGGGTACCGTGGTCGACATCGCGCCCCACACCATGGCTCACGCCTCGGCCCTGCAGACCCGTTGCGTGGTCATCGAGCCCGACGGCGAGGAGCGCTGGATCGAGCACGCTCCCTTCGACTACCACGGCGCCAGCCGCGACGAGTCGCTCGCCTGGCTGCGCGCATGCGGCATCGTCGGCATGGGCGGCGCCACCTTCCCCAGCCACGTCAAGCTCGGCAAGGGCGCAGGCATCGAGACGCTGATCCTCAACGGCGGCGAATGCGAACCCTGGATCACCTGCGACGACCGCCTCATGCGCGAGCGCGCCGCCGACATCCTGGCCGGCGCCGTCATCCTGCGCGAGCTCATCGGCGCACGCGAAATGGTGGTCGGCATCGAGGACAACAAGCCCGAAGCCATCGCCGCCATGCAGGACGCCGCCGCCGCATCGGGGCACGGCGTGCGCATCGTGCCCATCCCCTCGCTGTATCCGGCGGGCGGCGAGAAGCAGCTCATCCGCGTACTCACAGGCATCGAGATCCCCTACGGCAAGCTGGGTGGAGACTACGGCGTGCAGTGCTTCAACGTCGGCACCGCACATGCCGTGTATCGCGCCATTGCCCATGGTGAGCCGCTGCTGAGCCGCATCGTCACGCTCACCGGCAACGTCGAGGACGCAGGCAACTGGGAGGTGCTGATCGGCACCCCCATCGAGGAACTGCTCCAGCTGGCGCGCCCGAAGCCGGATACCGACCGCAGCATCATGGGCGGCCCCATGATGGGCTTCGCCCTGCCACGCCTGGATGTACCCATCGTCAAGGGCAGCAACTGCATCATCTCGGCCTCGCCCACGCTGTTCCCGCCGCCGCCGCCCGAGCAGCCCTGCATCCGCTGCACCGAATGCGCCAAGGCCTGCCCGGCCGAGCTGCAGCCCTTCGAGCTGTACTGGTTCGGACGCTCGAAGAACTTCGGCAAGGCGCAGGAATACAACCTATTCGACTGCATAGAATGCGGCTGCTGCGCCTACGTGTGCCCGTCGCACATCCCGCTGGTCGACTACTTCCGCTTCTCCAAGAGCGAGATCTGGGCGCGCGAGCGCGACAAATCCGCCGCCGATCAGGCACGCGAACGTTTCGAGTTCCGCAACTTCCGCCAGGAACGCGAGAAGGCCGAGAAGGCCGCCAAGCTCGCTGCGAAGGCCGCGGAGACGCGCGCCAAGCTTGCCGAAGGCGGCGAAGCGCCAGCGCCAAAGACGGCGGCCGAGCCCGGCGAAGACCCCAAGAAGGCCCTCATCGCTGCTGCACTGGCGCGCGCCCAGGCGCAGAAGGCCGAAGTCAAGCCGCAGAACACCGACAATCTCAGCGCCGACAAGCTGGCCGAGATAGCCGACATCGAAGCCCGCCGCCTGGCGGCAGCCGTCACCGCGCCGGCCGCCGATGCGACGCCGGGCGCGGACACACCGGCCGCCACCGTGGCAGTGGACGCCGAGTCCAGGAACTGAGCCGTACATGATCCACTCCCCTTACGTCCGCAAACAGGTCAGCGTGCAGCGCACGATGGGCCTCGTACTGCTCGCGCTGCTGCCCGCCGTCGCGCTCTACGCCTGGAAGATCGGCACCGGCATCCTGGTCAGCCTTGCGCTTGCCACCCTTACCGCGCTGGCGGCAGAAGCACTCGTGCTGGCGCTGCGCAAGCGGCCCGTCGGCATCGCGCTGGGCGACCTGTCCGCCGTGGTCACCGCCTGGCTGGTCGCCCTCAGCCTGCCCGCAATCGCCCCCTGGTGGCTCACCGTAGCGGCCGTGCTGGTGGCTATCGTCGCGGTCAAGCACATCTACGGCGGCCTCGGCCAGAACCCGTTCAACCCGGCCATGGTCGCCTACTGCACGATGATCGTCGCCTTCCCGGCACTGATGTCGCAGTGGCCGGCCGCGGGCGCGCTCGCCTTCGACACCCAGCTGGGCCTGATCCTCGGCAGCGCGCGCGAGCTCGACGCCATCACCGGCGCCACCGCGCTCGACGCCCTGCGCACAGGGCTGCGCGCCGATGGTGCGAGCGTGCAGTCGGTGCTGCAGGGGCCGGCCTTCGGCATGGCCGGCGGGCGCGAATGGGAATGGGTCGGCCTCGGCTACCTCGCCGGCGGCGCGCTGCTGCTCGCCACGCGGATCATCACCTGGCACATGCCTGCCGCCTTCCTCGGCACGCTGGTGGTGGTGTCCGGCCTGTTCTGGCTGATCGCGCCCGGCCAGTTCGCTTCGCCGCTGTTCCACCTCGCCAGCGGCGGCACCCTGCTCGCCGCCTTCTTCATCATCACCGACCCCGTCTCGGGCGCCACCACGCCGCGCGGCAAGCTCGTGTTCGCGGCTGGCATCGCGCTCATCGTGTGGCTGATCCGCAGCTTCGGCGCCTACCCCGACGGCATCGCCTTCGCCGTGCTGCTGATGAACATGTGCGTGCCGCTGCTCGACATGAAGACGCAACCACGCGTGTTCGGCCACCGCAATGAGGCCGGGGAAAGCGTCCGGACCGGGGAGAGGCGCCCATGAGCGGCCGCTACACAGCCACCCGCACCTCGCTGCGCACCGGCGGCATCATGCTGCTGTTTACGCTCGCGTTCACCGCGCTCATGGCCTCCACCTTCCAGGTCACACGGCCTGCGATCGAGGCCTCCCGGCAGGAGGCGCAGATGCGCCTGCTTGCCGAAGTGCTGCCGCCGGGCAGCTACGACAACGCCCTGCTCGACGACTACGTGCGCTTCGGGCCCGCGCCGCAGATCGGCATGGACGCCGGCGGACGGGTGTGGCGCGCACGCAAGGCGGGCGAGCCGGTCGCACTGATCATCGAGGGCGCCGCAAGCGACGGCTACGCCGGCCGCATCGGCCTGGTGGTCGCGGTGCATCGCGACGGCCGCCTGAGCGGCGTACGCGTCACCGAACACAAGGAAACCCCGGGCCTGGGCGACTACATCGACCCGCGCAAGGACCGCCGCAAGGACGCGCCCTGGATCGCCCAGTTCACCGGCGCGACCTGGGCCGAAGTCGACACCGCAGCATGGACGGTGCGCAAGGATGGCGGCAGCTTCGACTATCGCGCCGGCGCCACCATCAGCGCGCGTGCGGTCACGCGCGCCGCCGGCCGCAGCGCCGCCTTCGCCGCGCAGCGCATGGACGCGCTCTTCGCCGCCCCCGCAGGCGGCCTGCTCGGAGACACGCAATGAGCCCGCAACAGTTCCGCGACATTTCCTGGAACGGCCTGTGGAAGCAGAACCCAGGCCTCGCCCAGTTGCTCGGCCTGTGTCCGATCCTCGCCATCAGCACCACCATGGTCAACGCGGTGAGCCTGGGCATCGCCACCGTGCTGGTGATGACCGTCGCCAACCTCGCGGTGTCGGGGCTGCGCAATTTCGTACCCTACGAGATCCGCATCCCGGTCTTCATCCTCATCATCGCCGCCCTGGTGACGATGGTGGATCTCGCCTTCAACGCCTACTTCCACGACCTCTACCTGGTGCTGGGCATCTTCATTCCGCTCATCGTCACCAACTGCATCGTGCTCGCCCGCGTCGAGGCCTACGCGGCCAAGAACGACCCGCTCACGTCCACGGTGGACGGCATCATGATGGGTATCGGCCTGGTATGGGTGCTCGCCCTGCTCGGCGGCCTGCGCGAACTGCTCGGCGCCGGCACCCTGTTCTCGGGCATCGAAATGATCATCCCCGGCGCCAGCGCGTGGTCGGTGTTCGGCGACGACTACCCCGGCTTCCTGATCGCCATCCTGCCGCCCGGCGCCTTCTTCGCGCTCGGCGTGCTGATCGCCGTCTTCAACGTCATCAACGCCCGTCTCGCCGCCCGCGCACGGCGCCAGCCACCGCCCACCGCACCCGCGCCTGCAACCAGGGCAGAGGACGACGGCGAGGCGGTTGCCGCAGGCTGAAGCGATGGCGCTGATGAAGCGCGAGGCGATCCGCGAGTTCTTCCGCCGCCTGCACGCCGCCAACCCCGAGCCGCAGACCGAGCTCGAGTACGCCTCGCCCTACCAGCTGCTGGTGGCCGTGGTGCTGTCCGCCCAGGCCACCGATCGCAGCGTCAACATCGCCACCCGCAAGCTGTTCGCGCTCGCGCCGACGCCAGAGGCCATGGTCACGCTCGGCGAAGAAGGCATTGCCGACTGCATCAAGACCATCGGCCTGTTCCGCAACAAGGCGAAGAACACCCTCGCCCTGTCGCGTCTGCTGCTGGAACGCCACGGCGGTGAGGTGCCAGCGGAGCGCGAAGCACTGGAGGCCCTGCCCGGCGTCGGCCGCAAGACCGCCAACGTGGTACTCAACACCGTCTTCCGCCAGCCGGTGATGGCGGTCGATACTCACATCTTCCGCCTCGCCAACCGCACCGGACTCGCCCCCGGCAAGGACGTCGTCGAGGTGGAGAAGGCCTTGATGCGGCGCGTACCAAAGGACTACCTGCTCGACGCTCACCACTGGCTGATCCTGCACGGCCGCTACGTATGCACCGCGCGCAGCCCGCGCTGCGCCCAATGCAGCGTGCGCGACCTGTGCCTGTGCCGCGACAAGACCGACTGACCCGCCCCACCGGAGACGCTCCGCCATGTTCAACCCCAGCCGCGACCAGGTGCGCAGCTTCTTCATCGACACCTGGCGCAAGGCGCGCGCCAAGGAAGTGCTGACGCCGATGGAAACCATCGCCACCGACATCATCGCGCTCCACCCCGAGTACCACGCCATCGTCGAGGACCCGGACGCGATCGACCGCGACTTCCCGCCCGAGGCCGGCCAGATCAACCCTTTCCTGCACCTGTCGCTGCACCTGGCGATCGAGGAGCAGCTCTCCATCGACCAGCCGCCGGGCATCCGCGCCGCCTTCGACGCCGCCTGCAAGCGCCGCGGCGAACGCCACGACGCCCTCCACGACGCCCTGGAGGCGCTCGGCGAGATGCTCTTCGAGGCCCAGCGCAAAGGCACCCCACCCGACGGCGCCACCTATGTACGCAGCCTGCGTCGCAGGGCCGGGCTGGAGTGAATGCCGGGTGACTCGCCCGAACGCCTGCACATCACCCCGTGTAGGAGCGGCGCCAGCCGCGAGGGGTTGAGGACGACATGGCCAAAGGCGCCTCACCAAAAGCTCGCGGCTGGCGCCGCTCCTACCGGAAACCACCGCGCGCATCGCCCGCCGTGGGAGCGGCGCCAGCCGCGAGGGGTTGAAGGCGACATGGCTGAAGGCCCCTTACCAAACGCTCGCGGCTGGCGCCGCGCCTGCCGAGAACCGTGGGTGGGCCGACACGCGCTGCGCATGAACCATTCACACAAATGTGCGTCCCATCGCTACATGCCACAAGCCCGCAACACCGGGAGATGCCCATGATCACCTCGCGCCAGCCCAGCGGCGAACGGACAGACCTGCTGCAGATCGCCAACCATGTCTTCTTCATGACCGCGCTGCTCTTCGTCGCCCACCAGAACGCGCTCACTACCGACGTGGTCCGCTCGCAGACGGCCTTCGTCGCCCAGGCGCTCAACCTGCAGCCGCGCACGCCGCCCCCGGGCTTCGACCCCGACGAGATGGTTCTGGACGGCCTCGACACCGCCTCGCCTGCAGACTGAGCCTGCGCGAGCACCACGACACGCCCCGCCGCCATCCTCCGTGGCCGCGGGGCGTTGTGTTGCATTGCGGAAGCGTCCGCATCAACGAGCCGTTACAATCCCGGCTTGCTTCTCGACTCGTCCGCACCACGGCGGCCCGGCGCCCAGGCCGTGCGCGCGAGCGGTTCGAGCCGATTTCCGACTTACCCGTATTGCTGGAGGCCCCATGCCCGCCCTGTTGCCCAACGTCGATCCCGATGGCCTGCTCGAGTACTCGGTGGTCTATACCGACCGCTCGCTCAACCACATGTCGCAGGCCTTCCAGGGTGTCATGCGCGAACTGTCGGCCACGCTCAGGAAGGTCTATCACGCACAGGCCGTCGCCATCGTGCCCGGTAGCGGCACCTTCGGCATGGAGGCGGTCGCGCGCCAGTTCGCCACCGGCAAAAAGGCACTGGTGATCCGCAACGGCTGGTTCAGCTACCGCTGGACGCAGATCTTCGAGATGGGGAACATCCCGAGCGAGGCCGTGGTGCTCAAGGCCCGCCAGATCGCCGACGAAGCCCAGGCGCCCTTCGCCCCCGCCGCCATCGACGAGGTCGTAGCCACCATCCGCAACCAGCGCCCGGAAGTGGTGTTCGCCCCCCACGTCGAAACCTCGGCGGGCATGATCCTGCCCGACGACTACCTGCGCGCGGTCGCTGATGCCACCCACGAGGTCGGCGGCCTGTTCGTGCTCGACTGCATCGCCTCGGGCGCAATCTGGGTGGACATGGCCGCCACCGGCGTCGACGTGCTGGTGAGCGCGCCGCAGAAAGGCTGGACCGCCTCCCCCTGCTGCGCAATGGTGATGCTGAGCGCCGCCGCGCGCGAGCGCATCGAGGGCACCACCAGCACCAGCTTCGCCTGCGACCTCAAGAAGTGGCTGCAGATCATGGAGACCTACGAGGGTGGCGCCCACGCCTACCACGCCACCATGCCCACCGACGGCCTGGTCACACTCCGTGACGTGATGCGCGAGACGGAGGCCTACGGCTTTGACAAGGTGAAGGGCGAGCAGCTCGAGCTCGGCGCCCGCGTGCGCGCCCTGCTCGAGGCGCGCGGCTTCCCGAGCGTGGCCGCGCCCGGCTTCCAGGCTCCGGGCGTGGTGGTCAGCTACACCACCGACGACGGCATCAAGACCGGCACCAAATTTGCCGCCGCCGGCCTGCAGGTGGCTGCAGGCGTGCCGCTCGCCTGCGACGAGCGCCCGGACTACAAGGCCTTCCGCATCGGCCTGTTCGGGCTCGACAAGCTGCACAACATCGAGCGCACGGTGGCCACGCTGGGCAAGGCGCTCGACGAGGTCGCCTGATCAGGTACTGCGGGCGCGAGAGCGCCCGTAGCGCCCCACCTGCTGATCAGCCCGGACGGTCGCCTTGGCCGCATTTAACGCATTGGCCGCGCAGTCTCTCGACTGCCTCGGGCTCTCCGCGCAGCCTGAAGAACGCGCCTTCGTCCTCGGCCCTTTCCTCCAGCACCTCACAGTTCGCGTAGATCTCCTTGCGCAACTGCTGGGCGGACCAAGGCAGCAACAGCTCGGTCTCGACCAGATGCTGCTGGAAGAACGCCACGATCGTCCGCCGTAGTGCGGCCACCTCTTCGGGCCGGCGCGCGCTCATCACGATGCAGCCCGGGTACTTCGTGCGCAGCGCCGCTTCGCATTCGGCCTGTGCGTCGGCGTCACCGACATGATCGATCTTGTTGAAGACGCGGATGCGAGGCACCTCGTCGGCGCTGATCTCGGCCAACACCGTATCGGTGACTTCAAGCTGGCGTTCGAAGCCCGGATCACTCGCGTCGATGACGTGCAGCAGCAAGGCCGCATCGAGCGCTTCGTCCAGGGTGGATTTGAACGAGGCCACCAGGCCATGAGGCAGGTTCTTGATGAAACCGACGGTATCACTGACGAGCACACGCGGCACGCTTTCGGGGTAAAGCGTACGCACAGTGGTGTCCAGCGTGGCGAAGAGCTTGTTGGCCACCAGCACCTCACTGCCGGTCAGCGCACGCATCAGCGTCGATTTGCCGGCATTGGTGTAGCCGACCAACGCCACATTGGCGAGGCTCTGCCGCCCCTGGCGGCGCGCGCGCTGGGTCTTGCGCTCGGCCTCCATCGCGACGATCTCGAGTTGCAGTTCGGCAATGCGGTCACGAATCTTGCGGCGGTCGAGTTCGGTGTGCGACTCGCCGGCACCGCGGCCTCCCACCCCGCTGCGCTGCCGCCCCTGCGGCCCGGCGAGCTTGGCCGCTTCGCGCAAACGCGGTGCCATGTAGCCCAGCCGGGCGATCTCAACCTGCGCCTTGGCAGCACGCGAGCGCGCGTTGCGGTGAAAGATCTCGAGGATGACCATGGTGCGGTCCATGACCTCGCAGCCCGTCTCCAGCTCGAGGTTGCGCGCCTGCGAGGGCGAGATCTCGTGATCGACCAACAGCGCCTCGATCGGGCCTGTACGCGGCACCGTGGCCAGCGGCGCCGCTTCAAGGCCCGACTGGGCAGCGACAAAGTCGCGTACTTCCTGGCGCTTGCCAACGCCCAGGTAACCCGTGGTGTCAAAACCGGCGCGCTTCTGCGTAAAGGTTTGGACAACCCGGTAGCCCAGCGTCTTCGCCAGTTCGCGTAACTCGGCGAGCGAGGCTTCGAACTCGGCGTCGCTCACATTCGGGCGTTGCACCGAGGCGACGATGGCGTTGCGGGGTTCGTCGGCGAGGTCTTTTTGCATTCGAGGGGGCTTCTATGAGCGATTCGGGGGTGTGATGGTAACCGGCAATCGCGACTCCGCCGGGCTTGCTCGGCAAGAAGTCGCGTCTGTCGTCGGTCTGCCTGCGAGCGGCTCGCCCCCTGGGCGGCAACGATGCCGCCAGATCCACGCCCCGGCATGTAGAGCGCCGGGAGCGGGATGCTAGACTGCGAGCAGATTCACGCACGGAACCTTCGTGTCCCGGCTGCGGTCCCGAGTCCGGCGTTGCCTGCCGTTGTGCGCACGAGCCGCAAGCCCAAGTATCCGCCCCCGCGCCACTGCCCACTGTAAAGACCATGACGAACTCACTGCTCATCGCCATTGTGACCGACGAAGTCTCGGACGCTGCCCTTGCCATCGCCGAGCGTGAAGGCATCCGCGGCGCCACCATCCTGCCCGCGAGCGGCATCAGCCAGTCGCCGCTGCGCACCTTCTTCGGCCTGACCTTCCAGAGCGCCATGACCCTCCTGTTCTGGATCGCCGACTCCGACACCGCCAACCGCACTGCGCAGCGGCTGAACGAGGAACTCGACCTCGACTCGCCGCAACAGGGCCTGGCGCTGACACTCACCATCGACCAGCTGTTCGGGCTTGATCTGGGCAAAGCCGCAAACTGACCCGTTCATGTCCTCGGCAAAGGCGTTGGGCGTGCTTGATCGCAGCTGAACCCCCTACCCTCATGCATCTCCAAGGCCCTGAATGGACTGGATGTTCACCGCAATTCTCGTCGGCGCAGGGCTCATCACCCTGTCGATCCTGACGAGTGCCCTGGCCTTCCGCTTCGGGACGCCGCTGCTGCTGGTCTTCCTCGGCATCGGCCTGATCGCGGGCGAAGATGGGCTGGGGCTGCAGTTCGACCACGCCGAGACCGCCTTCTTCCTCGGCAGCGTGGCGCTCGCCGTGATCCTGTTCGATTCAGGCTTCGGCACCCGCGTGCAGACCTTGCGCCGCGCTGCCGCACCGGCCTTCGTCCTGGCGACGGTCGGCGTGTTCCTGACCACCCTGTTCGTGGGCGCGGCCGCACGCGTGTTGTTCGACCTGCCCTGGCTCTACGCCTTGCTGATGGGGGCCATCATCAGCTCGACCGATGCGGCGGCGGTGTTCTTCCTGCTGCGCTCGGGTGGCGTAAAGATCTACAAGCGCGTGCGCTCGATGCTGGAGGTGGAGTCCGGCTCGAACGACCCGATGGCGATCTTCCTTACCATCCTGTTCATCGAGATGATCCTCGCCGAGACACGCGGCAGCGTGATGACGAGCTTCCTGCACGGCTTCGGCATGCAGATGGGCCTCGGCCTGGCCCTCGGCGTGGCAGGTGGCTACCTCATCGTCGAGATCGTCAACCGCGTCCGCCTGGAGGAGGCGCTCTACCCCATCCTGGTGATGTCCTGCGGGCTTTGCGTGTTCGGCGTCACCGCTTATCTGGGTGGTAGCGGCTTCCTCGCCATCTATGTCGCCGGCATCGTCGCCGGCAACCGCGACATGAAGGGGGCCTCGGCCCTGCGCCGCTACCAGCAAGGCATGACCTGGCTCGCACAGATCGTCATGTTCCTCGTGCTCGGCCTGTACGTGACGCCGTCGGAGTTCGGCACGGTGCTGATCCCTGCGCTTCTGCTCGGGCTCTTCCTCATCGTCATTGGTCGTCCCCTCGCGGTCGTGCTCTGCCTGCTGCCCTTCCGCTACGACCGCGAGACGGTCACCTTCACGGCCTGGGTCGGACTGCGCGGCGCGGTCTCCATCCTGCTCGGCATCCTGCCGGCGGTGATGGGCGTCGAGGGTGCAGAACTCTTCCTCAACGCGGCCTTCATCATGGTCGTCACCTCGCTGCTCGTGCAGGGCTGGACCATCAAGCCCGCGGCTGCCCGGCTCAAGCTCATCGTACCGGCAGGCATCGGCCCGCTCGAACGTATCGAACTCGAGCTGCCCGGCAATCCCAAGCACGAGTTGCTGATCTATCGCGTGCTCGACGACAGCCCGCTCATCATGGGTGGTGCGACCCTGCCGCGCTGGGCGCGCCCCTCGCTCGTAGTCCGCAACGGCCGCTCGATGCAACCGGAGCAGGCTGGCCACCTGCAGGCGGGCGACCTGGTCTACCTCTTCACACCGCCGGAATACACCACCCTGCTCGACCGCCTGTTCTCGCAGATCAAGGCGCCCGAGCAGGGCGATACCGAGTACTTCGGCCAGTTCATGGTCAATACCGACGCGCGCGTGGCCGACCTGGTCAGCGCCTACGACCTGCAGCTGCCCATCGAGATTCCACCCGAGCTCAGCGTGGGCGACTTCCTGCACACCGAACTTGGCGGGCAACCCGTCATCGGCGACCGGGTACCGCTCGGCAGCTTCGACTTCGTCGTACGCCGCGTGCACCAGGGCAAGACCGTCACCGAGGTCGGCCTTGCCCTGCACGGCGAAGCCCGGCCATCAGCCTACGTGCGCAAGGCACGCCAGCCGCGAGGCGATTTCAGGGCGAGACTCAGGCGGATAATGAACCGCCAGTGAAGCGGCGCAGGCGCAGCGCGTTGCCGAGCACGAACACGCTCGACATCGACATCGCCGCCGCAGCGAACACCGGCGACAGCAGCAGCCCGAAGGCCGGGTAGAACACCCCTGCGGCAAGCGGAATCAGCGCGCTGTTGTAGGCAAAGGCCCAGAACAGGTTCTGGCCGATGTTGCGCATGGTCGCGCGCGACAGCGCGATCGCGCGCGGCACGCCCATCAGGTCGCCCGACATCAGCACCACGTCAGCGCTCTCGATCGCCACATCGGTGCCGGTGCCGATCGCGATGCCCACGTCGGCCTCGGCAAGCGCCGGCGCGTCGTTGATGCCGTCGCCGACGAAGGCGACGCGGCGGCGTCCTTCACCCCCGCTCACCTTGTCGTCCTCGCCCCCTGCCAGCCGCTTCAGCGCCGCCACCTTGCCATCGGGCAGCACCTCGGCGATGACCTCGTCGATCCCCGCCTGGCGCGCGATCGCGCGCGCGGTACGCGCGTTGTCGCCGGTGATCATCGCCACCTTCAGCCCCATGCCGTGGAGCGCCTTGACGGCCGCCACCGAGGTCGGCTTGAGCGGGTCGGCCACCGCCAGGATCGCTGCCAGGCGGCCGTCGATCGCCGCGTACAGTGGCGACTTGCCCTCGTCGGCCAGGCGCGCAGCGGTGCCAGCGAAGACGTCGACATCGAGCCCCAGGCGGCGCATCAGGCGGTCGGCACCGACCTCGACACGCTGTCCATCCACCTGCGCACGCACGCCGTAGCCGGCCTCGGCCTCGAAGCCTGCGGCGCTGGCGACCGCCAGCCCGTCCGCACGCGCGGCGGCGACGATCGCCTCGGCGATCGGATGCTCGGAGCCCCGCTCCACCGCCGCCACCCGCGCCAGCACCCCGGCGCGCTCGAAGCCCGCAGCCACCACCAGGTCGGTGAGCTGCGGCTTGCCCACGGTGAGCGTGCCGGTCTTGTCCACCGCCACCACCTCGGCCTCGCGCAACAACTGCAACGCGTCGCCCTTGCGGAACAGCACGCCCATCTGCGCCGCGCGCCCGGTGGCGACCATGATCGAGGTCGGCGTTGCCAGCCCCATCGCGCACGGGCAGGCGACGATCAGCACCGCCACCGCGCACACCAGCGCGAAGCTGAGCACCGGCACGCCGGCCGGCAGCGCGCCGCCGCCGAACACCAGCCAGACAAGGAAGGTCAGCGCCGCCACCGCCATCACCACCGGCACGAACACCATCGTCACCTTGTCCACCAGCGCCTGGATCGGCAACTTGGCGCCCTGCGCCGCCTCCACCATGCGGATGATCTGCGCCAGCACCGTGTCCGCCCCCACCCGGGTGGCGCGGAAGGCGAAGGCGCCGCGGGTGTTCAGCGTGCCGCCAACCACCGTCGCGCCCACGCCCTTCTCCACCGGTACCGGCTCGCCGGTGATCATCGACTCATCGACGAAGGACGCACCCTCCACCACCTCGCCATCGACCGCCACCTTCTCGCCCGGGCGCACCTCCACCACGTCGCCCACCGCCAGCTCGGCGATCGGCAGTTCGACCAGCTCGGCGCCGCGGCGCACGCGCGCACTGCGCGGCTGGATGCGCATCAGGCTGCGGATGGCGTCGCTGGTGCGGCCGCGCGCACGCGTCTCGAGCAGGCGCCCGATCAGGATCAGCGTGATGATCACCGCCGCCGCCTCGAAATAGACATTGACCGTACCTTCGGGCAGCAAACCGGGCGCGAACAGCGCCACCACCGAATACGCCCACGCCGCCGAGGTGCCCACCGCCACCAGTGCGTTCATGTCCGGCGCGCCGCGCAGCAGCGCCGGCACGCCCTTGCGGAAGAAACGCAGGCCCGGCCCGAACATCACCGCGCTGGTGAGCACGCACTGCAGCAGCCAGCTCTCGCGGTGGCCAATCGTAGCCATCACCCAGTCGTGCATGCCCGGAATCAGGTGCGAGCCCATCTCGAGCACGAACACCGGCAGGGTGAGTGCCACCGCCACCCACACCGCCCGCCGCAGCGCCGCCTCCTCGGCCGCGGCATCGGCCTCGCGCGCGCCGACGCTTACCTCGCTGGCCGGGCGGGCGTCAAAGCCGGCCTTTTGCACCGCAGCGACCAACGCCGCCGTCGGTACGCTGCCGGCAAACTCCACGTGCGCCTTGCGCGCCGCAAGGTTCACGTTTGCCGTTACCACCCCGGGCACGCGCTGCAGCACCTTCTCGACCCGGCCCACGCAGGCCGCGCAGCTCATGCCCTCGATGTCGAGCTCGAGCGCCTCGCGCCGCACCTCGTAGCCCGCCTTGGCCACCGCCTCGATCAGCGCCGACAGCGGCACCGAAGCCGACGCCGTCACGCTCGCGGTCTCGGTGGCCAGATTGACGCTCGCCGCCTGCACGCCCTCGACCTTCAGCAAGGCCTTCTCGACATGGGCCACGCACGAGGCGCAGGTCATGCCGGCGATATTGAGGCTGCGCGCGACAGCGCGGGGCGGAGGGGTTGTGCTGGTGTTCATGTTTCGTCGTTGTGCGAGGGATCAAAGGGCAAACCTTAGACCTCAACAGGCCGCAAAGGTCAAGCCATGCTTGCCCAGTCACCACATGGGGTACCTGGCAGCCGCGGCGGGGTTCTGTAGGAGCGACGCCCGTCGCGAGCTTTTCATGGCCTGCGACGAGCCCCGTCGCCTTCAACCCCTCGCGGCTGGCGCCGCTCCTACGGCGGGTGACGCGCGTGGTGGTTTTCGGTAGGAGCGGCGCCAGCCGCGAGCTTTTCAGGGCATGCGACACGCCCCGTCGCCTTCAAACCCTCGCGGCTCGCGCCGCTCCCACGGCGGGCTGCAAGCGCGGCGCGGTTTCTTTTGTGGGAGCGACGCAAGTCGCGAGCTTTTCGTCGTCCACGCAGGCATCAACATCCATTCAGCGGCTCGCGCGCTTACCCATACATGGACCGCAACGCCATTTTTGCCTAAACTTGAACTTACTTGGCCTTACTGGGAGACACCCATGCCCCCCTCCGCAAACGCCGCGACAAGCTCGCTGGCAGCCATCAGCCTGCTCGGCGGCGAGTCCGTGCTACATGCAAGGCCCCGCGTCCTGATGGACTGGATACCACTGCTGCGCAAGGGCCTGCCATCGGCATCGGTGGACGCGGCGACGCGCATCACGCGGATCACCCAAAGCGAGCTCGCCCGTGCGCTCAACATCCCGGAGCGCACCCTGGTGCGTCGCAAGCGCGAAGGCACGCTTTCACCCGAGGAGTCGGCCAAGCTCGTCCGTTTTGCCCGTGTCGTGGAACGGGCCGATGGCGTTTTCGAGGATGCCGACGCTGCACTGGGCTGGATGCAGAGCCCCAACGCCGCACTCGGCGGCGTGACGCCGCTGTCGCTGCTCGACACGGAGCTCGGCGCTGACAGCGTGCTCGATGCCCTGGGCCGTATCGAGCACGGCGTGTTCGCCTGATGCAGCCGGTCTGGCGCATCACCACCGCACGCTTCGCAGACTCCGCCTTCAGTGGCGAAGGTGCGCGTCTGTTCGGAGGACGCTGGAATCCCAAGGGCTGGCCCCTGATCTACACCGCGGCATCACAGTCGCTCGCCCTGCTCGAGCTCATGGTCCAGGACGACCCCTTGCGCGCGAACTACGTGCTGATCCCGGCGCAACTGCCTGACGACCTGCCAGTGAGGAGCATCGAAGTCGTGGACCTGCCCGCCAAGTGGCGAACGCTTGGCGCGAGGAACGTCCTGCAGGAGATCGGCCGGATCTGGATCAACGAGGGCAGTACCGCCGTGCTGAGCGTACCGAGCGTCGTGGTCCCGGCTGAGCGCAACTATCTCCTGAACCCAGCACACCCCGATTTTTCGCGCATCCAGATCGGCACGCCGCGATCGCTGGCGGTCGACACGCGCTTGCTCAGGAATCTGAGGTAGGACGATCAGCGCATAACTGACGGATCGCCCCCACCGGCTCAAGCGCCCCACCACGATCAGCTACCGGTCCACAGCCGGGGCGTCAGACGGTCGTTCCTGAGGGGAAAGGTCAGGAGAGCACGGTCGTCATGATCGGCGTCGAATCCGGCTCCGCCCGTGGGACAGGCCGCGGACGGGGCATGCGCACGAGGAAGACGTCGAGCCTCGTGAGGACTGGCTGGATCGCCCACGCCCCGAACCCACGGAAAGGCTCACGGTACCTGGAGCAGTGCAAGCAGAGATGAGGCGGCGCCGGATTCGAACCGGATCATGCAGTGGCCGTGGCCAATACAACCATTCCCATTGGAAACAACCGCCTCAAGCGCAGAGTATAGACCACCGTCTGATCATGGCCAGTGACCGGATCACTGTTGAACACGCCAGCGCCGAGGAGGTCGAGCACGCACGCTGCGCTGCTGGTTGATCCCCACGCCCGTGGGGAACGCCGCGGGCGCCGGGCTGGTAGCCGTTCCACGGCGGTTCATCCCCGCGCCCGTGGGGAACGCACCGGTACTGGCGTGCGTATCCCGCGCGGTTTCGGTTCATCCCCACGCCCGTGGGGAACGCTCGATCATCGTCCGGGCGTACATGCCGCGGTCCGGTTCATCCCCACGCCCGTGGGGTGTCACCGACCGGCACATTGAAGCCAGTTGATGATCGGCACAATGGAGCCACCGCGTGATCGGCACATAGAAGCCAGTCCGTGATCGGCACATTGAGGCCAGTCCGTGATCGGCATATTGGAGCCAG
>NZ_JARQZE010000020.1:0-62529 GCF_029588855.1 Thauera mechernichensis | reverse complement strand
TGCTGTTCGCCAAGCGCGCCGAGAAGAAGTACGGCGTGCCCGCGCGCGAGATCCTGGTCGAGATGGGCCGACGCGGCATGGTCGGCGGCCAGGAAGACATGATCGAGGATACGGCGCTCAACCTGGCCAAGGCGCGCGGCCTGGCGGCCTGAACCGCAACGACAACCCGGAGGAGAACACGATGCCGCTGGCAGAAATCACCATGATCGAAGGCCGTACCGAGGACCAGAAGCGGGCGGTGATCGCCAAGGTCACCCAGGCGCTGGTCGAGGCGGTCGGCGCACCGGTCGAGACCGTCCGTGTCGTCATCCGTGAGGTGCCCAAGACAAACTGGGGTATCGGCGGCGTGTCGGCGAAAGACCTGGGGCGCTAAGCCAACAGGAACCGTCAAGCGCATTCACGAGCGGCCCGCAGAGGCCGCCGCGACAAGAACAGCACCTGCTGTAAAACGACAATCATGAGGAGGATCGGAGCATGAAGCTGAACAAGCTATGGGCGGCGCTCGCCCTTGCAGGCCTGGCCATCGGTGGCGCTCAAGCCAAGGAAGGTGGCGACCAGTACCCGAACGGGGCCGAGACCTGGCTGGCTGGTGCGGTCCCGCCGCCGGGCAACTACTTCATCAACTATTTCGGCTACTACAGCGGCGACCTGGTCGACGGCGGCGGCGGCAAGGTCCCTGGCGCTGGTGTCGATGCCTGGTTCAACGCCTTCCGCTTCGTGCAGACGACGGAGCACAAGATCCTGGGTGGCAACTGGGGCTGGCATGTGATCGTGCCGGTGGTGCATCAGGATGTCGCCTTGGGGACAGGCTCGAAATCGAAGTTCGGCCTCGGTGACATCACCGTCAATCCCTTTATCCTGTCCTGGCACACAAAGAACTGGCACTGGGCAGCAGCGCTCGACGTCAATCTGCCCACGGGGGCGTACAAGCCGGGCGAGCCGCGTCAGAGCATCGGCGCAAACTACTGGAGCGTGGAGCCGATTTTTGCGTTTACCTACATGGGCGACACGGGCTGGGAGGTATCGGCCAAGTTCATGTATAACATCAAGACATCCAACAAGGACTTCCGTCCGGCTCCTGGGGCGCCGAAGATGAAGTACTCCTCGGGCGACGAGTTTCACCTGGATTATCTGGTCGGCAAGCGCTTCGGGCCCTGGGGCGTCGGCCTGTCGGGTTATTACCTGAAGCAGACGACCAATGACAAGCTTGATGGACAGACGATCTCTTCCGCATTGGGGCCTTGGTCCGACGGTCGCAAGGGCGAGGTCTTCGCCATCGGCCCGAGCGTGACCTACACCAACAAGCAAGGGGTTCATTTCATAGGCCAGTGGCACCATGAGGCCGAGGCCGAGAACCGCTTCAAGGGCGACAAGTTCTGGTTCAAGCTCATCATGCCGCTTTGACGCCTGTGCACCGGCCCGGCTGGTGCTGATGTAAGGGGAGCCCCGGCCGCCAGACAAGGCGGCCGGGGTTTTTCGATTCGCCGCAGCGCCCTGCGCATGCATGCGTGCCCCTCTCAGCCTGCTTGAAGGGAAGATGGATTTATTTGATTAAAATCTCGAGATTGTTGCTGTAGAGTGCACCTGTCCCCATCGATGCGGCCTGGATAGGCCGTGTCGTGGCGCCCCTACAGGAGATTGACAGTGACGAATGCCCCCGCCAAAGCAGAGACCGTTCGCGTGACCCGCATTGCCCGCCGCCGCGCCCGTCCGGGGCATGAGGCGGAGTACGAAGCCATGCTGCGCGAGATGTTCGCAAGAATGCGCGCGCACAAGGGGTTCCTGGGGGGCGACCTGATTCCGCCGGAGACGCCGGGCGGGGAGTATCAGACGGTGGTGCGCTTCGCGTCCGAGGCTGAACTGCAGGCCTGGGACATGAGCGATGCGCGCCTCGAGTTGCTCGAGCGCATGAAGGCGGTGGCCGAGGGCGAGCCCGAGTTCCGCAAGCTGAGCGGTCTGGAGGCCTGGTTCGAGCCCGCAGTGGTGCCAGCCACCATGCACCCGCCGCGCATGAAGATGGCAGTCGTGACCTGGCTCGGCATCTTCCCCACGGTGTCCTTCTTCCTGTGGTTCGTGCTGCCATGGCTGCAGCCGCTGCCTTTCCTGCCGCGTACGGCGATCCTTACCGCACTCATCGTCGCCACCATGACCTGGGTGGTCATGCCGCGCCTGACCAGGCTGTTGCGCGGCTGGCTCAGCCCTGCACCCAAAGGCTGAGCCAGCGCCGCTCTCCTGTCCAGGGGCGCAGCGCGCGGGCCTATTCCGCCGGGCCGATGTCGAAGCTCAGTGCGCCGACGCCTTCGATCCAGCCATCCAGATGGTCGCCCGGCTGCACCGGTCCCACGCCTTCGGGCGTGCCGGTGTAGATCAGGTCGCCAGCCTTCAGGTGGTAGTAGGTGGACAGGTCGGCGATGATTTCCGGGATGGTCCAGATCATGTCCGCGAGGTCACCGTTCTGGCGCAGCTGGCCATTGACCTTCAGGCTGATTTCGCCATGCGTGAGGACGCGGCCGTCGGCCGGCACGATCTCGCTGGCGACTGCTCCGGCTTCCACGTTCTTGGCGACGTCCCAGGGGTTGCCCTTGGCCTTGGCGCCGGCCTGCAGGTCGCGTCGGGTCATGTCCAGGCCACAGGCATAGCCGTAGATCATGCCCGCAGCCTGCTGTGTCGACACCCGGAATCCATCTTCGCCGAGGGCGACGATCAGCTCCATCTCGTGGTGGTAGTCCTGTGTCTCGGGCGGGTAGGGGGCGGTCGTACCCGACTCGGCCAGCATCGCGGCGAATTTGGTGAAGTACACCGGCCGCATGCTCGCCTTATCCACCGAGGTTCCCATCTCGCGTGCATGGGCCTGATAGTTGCGCCCGACGAAGAACAGCCTGTTGACCGGGAAGCGCGCACTGGTGCCGCGTACCGGCAGCGATGAGGGGGCGGGCGGTGCCCACAGGTAGTTGATGTCGGCCATCGTGGTCCTCGCGATCGGTTGAGGGCAGCAGTCTACAACGATCGCACGCATGGCAAGGGTGCGTGGAGCAGGGCAGTTGCACGAAGCGTCGCGCCCTTTTCCATGCTCGACGATCGGTTTTGACCTGCGGGCCATCATCAAGGCGATTGCGCTGCTTGGACGAGTGCTCGACGGCAGGGGGAGAGGTGCCTCGGTTATAATGCGGAGCTTGCCGGCGCTCCCACGCGTGGGCATCCGTTCCCCCGACCTGTTCCTGACAAACATGACCTCGATCCTCAAGCTGCGTGGCGCTGCGGCGCTGTCCTCTTCCCGCCTGGAACGTCTCGGCCGCGCCGTCGGCGAGGTCCTGCCCAAGCTCAATGCGCTGGTCGCCGAGCACTGGTACTTCATCGAGCTCAACGCGGCGTTGAGTGCAGAAGAGCATGCCCGCCTCGTCGACCTGCTCGACGCCCACCCGGCCACCGTGGCCCCGCCCGCCGGCACGCTGCGCCTGGTGGTGCCGCGCCTGGGCACGATTTCGCCGTGGTCGTCCAAGGCGACCGACATCGCTCACCAGTGCGGTTTCGACAAGGTCGTGCGCATCGAGCGCGGTATCGCCTACACCATCGAGGCGCGCGGGGTCGAGGGTAATGCGGGCCTGCTGGCGCTGCTGCACGATCGCATGACCGAGTCGATCCTCAACAGCGTCGATGAGGCCGAGGCCCTTTTCCATCACTACGAGCCGCAGCCGCTCACAACGGTCGACATCCTCGCCGGCGGTCGCGCCGCGCTCGAGCGGGCCAATGGCGAGCTCGGCCTGGCGCTGTCCGAGGACGAGATCGACTACCTGGTCGAGAACTTCAGCCGCATGGGGCGCAACCCGACCGACGTCGAGCTGATGATGTTCGCCCAGGCCAACTCCGAGCACTGCCGGCACAAGATCTTCAACGCTGACTGGGTGATCGACGCGCGGCCGATGGAGAAAACCCTGTTCGGCATGATCAAGGACACCCACAAGGCCCACCCCGAGGGCACGGTGGTGGCCTACTCGGACAACGCCTCGGTGATCGAGGGGGCGCGCATCGCCCGCCTGTACCCGGATGCCGACGGCGCCTTCCGCTACCACGACGAGGACACCCACATCCTCGCCAAGGTCGAGACCCACAACCACCCGACCGCGATCTCGCCCTTCCCGGGCGCGGCCACCGGCGCCGGCGGCGAGATCCGCGACGAGGGCGCAACCGGTCGCGGCTCGCGTCCCAAGGCGGGCCTGGCTGGCTTCACGGTGTCGAACCTCAACATCCCCGATTTCGGCCAGCCCTGGGAGAAGCCCTATGGCAAGCCCGAGCGCATCGCCTCCGCGCTCGACATCATGATCGAGGGCCCGATCGGCGCCGCCGCCTTCAACAACGAATTCGGCCGGCCCAACCTCGCCGGCTATTTCCGCACCTTCGAACAGGAAGTGCAGGGCGAGGTGCGTGGCTACCACAAGCCGATCATGATCGCCGGCGGCCTGGGCAGCATCCAGGGCCAGCAGGCCGAGAAGCCGACCTTCCCGCCGGGCACGCTGCTGATCCAGCTCGGTGGCCCGGGCATGCTGATCGGGCTCGGTGGTGGCGCGGCCTCGTCGATGGCGACCGGCACCAACACCGCCGACCTCGACTTCGCTTCGGTGCAGCGCGGCAACCCCGAGATCCAGCGCCGCTGCCAGGAAGTCATCGACGCTTGCTGGCAGCAGGGCGACAAGAACCCGATCATCGCCATCCACGACGTCGGCGCCGGCGGCCTGTCCAACGCCATGCCCGAACTGGCCGACCACGCCAGCCTGGGCGCGCACTTCGAGTTGCGCGAGGTGCACATCGAGGAACCGGGCATGAGCCCGCGCGAGATCTGGTCGAACGAATCGCAGGAGCGCTACGTGCTGGCGATCGCGCCCGAGAGCCTGCCGCTGTTCCAGGCCTTCTGCGAGCGCGAGCGCTGCCCCTTCGCGGTGCTCGGCACTGCCACGGCTGATGGCCACCTCACGGTGTCCGACCGCCACTTCGGCAACAAGCCGGTGGACATGGACATGAAGGTGCTGCTCGGCAAGCCGCCCAAGATGACGCGCAACGTGTCTCGCCGCGCCGTGCATCTGCCGCCCTTTGATACCACCGACTTCGATCTCAAGGAAGCCGGGATGCGTGTGCTGCGCATGCCGGCGGTAGCCAGTAAGAGCTTCCTGATCACCATTGGCGACCGCTCGGTCGGCGGCCTGACCGCGCGCGACCAGTTCGTCGGCCCGTGGCAGGTGCCGGTGGCCGACGTCGCGGTCACCGCGATGAGCTTCCAGGGCTACCGCGGCGAAGCCTTCGCCATGGGCGAGCGCACGCCGCTGGCCTGCGTCGATGCAGCGGCCTCGGGTCGCATGGCGATCGGCGAGGCCATCACCAACATCGCCGCCGCCGACATCGCCAAGCTCGGCGACGTCAAGCTCTCGGCCAACTGGATGGCCGCTGCCGGTCATCGCGGTGAGGATGCCAGGCTCTTCGACACCGTCCAGGCGGTGTCCGAGTTCTGCATCAGCGCCGGGGTGTCGATCCCGGTCGGCAAGGACTCGCTGTCGATGCGCACCGCCTGGCGCGAGGGCGAGGAGGACAAGCAGGTCGTCGCCCCGCTGTCGCTGATCGCCACTGCTTTCGCGCCGGTGCAGGACATCCGCAACACGCTCACACCGCAGCTGCAGCTGCCGGAAGGCGTCGAGACAGAGCTACTGCTGATCGACCTCGGCAACGGCAAGAACCGCCTCGGCGGCTCGGTGTTCGCCCAGGCCTACGATTCGGTCGGCGAGCATGCGCCCGATGTCGACCCCGTCCAGCTCAAGGCCTTCTTCGAAACCATCCAGCAATTGCGCCGCGATGGTCTCTTGCTGGCCTACCACGACCGCTCCGACGGCGGGCTCTTTGCGACCGTGTGCGAAATGGCCTTCGCCGCCAGGTGCGGCCTGTCGCTGATTCTCGACACCGTGTGCTACGACCCCTACATGATGGATGTCGATGGCCTCGAGAAGAAGCCCGACACCCTCAAGGGCCGTTTCGCCGACCGCCTGTTCGCGGGCCTGTTCGCCGAGGAGCTTGGCGCCGTCGTGCAGATCCGCCGCGAGGAGCGCGCCCGTGTCACCGAGCAGTTGCGCGCTGCGGGCCTCGCCTACCACTTCATCGGCGAGCCCAACACCCAGGACCAGATCCGCCTGCGTCGCAACGCCAAGCTGGTGTTCGAGGGCAGTCGCGTCGAGCTGCTGCAGGCCTGGTCGGAGACCAGCTACCGCATCGCCAAGCTGCGTGATGATCCAGAGTGCGTGCAGCAGGCGTTCGACGCCTTGGCGGATGCGACCGACCCAGGCCTGTCGGTGTCGCTGTCCTTCGACGTCAAGGAGGACGTGGCCGCACCCTTCATCGCCAGCGGTGTGCGTCCCAAGGTGGTGGTGCTGCGCGAGCAGGGGGTGAACTCCCAGTTCGAGATGGCAGCCGCCTTCGAGCGTGCCGGCTTCACGCCGGTGGACGTGCATATGTCCGACCTCCAGGCGGGCCGCATCGACCTCGCCGACTTCCATGGCCTGGCCGCCTGCGGCGGCTTCTCCTACGGTGACGTGCTCGGCGCTGGCCAGGGCTGGGCCAAGTCCATCCTGTTCAACGCCCGCTTGCGCGACGAGTTCGAGGCCTTCTTCCGCCGCAGCGACACCTTCGCGCTCGGCGTGTGCAACGGCTGCCAGATGATGGCTCACCTCGCACCGATCATCCCCGGCGCCGAGGCCTGGCCGACCTTCCGTCGCAACCGCAGCGAACAGTTCGAGGCTCGCTTCGTGATGGTCGAGGTTACCGACAGCCCGTCCATCCTGCTGCAGGGCATGGCAGGCAGCCGCATGCCGATCGTGGTCAGCCATGGCGAGGGCAGGGCGGTGTTCCGCAGCGAGGCCGACCAGGACAAGGCGCTGCTGGCATTGCGTTTCGTCGACAACCACGGCAACCCTGCGCAAGCCTACCCGGCCAACCCCAACGGTTCGCCGGCGGGCGTCACCGGCTTCACGACTGCAGACGGGCGTTTCACGGTAATGATGCCGCACCCTGAGCGCACCGCCCGCACGCTGCAGATGTCGTGGGCGCCACGGTGGCTGGTGAAGGATAGTCCCGATGCTTCTCCCTGGCTGCGCATGTTCGGCAACGCGCGGCGCTGGCTGTGCTGATCCTGTAGTCGATTGCCGCAGGCCTGCCGCGTCGGCTGCCCTGTTCATGAAGGGGTGACGGGATGTCCGTCAAACTGGCTTTGACCGCTGCCTGAAGAGGGGCAGCGGTAAGTTCACGTTATGGGAGCCATCGTTTGAAGCGCACGCTGTCGACTCGTGATGTGAAGATCGGCATGTTCATTGCCGAGATCGATCGTCCGTGGATCGAAACGCCGTTCCGCTTGCAGGGCTTTCTGCTAGAGAACGTCGATCAGATGCGTGCGCTGCAGGAGTACTGCCGCGAGGTGGTGGTCGATCACACCCTGTCGGTAGGCGAGCATCACAGCAGCAGGGTGATCGATGTAAGCGCGCGTCTGCTGGGGCTGGACGGTTTGCCGCGCAGCCATCCCAGCGATGTCGAGTCCCGCCTCCAGGCAAGCCAGTTCCTCAATGTTGCCCGCAGCTTCAAGGGCCGGATCCATACGACGCGCGTAGCCCATGTCCCGCGTATTCGCAGCGACGATGGGCGCAGCCGTCTCGAGTCGGAGCTGCTCTATTCGGCCCCGATCGTCGATGACGTCTATCGCGCCCTGCGTGAAGCTCGAATGGAGATCGACAGCGCGGGCGCTGTCGATGTCGAGCGCCTCGACGGCCTCGTCGGCGAGATGGCCTCCGGTGTGGAGCGCAACCCCGATGCGCTGCTGTGGCTCACCCGCCTCAAGCGCACCGATCACTACGCCTACGACCATGCGCTCAATGTCTCTGTCCATGCAATGGTGTTCGCGCGCTTCGTCGGCCTGAGCAGCCGCCAGGTGAGGCAGGTGGGGCTGGCGGGTTTGCTCCAGGACATCGGCAAGGTACAGATCGACTATGCGATCCTGAGCAAGGCGGGCCCGCTCGACGACCGGGAGTTCGAACTCGTCAAGGCGCATGTCAGCAACACGGTCGACCTGCTGCGGGCGAACGAGGATTTCGATTCCGAGGTGCTGGGAATCATCGCCGCTCACCATGAGCGCTTCGACGGCACGGGCTATCCGCGCGGCCTGGCGGGCATGCGAATCCCCTTGTCCGCCGAGATCGCCGGCATCGTCGACACCTACTGTGCGATGACCCGAGACCGGGTCTATCGCGATGCGGTATCCAGCCAGAGGGCGATGGAGACGCTCAATCAGCTGCGTGGCACCCAGTTCCGCGACGCCTTGGTCGACCAGTTGCTCCAGTGCATTGGCCTGTACCCGATCGGCACACTGGTCGAACTCAACACCGGGGAGGTGGGCGTGGTGGTCCAGCAGAACCAGGTACGCCGGCTGCAGCCCCGGGTGTTGGTGCTGCTCGCACCAGACAAGACGATCGATCGTTTTCCGCGCACGCTGGATCTCATCATGCAGCCGTTGGCGCACTCCGGCGAGCCGTATCGGATCGTGCAGGCGTTGCCGCCCAACGCGCACGGTATCGACCCTGCCGACTTCTTTCTGGTCTGAGCATGGACGTCCGTATCCCGCCCGGTCTACTGGCGGCCTTGTCCGAACTTTCCGCGCGGCTGGTCGAGCAGAAGTCCACGGATTGTGGTGTCGGGGTCATAGCCTTTGCCGTGATCCCCGATCCGCTGATCCTGCGCCTGCCGTTGGAGCATGTGCGCAAGTTCGAGCGCGCACTCGAGCGCCGCCTGCTGAACAGCCTGCGGGCGCAGGATCTGCTGTTTGCCCTTGACGGCAACGAGTGGTTGATCTTGCTGCCCGCGCTGTCGAGTCCCGCCGTGCTGACCTTGGCCATGCTCAAGCTCGATCAAGCCTTTGGCCGCGAGCCGGTGCAGGTGGAGGGGCTGGACCTGCAGGTCAAGGTCGTCAGCGGTGCGGCGATGTCGCCGATCCACGGCCAGGATGCCTTTCACCTCCTGCAGTCGGCACGAATCGCCTGCCTGATGGCGCAGCGCAATGGGTCGGGCAGCCAGGTTTACGATCCGTCGATGGATCGGGTTTCGCCGCATGCGGCACGGCTCGAACGCGACTTGCGCGAGGCCTTCTTCGGTGGCAGTGCGCCCGAGCTCCATCTGCAGCCCAAGATCCACGTCGCCAGTGGCGAATGCCGCAGTGCCGAGGGCTTGCTGCGCTGGCGCGACAGCGGCGGCGAAGCCGTGCCTCCGCCCGTAGTCCTTGGGCTGATCGATCGACTCGGGCTGCGCCACACCTTCAACCGCTGGTTGTTCCAGCATGCAGCGCGCACTTTGCACGGGCTGCGCATGGCCGGGCTCGACATCGAGTTGTCGATCAACCTCTCGGCCACCGATCTCTACGACGCGGAAGTCCCCGACCTGATCGAGCAGGCACTCAAGACATGGAATGTGGCTGCAGCCGCGCTCTGCCTGGAGATCACCGAAACCAGCATGCTCGAGGAGGCGGAGGGCGTTGGTGTGACCGATGTGCTCAAGCGCCTGCGCGAGCTCGGGGTGAGTCTCTCCATCGACGACTTCGGGACCGGCTTCTCCGGCATGAGCCGCCTCAAGCAACTGGCGGTGCAGGAGGTCAAGATCGACCGCAGCTTCGTCACCGATCTAGTGAGTTCCGAGCGTGACCGCGAGATTGCGGACTCCATCATCGATCTCTCCCATCGCCTTGGCCTGAAGGTGACGGCCGAGGGTGTAGAGCGTGCGGACACGGCGCGCGTGCTGGCCGAGATGGGGTGCGACTTCATCCAGGGCTTCCTGTACTCCAGGGCCTTGCCGCTTGACGAGTTCATCGCCTGGGTGCGTGCCCGAGCCGGTATCTCGATCTGAAGACGAGGCGCGATGAGCTGCGGCCTGCGGCGTATTGCCGCAGCTTGCAGCCTGCAGTGTGCGGGAACTGACTGGAATCAATTGTGGGGCAGCGCCTGCCGGTATACTCCGTTCCGTTCCAGAGCACAGACCGAATCCATCGACTCGTCATGCGGCGCCTAAATCAACCCCTCTTCGCCTGGCTCGCGATCTTCGCGATGATGATGGCGGCGCTCGCGCCCACCATCAGCCGGGCGATGGGGCCGGATGCAGATGGACGGTACCTGATCGAGGTCTGCTCGGCTGAAGGGTCGGGTTGGGTCGCGGTCGGCGAAGATCAGTTCGGCCTGTATTCAGTACAGGGCCCGGCTGGTGGGGACGATGGCGATCCCCTGCAGGCCTTCAAGCAGTGTCCTTACTGTGGCGCCCATGCCGGCGTGGCCTTGTTGCCTGCCCTCGCCATCGCCAAGCCAGGGCCGGACGCGACGGGCAAATCTCATCCATGGCTTTTCTTCCACGCACCGCGTCCGCTCTTTGCATGGTCGCCGTCGCGTCCGCGCGCGCCTCCGCTACCGGCCTGAGCACTCGCCTCCCGAGTATGCGTGGGCACCGCCGTGTCACGCGTCTGGGAGGGTAGATCCCGGTTGATCCGGCGCGAGCCGATCGTTCCGCCTCAACCGTATGCCGTATGCGCCCCATTCTGGAGAATTCAGTCATGAAGAAGATTGCCCTTGCCACCCTGCTCGCCCTGAGCTCCCTCCACACCCTCGCCGAGGTTACCGTTGCCGAGCCCTGGGTGCGTGCCACCGTGCCGCAGCAAAAGGCCACCGGCGCCTTCATGCAGCTCAAGTCCGACACCGGCGCGCGCCTCGTTGCTGCAGATTCGCCAGTGGCCGGTGTCGTCGAAATCCATGAAATGCTGATGGACAAGGATGTCATGAAGATGAACCGGATCGACGCGCTCGAGCTGCCGGCCGGTCAGGTCGTGGAACTCAAGCCCGGCGGCTACCACGTCATGCTGATGGACCTGAAGGCGCAGGTGAAGGAAGGCGAGCAGGTGCCGCTGACCATCGTCGTCGAGAACAAGGACGGCAGCCGCCAGTCCATCGAGCTGAACGCCCCTGCGCGTGCGCTCAATGCGCCGATGAAGATGCAGCACGGCAAGCACTGAGCCCGCCTCGGCGCCTCCGTGACAATGGGCTGATTTTCCCGCCCGGCGTTCCGTCGCGCCCCTAGCACCTCACCTCTGTACATGAAGCCATCATCCAGGCGCCCAAGGGCGCCCGGAGGGGCGGACTCATGCCTGCGCCAGGCGCGTCCGGCACGGCTGCCCCAGATATCGAGAGCACTGAAATGAACAAAAATCTCCGCCGCCTGCCGCTTGCAGTCGCCATCTCCCTTGCACTCCCGGCGCTCGCAAGCGCCCAGGATGCCATGCTTGGCAGCGTTGTCGTCACTGCACCGCAGATGGCGCAGCCGCTTACAGTTGAAGTCGACCCGAAGGCGCCTCAGCAGCCGCTGCCCGCTAGCGATGGCGCGAGCTTGTTGAAGAACATTCCTGGCTTCTCGATCATCCGCAAAGGGGGCACGGACGGCGACCCGGTGCTGCGAGGTCTTGCCGGCTCACGACTGCCGATCCTGCTCGACGGGATGGATTTCCACGGTGGCTGCAACCACCGAATGGATCCGCCGACGGCGTACGTGTTCCCGGAGTCCTACTCCAATGTGCGTGTCATCAAGGGACCACAGACCGTGCTCTATGGCAATGGCAACGCCGCCGGTGTCGTGCTGTTCGAGAATGAGCGTGTGCCGATCTCACCGGGCGTGCGCGGCGAGGGCAGTCTTCTCGTGGGCTCGTGGAGTCGCCGTGACGTGTTTGCGAGCGGTGAGGTTGCCGGCGAGCAGGCAGCGCTGAAGGCCACGATCACACATGCCGAGTCCGGCAACTACGAGGACGGCGACGGCACCGAGATCCACTCGCGCTTCAAACGCCAGAGTGCCACGCTTGTCGGCAGCTACGAGCTGGATCGCGATACCCGGATCGATCTGGACGGTATCGTCAGTCGCGGCAAAGCGGCCTATGCCGATCGCGCCATGGACGGCAGCAAGTTCGACCGCGAGAGCTATGGCATGACTTTCCGCAAACAGGATCTGTCGCCAGTGGTCAAGGCGGTAAACCTGCGGCTTTACCACAGCTATATCGACCACGTGATGGACAACTACTCGATGCGTGACACCGCCTCGTGTGTTGGGGGCGCGGCGACCGGATGCGCGGCGATGAATCCCGACCGTGAGACGGACGGTGCGCGCGTATCGGTCGACCTTGCGCTCGGCGCACGTAACCAGCTCACCCTCGGAGCAGACTGGCGACGCGATGAGCACACCACTCGTCATCAGCGGGGTGCCAGCGCAGCCGCAGCAGATACCTACAAGACCAGAGACCGTCTGACCGATTACAAGAGCCGGTTCACCGGCGTATTCGGCGAGCTGACCCACGAATTGAGCGACAACCAGCGCTTGATCGGTGGATTGCGCCTGGATGACTGGAAAGCCGATCGTACGTTCATTGGCATGGGGGCAGTCGCCAGTGCCCCGGGTACCGCGCAAGGTCGGGCCAGCGAGACGCTCAGGAGCGGCTTCCTGCGCTATGAGCAGGACCTCAGCAGCCCGGCAACGGTCTACGTCGGCTATGGCATGAACCAGCGCCCGATGGATTACTGGGAGGCCAATCTCTACGAGGGCATTCAGGCTAACACCAGCGGCCTGAGGCCCGAGACCACGCATCAGCTCGATGCCGGGCTGATGTGGAAGAGCGAACGCTTGCAAGGCTCGCTGTCGGCCTTCTATGCCAAGGTCGATGACTACATCCTCCTCTACAGCGGACCCGGTGTCGGTACCGCGGGTGGGCCGATGGGAGCAGGCACCATGCCTGGCGGCGCTGGTTGCCTGGCCGCCAGCGGGCTGTCGAATTCGCGCAATCACCAACTCAACTCGTGCCTTGCCAGCGGTAACGTCGACGCGACGCGCTATGGCGCCGAGGCTGACATCGCCTACCGAATGACGGATGCGCTGACTCTGCGTGGCAGCCTCGCATACGTGCGTGCCACCAATGACACCATTAATGTTCCGCTCGCACAGACGCCGCCGCTCGAGGCCAAGATCGGTGCGGATTACACACTTGGTGCATGGGGCGTCGGCGGCGTGATTCGCGCGGTTGCCAGACAGGATCGCATTCATGCCCGATACGGAAATATCGCCGGCGTTGACCGTGGGACGACGACACCTGGCTTCGCGACCTTGTCACTGAACGGCAGCTATGCGCTGAACAAGCAGGCGAAGATCAGCTTCGGTGTCGATAACCTGTTCGATAGAACCTATGCCGAGCATCTGAGCAAGGGTGATGCGACGATCCTCGGCTATACGAATGCAGTTGGTGACCGCGTCAACGAGCCCGGCCGAACCTTCTGGCTCAAGGCGCAGGTGGCCCTGGACTGAGATGGCTAGCGCCCTGTCTCTCCCCGAGCATGTTCGGACTTCGTGCGGTGTGGGGGGGTCGCCTTTTAATGCCATAGTTATGTTGAGAGCACTGAAATGAACAAGAATCTCCGCCGCCTGCCGCTTGCAGTCGCCATCTCCCTTGCACTCCCGGCGCTCGCGAGCGCCCAGGATGCCATGCTGGGCAGCGTTGTCGTCACTGCACCCGTGACCGAGGCCCCGCTGACCGTCACTACTGATCCGAAAGCGCCGCGCCAGCCGCTGCCTGCGCACGACGGCGCCGACTACCTCAAGGCCATCCCGGGCTTCTCCGTCATCCGCAAGGGCGGGGCGGATGGCGACCCCGTCCTGCGCGGCATGTCGGGGTCGCGTCTCGGAATCGTGCAGGATGGATATGAGGTGCATGGTGGGTGTGGCGGCCGTATGGATCCGCCGACAGCCTATGTGTACCCGGAGTCCTTCGATCGTGTGACGGTGCTGAAAGGGCCGCAGACCGTGCTCTACGGATCAGGCAACTCGGCCGGCATCGTGCTTTTCGAGCGCGACAATCCGCGCCTGGCTGAGGCCGGCTGGCGCGCCAACGGCAGTCTCACGGTGGGCAGCTGGGGGCGCAACGACCAAGTCTTCGATGCCAAGGCAGGCAACCCCGACTTCTTCGCCCGCATCGGTGCGACGCGCTCGGACAGCAACAACTACAAGGACGGCAGCGGCCGAGAGGTGCATTCGTCCTACACGCGCTGGAGTACCGATGCCGCGCTTGGATGGACGCCTGACGACGATACGCTTCTCGAACTGGCCTTCGGGCGCAGTGATGGTGAGGCCGCCTACGCAGACCGTGGCATGGACGGCTCGAAGTTCGCGCGCGAGCATGTGAACCTCAAGCTGGACAAGCGCAAGCTCTCGCCGCTGGTGAGCCGTGTCGAAGCGCAGCTGTTCTACAGCTACATCGACCACGTCATGGACAACTACAGCCTGCGCCGGCCCATGGCGACGCGCAATGTCAGCAACCCCGACCGCGAGACCTGGGGCGCGCGGGCAGCGCTCACATTGACACCGTCCGACAATGTCGAACTGGTGCTGGGCGCCGATCTCAAGGATGACACCCATACCGGTCGCATGGTGTCGGTCGCTGCGCCGGCCTTCCCTGATCGCAATGCGGTAGCGCGCACGAAGGACTACAGCTTCGAGCGCCACGGCGTGTTCGGAGAACTGCGCTACAGCTTTGATGACGATAGCCGGCTCATTGGCGGCGTGCGTGCCGACCGCCACGAAGTGCGCAAGCACAGCGTTTCGCGAGACCAGGCAGATACCCTCGGCTCGGGCTTCGTCCGCTACGAGGCAGCATTCGATGAAGGGCGTGGCACATGGTATGCCGGCCTCGGGCATGCGAGCCGCTTCCCCGACTTCTGGGAGTACATGCGTGCATCTGGCGCCGGGGGTACCCGGACATTCGATACCCTGCAGCCCGAAAAGACCACCCAGCTCGATATCGGTGCGCTGTGGGCTGCGGGCGATCTGGCAGGGTCGGTTTCCGGCTTCTACGGCAAGATCGATGACCACATCCTGATCAAATGGATGCCGGCGCCAGTGGCCGTGCGCAACGTCGATGCTACGGTGTACGGGCTGGAGGGTGACCTCACCTGGCGCTTCGCCTCCAACTGGAAGGCGGTCGGCACGCTTGCGTGGGTGCGGGGCACGAACGATACCGACAACAAGGCGCTTGCGCAGCAACCGCCCCTGGAGGGCCGCGTCAGCCTGGACTACGATGACGGTCGCTTCTCGTACGGGGCGATGGTGCGCCTGGTGGCCAAGCAGGATCGCGTCCACATCGGCTACGGTGGCATCGTTGCCAATGGTGCGGATACCGGCACTACGCCGGGCTTCGCGACCCTGTCGCTCAATGCGGGCTGGCGTCACAGCAAGCATGTGCTGATGACCGCGGGTATCGACAACGTGTTCGATCGCACCTATCGCGAACATCTGTCCAAGAGCGGTGCGGCAATTCCGGGCTATATCGCGCCGAGCGGTGCGCCGATCAACGAGCCTGGTCGTACCTTCTGGCTCAAGGCGCAGGTGGCGCTCGACTAAGTCCGGTCGATCGCGGCAAAGTCAAAGCCCCCGGCGCCCCTCGAACAAGGGGAGCCGGGGGCTTTTCAGATGCGCTCCTGGATTACTTCTTGCGCATCGGCGGCAGGTCGGTGCAACTGCCATGGGCCACTTCGGCCGCCATGCCCACCGTCTCGCCCAGGGTCGGGTGCGGGTGGATGGTCTTGCCGATGTCGACCGCATCCGCACCCATCTCGATGGCCAGGCAGACCTCGCCGATCATGTCGCCGGCCGACGGCCCGACGATGGTGCCGCCGATCACGCGGTGGGTCTCGGCGTCGAAGATCAGCTTGGTGAAGCCGTAGTCGGCGCCGTTGGCGATGGCCCGGCCGGACGCCGCCCATGGGAACTTGGCGGTGTCGACCTTCTTGCCTTCGGCCTTGGCCTGCGCCTCGGTGTAGCCGACCCAGGCAACTTCCGGATGGGTGTAGGCCACGCCCGGGATCACGGTGGCGTCGAAGGCCGCCTTGTGGCCAGCGGCCACTTCGGCCGCGACGTGCGCCTCATGCACCGCCTTGTGGGCGAGCATGGGCTGGCCGACGATGTCGCCGATGGCGAAGATGTGCGGCACGTTGGTGCGCATCTGCGCATCCACCGGGATGAAGCCGCGCTCGCCGACGATCACGCCCGCCTTGTCGGCGCCGATCTTCTTGCCGTTGGGCGCACGGCCCGCCGACTGCAGGATCATGTCGTAGCGCACCGGCTCCGCAGGGGCGCCTTCGCCTTCGAACTTGACCCACAGACCGTCGTCCTTCGCCTCGACGGCGACGGTCCTGGTCTTGAGCATGACGTTGTCGAAGCGGTGGGCGTTCTGCTTCTCCCACACCTTCACCGCGTCGCGGTCCGGACCCTGCATCAGGCCGTCCATCATCTCGACCACGTCGATGCGCGCACCGAGCGTCGAGTACACCGTGGCCATCTCCAGGCCGATGATGCCGCCGCCGATGACCAGCATCTTGCCCGGCACCTGGCGCAGTTCCAGCGCGCCGGTGGAGTCGACAATGCGCGGGTCCTTCGGGATGAAGGGCAGGTGCACCGCGGCCGAACCGGCAGCGATGATGCACTGCTTGAACTTCACCACCTTCTTGGCGCCGGTCTTGTCCTGGCTGGTGCCGGTGGTTTCCTCGACTTCGAGGTGATGTGGGTCGAGGAAATGGCCGTAGCCGCGGATCACATCCACCTTGCGTGCCTTGGCCATGCCGGCCAGGCCGCCGGTGAGCTTGCCGATGACGCCGTCCTTGTGCTTGCGCAGCGCGTCGACATCGACCGACGGCTTGGCGAAGCTGATGCCGGCGCTGTGAACATGCTCGGCCTCCTCGATCACCGCGGCGACGTGCAGCAGGGCCTTGGAAGGGATGCAGCCGACGTTCAGGCACACGCCGCCGAGGCTGGCGTAGCGCTCGATGATCGCGGTCTTGAGGCCGAGGTCGGCAGCGCGGAATGCCGCCGAGTAGCCGCCCGGGCCGGCGCCGAGCACGACCATGTCGTACTCGACATCGGCCGCGCCGCCGTGCGAGGCAGCGCTCGGTGCCGCAGCGACGGCAGCAGCCCCTGTAGGCGCGGCGCCAGCCGCGAGCTTTTGGTCTGCAACCGTGCCAGCGGGGCCTCCCGAAGGGCTCGCGGCTGGCGCCGCGCCTACGGCGGAGGCGGCCTCGACCTTCAGCAGCACCGCGCCTTCGGCAACCTTGTCGCCAACATTGACCAGCACTTCCTTGACCACGCCGGCAGCCGAGGACGGTACGTCCATCGTTGCCTTGTCGGATTCGAGTGTGCAGATGGCGTCATCGACCTTGATGCTGTCACCGACTTTGACGAACAGCTCGATCACCGGCACGGAATCGAAATCGCCGATGTCCGGAACCTTCACTTCAACTAGGCTCATGGCGATCTCCTTACAGCATCACGCGGCGGAAGTCCGCCAGCAGTTGCGCGAGGTACACGTTGAAGCGGGTGGCCAGCGCGCCGTCGATGACACGGTGGTCTGCAGTCAGCGACATCGGCAAGGTCAGGCGCGGCACGAAAGCCTTGCCGTCCCAAACCGGCTTCATCACCGACTTGTTGACGCCCAGGATGGCGACTTCGGGCGCATTGACGATGGGCGCGAAGTAGGTGCCGCCGATGCCGCCCAGCGAGCTGATCGTGAAGCAGGCGCCCGACATGTCGGCGGGCTTGAGCTTGCCGTCACGCGCAGCCTTGGCCAGCGCACCGGTTTCGGCGGCGATGTCAAACACGCTCTTCTTGTCGGCGTCCTTCACCACCGGCACGACCAGGCCGTTGGGGGTGTCTGCCGCGAAGGCGATGTTAAAGTACTTCTTGTAGACCAGATTGTCGCCATCGAGGCTGGTGTTGAACTCGGGGAACTCCTGCAGCGCGCGTACCGAGGCCTTGATGATGAAGGCGAGCATGGTGAGCTTCTTGCCCGACTTCTCGTACTCCTTGTTCATCTGCACCCGGAAGGCTTCCAGGTCGGTGATGTCGGCATCCTCGTGATAGGTCACCGCCGGGATCATCACCCAGTTGCGGGCGAGGTTCTGGCCGGAGATCTTCTTGATGCGGCTCAAAGGCTTGACCTCGACCTCGCCGAACTTGGCGAAGTCGACCTTCGGCCACGGCAGCAGGTCGAGTCCACCCAACTGAGCACCGCCCAGAGAGGTGCCAGCCGCGACGGCCGGGGTCTTGCCCGGCACCACGCCGGTCGTCATCGCGCCCTTGATGAAGGCGGCGACGTCTTCCTTGAGGATGCGGCCCTTCGGCCCGGTGGCCTTGACCTGGCCGAGATCGACGCCGAGCTCGCGGGCAAATGCGCGCACCGAGGGGCTGGCATGCACCTTTCCGCCGACCTTGACCGCGGACGGTGCCGCTGCGGGCATCGAGGCGGGAGCGCTGACGGCGGGGGCGCCGTCGACCAGCGGCGCGGGCGAAGGCGCGGCGACCTGAGCTGCCGCGGCGGCCGGAGCGACGGGAATGGCGGCGACCGCTGCACCAGCGGCCTCGACCTTCAGCAGCACGCTGCCTTCGCCGACCTTGTCGCCGACCTTGACCAGCACTTCCTTGACCACGCCGGCGGCGGAAGACGGCACGTCCATGGTGGCCTTGTCCGATTCCAGCGTCGCGATGGCGTCATCCACCTTGATCGTGTCGCCGACCTTCACGAACAGTTCGATGACGGGCACGGCGTCGAAATCGCCGATGTCCGGCACCTTCACCTCGACCAAGCCGCCCGCGGCGGGCGCGGCAGCCGCCGGCGCGGCGCCGGCCCCTGCGGGAGCGGGGCTAGCCGCGAGCTTTTGCTCCGCGGCGGCGCTTGCGGGGGCTCCCGAAAGGCTCGCGGCGGGCGCCGCTCCTACAGAGGCGGATGCGGCGGATTCGAGCTTGATCAGCACGGTGCCTTCGGCAACCTTGTCGCCGATGCCGACGAGGATTTCCTTGACCACGCCTGCGGCGGACGACGGCACATCCATCGTGGCCTTGTCGGACTCCAGTGTGGCGATCGCGTCGTCGATGGCGATGGTGTCACCGACCTTCACGAACAGTTCGATCACCGGCACGGCGTCGAAGTCGCCGATATCCGGAACCTTCACTTCAATGAGTTGGCTCATGTTCTTGTCTCCTTGCGCGCTCAGACCGACATCGGGTTCGGCTTGGACGGGTCGAGGTTGTACTTGACCATCGCCGCGGCGACCTTGTCGCGGCCGATCACGCCGTCATCGGCCAGCGCCTTCAGCGCAGCCAGCGTGACCCAGTGGCGATCCACCTCGAAGAAGTGGCGCAACTGCTCGCGGGTGTCGGAGCGGCCGAAGCCGTCCGTGCCCAGCGTGACGTAGCTGCGGTCGAGCTGCGAGCGGATCTGCTCGGGGAACATGCGGATGTAGTCGGTGGCGGCGATGACCGGGCCTTCGAAGCCGGCCAGCTTCTGTTGCACGTGGGTCTTCTTCGGCTCTTCCATCGGGTGCAGCAGGTTCCAGCGCTCGATGTCGTGGCCGTTGCGGGCCAGTTCGTTGAAGCTGGGCGCACCCCAGATGTCGGCTTCGACGCCCCAGTCGGCCTTGAGCAGCTCGGCGGCGGCGATCACCTCGCGGAAGATCGTGCCCGAACCCATCAGCTGCACGCGCGGTGCCTTGGCTTCGGCGCCCTTGCGGAACAGGTACAGGCCCTTGAGGATGTCGCTTTCGGCGCCGGCGGGCATCTCGGGATGTTCGTAGTTCTCGTTCATCACCGTGATGTAGTAATAGATGTCCTCCTGCTCGGCGAACATCCGGCGCATGCCGTCCTGCACGACCACCGCGACCTCGTACTGGAAGGTCGGGTCGTAGCTGATGCAGTTCGGGATCATGTTGGCCATCAACAGGCTGTGGCCGTCCTCGTGCTGCAGGCCTTCGCCGTTCAGCGTGGTGCGACCGGCGGTACCGCCGATCATGAAGCCGCGGGTGCGCTGGTCGGCTGCCGCCCAGCACAGGTCCATGGTGCGCTGCAGGCCGAACATCGAATAGAAGATGTAGAACGGCACCATCTGCACGCCATGCACGCTGTAGGCGGTGCCGGCAGCGATCCAGTCAGCCATGGCGCCGGCTTCGTTGATGCCTTCCTGCAGCACCTGGCCGGTCTGGCTTTCCTTGTAGAACATGAGCTGGTCATGGTCTTCCGGCACGTACTTCTGGCCTTCCTGGTTCCAGATGCCGTACTGGCGGAACATGCCTTCCATGCCGAAGGTGCGGCTTTCGTCCGGCACGATCGGCACGATGTGCTTGCCGATCTGCTTGTCCTTGAGCAGCGTGTTCATGATGCGCACGATGGCCATCGTGGTCGACAGCTCGCGGCCTTCGCCCGAGGCCTTCAGCAGCGCGGCAAAGGCATCCAGCGCGGGCACGGCCAGCGGCGCGGCCTTGGTGCGGCGCTGCGGCAGGAAGCCGCCGAGGTCCATGCGGCGCTGCATCATGTACTTGTATTCGGGCGAGCCTTCGTCGAACTTCAGGTAGGGCAGCTCTTCGAGCTTGTCGTCCGGCACCGGCAGGCCGAAGCGGTCGCGGAAGCGGCGGATGGCGTCGACGTCCATCTTCTTCTGCTGGTGCGAGATGTTCATCGCCTCGCCGGCCTGACCCATGCCGAAGCCCTTGATGGTCTTGGCCAGGATCAGCGTGGGCTGGCCCTTGTGCTCGGAGGCGGCCTTGTAGGCGGAGAAGATCTTGAACAGGTCGTGGCCGCCACGGTTCAGGTTCCACACCTGGTCGTCGGTCCAGTCGGCGACCAGGGCGCGCAGCTCGGGGGTGTTGAAGAAGTGCTCGCGCACGTAGGCGCCGTCCTTGGCCTTGAAGGTCTGATACTCGCCGTCGCACAACTCCATCATGCGCTGCTTGAGGATGCCCTTCTTGTCGCGCGCAAAGAGCGCATCCCAGGCCGTGCCCCAGATCACCTTGATGACGTTCCAGCCCGCACCGCGGAAGCCCGATTCGAGCTCCTGGATGATCTTGCCGTTGCCACGTACCGGGCCGTCGAGGCGCTGCAGGTTGCAGTTGATGACGAACACGAGGTTGTCGAGCTTCTCGCGGCCGGCCATGCCGATCGCGCCCAGCGACTCGACCTCGTCGGTCTCGCCGTCACCGAGGAAGGCCCACACCTTGCGCTGCTCGGCGCGCGTGGCGTCGATCATGCCGCGGCTGGCCATGTACTTCATGAAGCGCGCCTGATAGATCGCGCACAGCGGGCCCAGGCCCATCGATACGGTGGGGAACTGCCAGAAGTCGGGCATCAGCCAGGGGTGCGGATAGGACGAGATGCCCTTGCCGCCCACTTCCTGGCGGAAGCTGTCCATCTGCTCTTCGCTCAGGCGGCCGAGCATGAAGGCGCGTGCGTACACACCGGGGACCGAGTGGCCCTGGAAGAAGATCATGTCGCCGTCGTGCTGCTCGGAGGGCGCGTGCCAGAAGTGCGAGAAGCCGACGTCGTAGAGTGCGGCGGCCGAGGCGAACGAGGCGATGTGGCCGCCGACGTTGGTGTTCTTGTTCGCGCGCACGACCATCGCCATCGCGTTCCAGCGGATGTAGGAGTGCAGCTTGATCTCCATGTCCGGATCGCCCGGGTAGGGCGGCTGCTGCTCGGCGGGAATGGTGTTGATGTACTCGGTGGTGGCCGAGTAGGGGATGTTCACCCCTTCCTGGCGCGCGGTGGCGATCAGGGTCTCGATCAGGTAGTGGGCACGCTGCGGGCCTTCGTGTTCGACGACGGCCGCGAGCGCTTCCAGCCATTCCCGCGTTTCCTGGGCATCCGTGTCGGGTTGCTGGAGCGCGTTGCTGATTCCGGTCATGGTTTGTCTCCTCATGACGTTCGGTTGGCGATGACTGCCTGGTAAGGCAGGACGATTTTGCTTGCGAGCGAGACCATGCCGATTGCCGCACGGCCATCTTTTCGAACTATAAAACGGTATTTCGCAATGTGCAATATGATTTCAGAAATTCGGTGAATCAGGCGGTGGCTCCTCATGCTTCGGTTGGAGGGGGCACAATCCGGGGCGCAGCAGGTGGCTCGATTGCCTGCACCACCCGCCCGCCGCGCACCTCGCCGAGCAGGATCTGTCGCGCTGTGCGCAGCGATTCGTGGTTGTCGCGCGAAAACGGTGTGCGGTAGGTCATGACCACGCCGTCGATCTCCTCCCGCAGCGCTTCCAGGGCGGTGCGGATGGATGGCCCCTCAAGGTTGCCGGCCTGCCGGATCGCAGCGGCCAGCAGCAGCATCGAGTCGTAGCCCTGCGCGGCGGCTGGCGGCACGGGAATGCGGTCGCTGCCTGTCGCCTGCACCCAGGCATCGAGAAATGCTTGCTGGCGTGGTGTGCGTGCGCCCTGGATGAAGGTCTGCGGCATGCGCGCCCCCTCTGCATTGCGGCCGGCGATCTCGATGAAGTTCGACATCGCCAGTGTCCAGCTGCCGATGATCGGCACCGGCCAGTGCATGTCTGCGCGACCGTTTGCGATATGGGCGAGTTCGGGGCCGATGCCGTAGGTGAGCAGGGCCTGGGCGCCGGCGGCGCGGGCGCGCTCCAGCATGGGTTTCATGTCCGTCTGCCGCAACTGGAAGCGTTCCAGCGCCACCGCTGCGATCCCGCGTTGCGCCAGCGCGGCCACCAGGTCCTGGCTGCCGAGCACGCCGTAGTTGGTGGCGTCATGCAGGATGGCGAGGCGGGTCAGGCCGCGGCGCAGCACGGCCTCCTCGACGATGACCTGAGCCTGTAGCGTGTCGTTGGCCGAGACACGGAAAACGTAGTTGTCCGGGTGTTCCGGGGGCAGGAACTGGCGGGTGATCAGCGAGCCGGTTGCCACCGAGGTGATGACCGGCACGCGTGCAAGCTGGTAGTGGCGCTGACAGGCAAGCGCGACGCCGGTGTTGACGATGCCAAGCCCGGCGACGATGCGGTCGCGGTTGATGAACTCGCGCACGATGCGTGCGCCGAGCGCATTGCTTGCTTCGTCGTCGCCCTCCAGGAGCTGGATGCGGCGCCCCAGGATGCCCCCCGAGGCGTTGAGCTCGGCTGCGGCGATACGGATGCCGGTGCGCATCGACAGGCCCATTGGTGCGGAGGGGCCGGTAAAGGGGCCTGAGACGCCGATGCGGATGGGTTCGCGCTCACCTCCCGGGGTGCTGCGCAGGGGCGTCGCGGGCGCGGCGGCCAGGCAAGCGCCGACGCCCGCCCGACCGAGCGAAAGCAGGACTAGTGCACGGGCGAGAAGGGCGCGCCGCCTTTGCGCGATCGGCAAACTCATGAACTCACTGTAGGCAGTGCGCCTCGGCGGACAAATTGGCGAAAACCCGGACGGTGGCGGCGCAGTCGCGATCCGCCTTGGCGGTTGCAGTGGTGCGCGCAGCGTGGGTAAGGGTTAGACCGGATGACCGCTGGGGCGCCAATCGACAAGAATGCAGGATTCATCCCACGTGCGTTGCACCCGTCCAGTCCCATGCATGCTCCGCCGTCCGACCCCGCGCCGCCACGCTGGTACTGGGCTGTCCCCTATGTTGTCGTGACGCTGTTCGCGGTGTCGATGCTCGCGCTCGTGTGGTTGCTGCAGCAGCGCGAGTCCGATGTCGAACGCGGTGCGTTGGCACGCGACCTGCAATGGACGGAGCAGGCCATCCGTCGGGTGGTGCTCGGGACGGAGGAGTTCCTGGGGCAGCTGGCACGAGACATGGCAGCCGGCACGCTTGAGCACGACGGCTTCCAGCAGCGCGCGAACGAACATCTGGCGGTCAATCCTGCGCTCACCAACATCGCCTGGGTGGGCCGTGACCAGGCGGTGAGGTGGACGGCGCCGTTCGATGCACTCGACTGGCTTGCCGGCGACACGCTGCTCGGGCCGCAGGTGCAGGGCTTTCAGCACAGTGCGCTGTCGTCGCGGCTGACCTACGGGGCGGCGTATCGGAATGCGCGCGGGGACGCCGTGCTCGAGGTCTTCGTGCCCGTGCATCGCCAGGGCGAGTTCTTCGGCGCTCTGGTTGCGGCCTACTCGGTCGAGCGTATGATCAGCCGGCTGGTGCCGGACTGGTTCACCGAGAAGTACCGGCTCGCCGTACTCGATACCGATGGTGTTGCGCTGGCACTCAGTTCTGCGTTGCCGGATCGCGAGCATCATCTTGCGCTCGAGCTCGTCCTCGAGCCGCCACGCAACGGCATGCGCTTGCAGGCCATGGCCTTCAGGCCGGGTGGCGACGTGATGCACGCCTTGCCCGCGGTCATCATCGTTGGCCTGTCGCTGCTTGTGCTCTGGGGTCTCTGGATGCTGCGCGGCCATATGCAGCGCCGCGTCCAGGTGGAGCGCGAGCGCGACCGCTTGTTCAACCTGTCGCTCGATCTGTTGTGCATCGTCGATCTCGAGGGGCGCTTTCGCCGCTGCAATCCGGCTTTCGAGCGCGTGCTCGGGCATGATCCGGCGACGCTGCCCGGCGCCCTGATGATCGATTTCGTGCATGCCGAGGACGTGGCGTCCACACTCGACAACATGCGCCGGCTTGCAGGCGGCGAGCCGGTGAGCTTCGAGAACCGTTGCCGTTGTGCGGACGGCAGCTACAAGTGGCTGGCGTGGAGCGTGAACCCGGTACGTGGCGAGGGCCTGGTGTATGCGGTGGCCCACGACGTGACCGGCCGCAAGGCGGCCGAGGATGCGCTGCGGGCCGAGTCCGCGTTCCGCAAGGCGATGGAGGACTCGGTCGTCACGGGCTTGCGCGCCATCGATCTGAGCGGGCGCATCATCTACGTGAACTCGGCGTTCTGCCGCATGGTCGGCTTCGCGGAGAGCGAGCTGGTCGGCACGGTGGCGCCGTTCCCGTACTGGCCGCCCGAGCAGCTGGCGATCTGCGAGCGCAACCTGGCGATGACGCTGTCCGGGCAGGCGCCGCGCAGCGGTTTCGAGATGCGCATCCAGCGCAAGAATGGCGAGCGCTTCGATGCCCGCTTCTACCTGTCGCCGCTGATCGACCTGACGGGCCGGCAGACCGGCTGGATGGCATCGATCACCGACATTACCGAGCCCAAGCGCGTACGCGCCGCGCTCGAGGCCGCGCATGAGCGCTTCGAGGCGGTGCTCGATGGCCTGGATGCGGCGGTGTTCGTTGCCGATGCCCGCACCGACGAGATCCTGTTCGCCAACCTTGCCTTCAAGCGCATCCACGGTTTCGACGCCGTTGGCCGCACGGTGCGCGGAGTGGCGGTGCCACAGCCCGAGCGCGGTGACTACCGTGTCGATCCGCGCAACCTGGCGCCGGCCGACTTGCCGCGCGAACTCTTCGACGGCGAACTGCAGCACCCGCTGTCGGGGCGCTGGTACCACGTGCGCGAGCAGGCCACGCGCTGGGTCGATGGGCGGGTGGTGCGCATGGGCATTGCCACCGACATCACCGACCGCAAGCAGACGGCGGAGGTGGCCCGTCAGCAGGAAGAGCGCCTGCAGCGCACCTCGCGCCTGATCACCATGGGGGAAATGGCGTCGACGCTGGCGCACGAGCTCAACCAGCCGCTCTCGGCGATCGCCAACTACTGCGCCGGTTCGGTGACCCGCCTGCAAGCGGGCAATGCGAAGCAGGAGGACATCCTGGCGGCAATGCAGAAGGCCAGCTTCCAGGCCGAGCGTGCGGGCAAGATCATCCGCCGCGTGCGCGAGTTCGTTAAGAAGAGCGAGCCGCGGCGCGCGGCCGTGAGCATCGTCGATATCCTCGAAGACGCCATCGGCTTTGCCGATATCGATGCCCGCCGCACCGGTATCCGCATCGTGACGGCTGTCGAACCCGGCCTGCCCGCGGTGTACGCCGACCGGATCATGATCGAGCAGGTGCTGCTCAATCTTGTCCGCAACGGCATCGATGCGATGGCTGACGCGCTTCCCGAACGCCGCGTGCTGACGGTGCGCGTGCGTGGTTGCGGGCCGGGGCAGGTCGAAGTGGCCGTCATCGACCAGGGCCACGGCATCAGCGAGGAGGGGCGCAGCCGCTTGTTTACCCCCTTCTACACGACCAAGGCCGAGGGCATGGGCATGGGGCTGAACATCTGCCGGTCGATCGTCGAGTTCCACGATGGCCGCTTGATTGTCGACGACAACCCCGAAGGCGGTACCATATTCTCCTTTATCCTGCCCACGGAGATCGCGAGTGAGCGAGTTGCCCGCAGCGCCTGACCAGATTGTCCACATCGTCGATGACGACGAGGCCTTGCGCGATTCGCTCGTCTGGATGCTCGAGGCCAATGGCTACCACGTGGTCGCCTACGAGTCGGCCGAGTCCTTCCTTGCGGCATGCGACCCCGACATGACCGGCTGCATCGTGCTGGACGTGCGCATGCCAGGCATGAGCGGCCTGGAACTGTTCGAGGAACTGGGGCGTCGCCGCTGTGGCTTGCCGGTGGTGTTCATTACCGGCCATGGCGACGTGCCGATGGCGGTGTCGGCGCTCAAGAAGGGGGCAGTCGATTTCATCGAGAAGCCCTTCGGCGAGCGCGACATGCTGCGTCTGGTCGAGCAGTGCCTGCAGCTCGAGCGCGACAGCCGCGGCAAGCGCCGTCTCGAGGCCGATACCTCGCGTCGGCTGCAGCACCTGACTCAGCGCGAGCGCGAGGTGCTCGAGCTGATCATCGTCGGCAAGCTCAACAAGCAGATCGCCGACGTGCTCGGGATCAGCATCAAGACGGTCGAGGTCCATCGCGCGCGCGTGATGGAAAAGATGGGGGTCAACTCGCTCGCCGAGCTTGTCCAGCACGTTGTCTCGGTAGATTCTTTAGCTCCGCGCTGAACTCTGCGTTGAGAGGCTGCTCAAAGCAGCCCCCGAGATGGTGCGCATAATGACATGCGAGTGATGTCTGCGGCTCGCTGGCCGTAGCCTCTTGGCCGACCCCCATACATAACTTAACCACTGGCTGTCCGAATGACCGGCATCAACGCACTCTTCCTGCTCACCGGCCTGCTGCTGTTCATCAGCGTTCTGGCCAGCACCGTGTCGGCTCGCCTCGGCCTGCCCCTGCTGCTGCTGTTCCTGGGGGTGGGGATGCTGGCCGGCGAGGATGGGCCGGGCGGGATCGTCTTCGAGGACTTCTTCTTTGCGTCGATGATCGGACAGGCGGCGCTTGCCGTCATCCTGCTCGATGGCGGCCTGCGCACGCGGGTCAGCAGTTTCCGGGTCGCGCTCAAGCCGGCGGCGGTGCTGGCGACCTGGGGGGTGGTTGGCACGGCGGCACTGCTTGGCGTCTTCGCGACCTGGCTGCTCGATGTGGATTGGCGCCTGGGCTTGCTGCTTGCGGCCATCGTGGGTTCGACCGATGCGGCTGCGGTGTTCGCGTTGCTGCGCAATAGCGGCGTACGCCTCAACGAACGCGTGCAGGCAACGCTCGAGATCGAGTCCGGCGCCAACGATCCGATGGCGATCCTGCTCGTGACCGCCCTGGTCGGCATGTTGCTGCAGCCGGAGTCGGCCAGCGTCGGTGGTTTCGCCTGGTTGCTGACGACCCAGCTTGGGCTCGGCGCGGTACTGGGTCTGGCCGGGGGCTGGGTGCTGTCGCGCTTGATGGCTCGACTCAGTCTCCCCGAGGGGCTGTATGCGCTGCTGATCCTGTCCGGCGGCATGCTCGTCTTTGCGGCGACCAACCTGCTCAACGGCAGCGGCTTCCTGGCTGTCTATCTCGCTGGGGTCGTGGTCGGCAATCGGCGCAGCCACGCTACCGAGCACGTGCTGCGTGTCATGGACGGCCTGGCCTGGCTCGCGCAGGCGGGCATGTTCGTGGTGCTGGGAATGCTGGTGGTGCCGTCCGAACTGCTCGATCACGCATGGGAGTCGGTGGCAATGGCCGTCTTCCTGATGCTGGTGGCGCGCCCGCTGGCGGTTGCCATTGGTTTGTGGCCGTTCCGTTACAAGCGCAACGAGCTTGCGTATGTAAGCTGGGTTGGCCTGCGCGGTGCGGTGCCGGTCGTGCTGGCGATCTTCCCTGTGGTGATGGGGGTGCCGGATTCGCGCCTGCTGTTCGATGTCGCCTTTGCGGTCGTGTTGCTGTCATTGCTGGTGCAGGGGGCGACGGTGCCGATGGCGGCGCGCTGGCTCAAGGTGGAAGTGCCGCCGCGCGATGAGCCGCGCGACAAGCGCGAGGTGTGGGTCGATGAGGAGGCTGCGGTCGACCTGCTGGAGTACCGCGTCGCTGCAGGCTCGCGTGCCGAGGGCAGGCATCCGGACGAGGTCGCCGACGACTTCGAGGGCATCGGTGTGCGCTGCGTTGCACTTGTGCGCAGCGGGCATCTGCACCGGCTCACCCTGGATACGCGCATGATCCCGGGTGATTCCGTGTGGTTCGTCGCACCCGACGAACTGGCCGAGCGCATCGCCAGGGTGTTCGGGGGCACGGGCGGCGAACTGTCGGCCAATGCCAGCTTCTTCGGCGAGTTCGTCGTCGATCCGTCCTGCCTGGCGAGCGATCTGGCCGATGCCTATGGGCTCGACATCGGCGCCGACGAGCGCGTGAAACCGGTGGGCACTTTGCTCGAGCACCGCCTTGGCCGCGCCGCCGTGGTCGGCGACCGGGTGCAGATCGGCGCCTTCACGCTGACCGTGCGCGAGATGACGGACAAGGGCGTGATCACCGCAATCGGCCTCAAATGCCCCGCGCTGGGCCTGATACGCTGAGAAGCCAGCGCACTCGCCAGTCCGAAGACGCTGGGCAAGCGAGCGCGGGCGGCGCGTGATGCTGTAAAATCCCCGGTTTTTTAGGGGCTCTACCGATGACCGCTCGCATCATCGACGGCAACGCGCTCTCGGCGCAGGTTCGTGGCGAAATCGCTGAACGCGCTGCAGCATTGACGGCGCGTGGTGTACAACCTTGCCTGGCGGTCATTCTGGTAGGAGGGGATCCGGCCTCCGCAGTCTATGTGCGTAACAAGGTTGCGGGTTGCGAGAAGGCCGGCATCCGCTCGCTGCGCTTCGATTACCCCGAAACGGCCACCCAGGACGAGGTGATGGCCAGGCTCGCCGAACTCAACGCCGACCCGTCGGTGCACGGCATTCTCGTGCAGCTGCCGCTGCCCAGGCATCTGGATGAGACGGCCGTGCTCGAAGCGATCGATATCAAGAAGGATGTCGATGGCTTCCATGCGGAGAACGTTGGCCGCCTGTCGCAGAACCGCGAAGCCTTCATTCCCTGCACGCCGCATGGCGTCATGAAGATGCTCGAGAGCACCGGCACGACAGTGCAGGGCGCAGAGGCCGTGGTGATCGGACGTTCGAACATCGTCGGCAAGCCGATGGCGATGCTGCTGACCAACGCTGGTGCCACTGTCACCGTCTGCCACTCGAGGACGAAGGATCTGGCCTTCCACACCCGCCGCGCCGACATCCTGGTCGCGGCCATCGGCAAGCCGCGCTTCGTCACTGGCGACATGGTCAAGCCTGGCGCCACCGTCATCGACGTCGGCATCAATCGCCTGCAGGACGGCCCCGACGCCGGCAAGCTGTGCGGCGACGTGGATTTCGACTCGGCCAAGACCGTGGCCGGTGCCATCACCCCGGTGCCGGGCGGCGTGGGCCCGATGACGATCACCATGCTGCTCGAGAACACCGTGATTTCCGCTGAGCGCGCCGCTGGCAAATAAGGACAGTGAGATGAGCGAAACCAAACCCGTCGTCGGCATCATCATGGGCTCCAACTCCGACTGGCCCACGATGAAGGCGGCTGCAAAGATGCTGGAAGACTTCGGCGTGGCCTACGAGGCCAAGGTCGTCTCCGCCCACCGCACGCCCGACCTGATGTTCGAGTACGCCGAGGCCGCGCGCGGCCGCGGGCTCAAGGCCATCATCGCCGGCGCGGGCGGCGCGGCCCACCTGCCGGGCATGGTTGCGGCCAAGACCACGCTGCCGGTGCTCGGTGTGCCGGTGCAGTCGAAGGCGCTGTCGGGGCAGGATTCGCTGCTCTCCATCGTGCAGATGCCCAAGGGCATCCCGGTCGCCACCTTCGCTATCGGCGAGGCGGGCGCAGCCAATGCCGGTCTGTTCGCGGTGGCGCTGCTCGCGGTCGAGGACGCCGTGCTGGCGCAGAAACTTGCCGACTTCCGTGCCCGCCAGACCCAGGCGGTGCTCGACATGACCCTGGATTGAGAGCCGCATCATGATCCTCCCGCCTGCCACCCTTGGCATGCTCGGCGGCGGCCAGCTCGGCCGCTTTTTCGTTTCGGCCGCGCACGAGCTGGGCTACAAGGTCTGGGTGCTCGACCCCGACCCTCACAGCCCGGCCGGCCTCGTCGCCGACCGCCATCTGGTCGCCGCCTACGACGACTATGTTGCGCTCGACACCCTCGGCAACGAATGCGCTGCGGTGACCACCGAGTTCGAGAACGTCCCCGCCGACACCCTGGACTACCTGACCAAGTTCATCCCGGTGCACCCGGCGGCGAGCGCGGTGGCGGTATGCCAGAACCGCATCGCCGAGAAGAGCTTCCTGGCCGACAACGGCTTGCCGCACGGCCCCTTTGCCGCAATCCGCAGCGAGGACGACATCCGCAATGCCAACGCCGGCCTGTTCCCCGCCGTGCTCAAGGTGGCGCGCTTCGGCTACGACGGCAAGGGCCAGGCCCGCGTTGCCGACCGCGACGAGGCAGTGGCCGCCTTCCAGCACTTCAAGGGCGAACCCTGCGTGCTGGAGAAGATGCTGACGCTGGACTTTGAGGTGTCGGTGGTGCTGGCGCGTGACGAGGCGGGTAACGTGCGCTGCTTCCCGACCGGCGAGAACCGCCACCGCAACGGCATCCTCGACGTCACCATCGCGCCGGCGCAGGCGTCGGCCTGTCTGAGGGACAACGCCCAGGCAATCGCCGAGCGCATCGCCGACAAGCTCGGTTACGTCGGCACGCTCGGGGTGGAGTTCTTCGTATGTCGTGGCGAGCTGTTCGTCAACGAGATGGCGCCGCGCCCGCACAACAGCGGCCACCACACCATCGACGCCTGTGATGTCAGCCAGTACGAACAACAGGTGAGGGCGCTGTGCGGCTTGCCGCTGGCCACGCCGCGCCAGCATTCCGCGGCGGTCATGGTCAATCTGCTTGGCGAGCTGTGGTACGAGGACGGCAAGGGCCACGGCACCTACCGCGAGCCCGACTGGTCGGTGCTGCATGCCGTGCCCGGCCTGCGCCTGCACCTGTACGGCAAGCATCACGCCCGCCCGGGGCGCAAGATGGGCCACTTCGTGGTGACGGGGGCCAATGCCGAGGCCGTACTCGGGCACGCCCTCGCCGCACGTGCCGCGATCGGCATCCGCGACGAGTGAGCACGGGCCGATGACCACGTCCGGGGCTGGGCCGCGCGGCCGTATCGAGTCCGCCACGGCGGCGTCGATTGCCGAGGCTGTCGCGCTGCTGCGCGCAGGTGACATCGTCGGCATGCCGACGGAAACCGTCTATGGCCTGGCGGCCGATGCGCTCGACGTGCAGGCCGTCGGCAGGATCTTCGCCGCCAAGGGACGCCCCGCCGATCATCCGCTGATCGTGCATCTGCCCTCGGCCGATCATCTGCCGCAATGGGCTGCTGCGATCCCCAAGGATGCGCTCGCGCTCGCGCGTGCGTTCTGGCCCGGCCCGCTGACCTTGATCCTCAAGCGTTCGCCGGACGTGCCCGATGAGGTCACCGGTGGCCAGGACACGGTCGGCCTGCGCGTACCCTCGCACCCTGTGGCGCTTGCGCTGCTGCGTGCTTTCGACGGCGGTCTGGCTGCGCCCAGCGCCAACCGTTTCGGCCGCATCAGCCCGACCACCGCGGCACATGTGCGCGAAGAGCTGGGCGAACGTGTGGCCATGATCCTAGACGGTGGCGCCTGCGAGGTCGGCATCGAATCCACCATTCTGGACTTCTCGCGCGATGTGCCGGAGATCTTGCGCCCAGGGGCGATCGGCCCCGAGGAGATCGCGCGCGTCATCGGCCGCCGGCCGCGGGTGCGGGGTGAGGCCCTACCGAAGGCCGATGAGACGGCTGCCGGGCATGAACGTGCAGGTGCTGCAGCTGTCGTGGGCAATGACGTGGTTGCGCCTGCCTCAGCCGATGCCGCCAAGCCCGCCCCGCGAGTCTCTGGCGCGCTCGCCGCCCACTACGCTCCGCGCACCCCGCTGCGCCTGGTCGAACCCGCGCTGCTCGCCGACGAAGCCGCCGCACTCGCCGGCGAGGGCAGTCGCGTCGCCGTGCTCGCCCACTCCACGCCCGACCCGCGCGATGCCCGCCTGACCTGGCGCAGCCTGCCGGTCGAACCTGCCGCCTACGCCCAGGGCCTGTACGCCAGCCTGCGCGCGCTCGACGCCGTCGGCGCCGATTTCATCCTGATCGAGGCGCTGCCCGGCGGTCCCGGGTGGCGCGCTGTCGCCGACCGCCTTGGCCGCGCGGCAGTTGGCTCTGGCGGCGCCGAGACGTAGGCGCGAGCCCGCTCCGCCGGTCGCGGCGGAAAGGTCGTGGAGCCCCCATGGGAAGCAGGGATGGGGCTTCCATTTCGATCGTCCGCTCTCTATAATGCCGGCTCTTCTAGGGCCGATAGCTCAGCTGGGAGAGCGCTGCGTTCGCAATGCAGAGGTCGGGAGTTCGATCCTCCTTCGGTCCACCAAGAATTCCTAGTAAAAACAGCGCATTACACTTTGCAGTGTGATGCGCTGTTTTGCTTTGTATGGCAGGTTTTTGCGACCTCAGTGTGGCAAATTTGTGGCAAAGACCGGGCTTGCCACAGTCATGCACTGCGTGACACTGCGCAAGAACGCGTTGTAGGATAGCGCCACTCGCGCTGAGGACGTTGTGAACGGCTTCGAGAAAAAAGCAAAGGGTACAAGGAGCCTTGCAAGCTGAACCTTGCCCAACAAGCGAAAGCCACGGACTGTTCAGCGGCCGCCTCCGTAAGCGGATCGGAGGAGAGGTAGGAAAGGATGCCGACAGGCATCGCCTGGTAGCGCCCCGCCGGATGTTGTGATGAGGCCGGTTTGGCTGCGCTCCCCAGGAGAGCGAGGGCACCATGGGGGATAACCCCGCCGTGTTTGGCTTGTTGCAAAGTTGGCTGCAGTGGCACTGGGCGTAAATCTCCGGTCAACTGAGCTGGATACGGAACCGCGGACTCATCCGACATGACCGGCTTCGGCCGGTCGGTTTCGGAGACGTTCGCCCATGAAGGCCCTTCTGACCGTAGATCAGCTGTCCCAGTACCTGCACAAATCCGTCGCCAGCATCCGCAGCGATGCCACCCGCAATCCCCAGTCCCTTCCGCCGATCTGCCGGCTGCCCGGCACCAAACGCCTGCTCTGGCGTGTCGAGGACGTCGAGAACTGGCTCGCCGAGCACGTTGAGGGCGTGACCTCGCCCCAGCGGCTGCCTGTGGCGTTCGACGATCACAAGCCCAGACGCGGGCGTCCGACGAAGGCGGAGCAACTCGCCCGGCAGCGGCAGCTCCAGGCGTCCGGGCCCGGTAGAGGAGTCTCATCGTCCGCGCGGGCGTGAGCGATGCGAACCGCGACCGAGAGAAAGGCGAGCTGTCCTCAGCCGGCCCTTCCGACCCTTGCCCCTTCCGCGTCGGGGCATGGCCTTGCCGAGACCATGTCGAAGCTGCAGGAACGTGCCAAGGTGGCGCGCATGCGAATGGAGCACCGGGCGGCGGCTGAGCCCGTCCAGCTCTTCCTGCCCGGCATGGAGGCCTTCGTACGAGCCATGCCGAACCACATCGCCCGCTCCAGCCTCTTCGCCCCCGTTGCCCGGGGGCGCAAGCGTTTCTACAACGAGGAGCCGCTCATCACGCGATCCGACGTCGTGCTGACCTACACCGGTGAGCAACTCGACGAATCCCAGGCGGACGTCGCGCTGCAGCTGATTTATGAGGCACGCTGCATCCCTCTTGGCGTTCCCATTCGGATCAACCGGGCGGCGTTCCTGCGCGCGATCGGGCGCAGCACTGGCAAGCACGACTACGAGTGGCTGCATCGGGTGATGAAGGCCTTCTACAAGGCCAGCTTCATCATCGAGGTGAAGCGGCAGGACGGATCCACCAAGTACTGTGTTGGAGACACCAAGGCTTTCCGCATCGTTGCCGACCTCGACTACGACGCCGACAACGAGCGCTACACGGTCACGCTTGACCCGCGCTGGCGTCAGCTTTTCGAGAACCAGGAGTTCGCCCTCATCGACTGGAACAAGCGCCTGCAGATCGGTCGCGGGCAGGACATGGCCAAGGCGCTTCAGCGTCTGATTGCGGCGTCGGCCGACCCCGTGCAGGCCTATGCGATGTCTTGGCTGAAAGACAAGATGCAGTACGCCAGTCCGATGCGGAAGTTCAGGGAGGCGGTGGCGGCGGCCGCGGAGGAGCTCAAGCGGGTCGGCGTCATCTCGCGTGGAGAAATTGACGTCGGTAGGCGCGGCAACGCTCAGCTCGTCCTGTGGATAACTCGAGCTCGCGCATCGGGATAGCGTTCCACTTCGATCGGGATAGCGTTCCGCTTCGTCGGGATAGCGTTCCGTTTTATCGGGATAGCGTTCCTCCCCCCTCTCTGGAACCCGCGCCAGCACTGGGATTCAGGGCCGCAAATGACCGTCTACCTATTTCTACCTTATTTCTACCAAGGGGCTGTTGTGGACAACTGCCGATATCGGGGTGGTTCAGAACGGCTCGCGGGTAGGGCGTGTAGCAACGCGAAGTCTGCGATGCGCCGGTTTTAACGCCAGGGACAAGAGCGCTGCGAGCCGACTGCACGATGCTCACGAGAAGCCGGGGAAGGCGCTGGGTACGTGCCAAGGGGTGACTCTACCGACGATCACCATGGCATCATCTGTCGCTCATCTCCATTGACGGCGGCGTCCTCATGAAAGTTATCGGTCTCATCGGTGGCATGAGCTGGGAGTCCACCGTGCCTTACTACCGCCTGATCAACGAGGCGGTAAAGGCCCGGCTGGGTGGTCTGCATTCGGCGAAGATCGTGCTCTACAGCGTCGATTTTGCGGAGATCGAGCGACTGCAGCACCGTGGCGATTGGGATGAGGCTGGCGCGCTGCTGGCAGATGGAGCGCGGGCGCTGGAGCGGGCTGGGGCCGATCTTGTCGTCCTGTGTACGAACACGATGCATAAGGTGGCGCCGGCCATCGAGGCCGCGGTGGCGATCCCGCTACTGCATATCGCCGATCCCACGGCGACAGCGATCCGCCAGGCGGGCTTGTCCTGTGTCGGGCTCCTGGGAACGCGTTTCACCATGGAGCAAGACTTCTACCGTGCCCGGCTGACCGATCGCCAAGGCATCGACGTCGTCATCCCGGGCGATGATGACCGCGCGCTGGTTCATCGGGTGATCTATGAGGAGTTGTGCCTGGGACGCGTCGAGGAGGCGTCGCGCCGGGCGTATCGCGATGTGATCCAACGTCTGGTCGCGCAAGGCGCGCAGGGTGTAATTCTGGGATGTACGGAGATATCGATGCTGGTGGGCGCAGAGGACGCCGCTGTGCCGCTGTTTGATACGACAGGGCTTCATGCTGCGGCGGCCGTTCAGGCGGCGCTGTCGGGTAATTGAGCCCGTTTCAGGGGCTGTCATCGGCCAGCTCGTAGCGTACGCGAGCAGATGGGGTCGGAGGTCTCAGTCCGGCCAGTAGCCGTCATTGACCACCAAGCCGGATAGCGGTCATCTGAGTGATAGATTATGCTAATTGTTTTAAGCCGGCCCCGATGATGATTTCATTGCGACGTGCTTTTTGGTTCTTCCTGCTGATTTTCCTCTATGGGAAGTTGGTCTATTTGGCTATGGATGTGCGGGTGTTTGCCTTCGAGAACTACTGCCCAGAGGCACTGATGTATCGGTCCCAGGAGTTCGAAAAGCGCTATCTCGATTTCTACAACTATGTCGATTGGTGTGCGAGCGACTGGTGGCACCCTCTCCGGTTAGCCAGTCACCTCATCGTTGGCGGCTTGGCTGGAGCCTTGGCCTATCTGTCGGGTTGGATCGTCATGGGGCGTGAATTCATGCGCTCGCGAGTTGCGATGGTCATGATCTTTGTCATCGCGTCCGTGCACATGTTCTTGCTCTCTCTGCCCCCGACGATATTGTCATATCCCGACATGACCCAGAGAGCGTGCAACCACCAACTCTTCGATCAAGATGAAATGGGGCTGTGCGAAGTCCAGCTTGGCTCATACGGCGATGTTCGGTTCTTTTACCCCTTGGCTTATCTCGCGGTGTTTTTGCTAATCGACCACCTCAGGGTGCGGCGCACGCATGCGCAAATACACTGAACGGCTCATGCGGCGGATGGGGTTTGCTCTGACTGCGCTGTTGTCGTGCGTGCTTCTCTACACCTTGCTGGTTGAGCCTAGTTGGGTCGAGGTGACGTACCTCGGTGAGAGTTCTGCCGGTCGGCCGCCAATCCGCATCGCCGTGCTGTCTGATCTTCATCTTGACGGTATCGGTTACCGCGAGCGTGTCGTCATCGAGCAACTGCGCGAGGTGCGCCCGGACATCCTCATCCTGGCCGGTGACGTGATCGATGAGCCTAGTGATCTACCAGCCTTACGCACGCTGCTATCGCAATTCGATGTGCCGCACGCCGTCGCCGTGTTGGGCAACTGGGAGCACTGGGGCAATGTGTCCCTAGAGCAGTTGCAGAAGCTCTATCGAGATCACAAGGTGGCGTTGCTCGTGAATGCCACGACACAATTCCTGGTTGATGGTCGCCCGGTTCGACTGGTTGGCCTTGATGACGCGACGGCGGGGACTCCGCACCTCGATCTCGCCATTCGGGGCCCGGGGGTAGCTGCTGCGGAGCTCACGATCTTGGTCCAGCATTCCCCCGGGTTCTTTGCGTCGAAATCTGCGGATGTAGGGCTGACCAACAAAGCGTTCGACTTGTGTTTGTCAGGCCACACCCACGGCGGCCAAGTCACGCTGTTCGGCTGGGCGTTTGGGCCATTGCCTCCTGGCAGTGGCCCGTTCGTGGCAGGGCGGTACGAGACGGCGGCGTGTCCGCTGTATGTGTCGCGGGGGCTGGGTACATCAGTGCTGCCGCTGCGGTTGTTTGCGCGGCCGGAGATTGCGGTGTTTGACCTTTAACTATTTTAAGCAGCAGTACTGTTGCTGGAAAATAAAGCTGGTAATGGAGGTAGTCTGGGTGGATGGGGAACAACTTTCTAAGCTAGTAGAAGAGCTTTACAGTGTCGTTCACGAATTGGAAAAAATGTTTCCCGGCAGGCACTTCACTCCAGATGGTCATCTCGTCGGGAGCCTTGGTGAATGCCTGGCTGCACACCACTACGGATTGGATCTACTGCCAGCCTCTACGCAGGGCGTGGATGCGTTGAAAGGCGAGAAGAGGGTCGAAATCAAAGCGACCCAAGGCCGACGAGTTGCCCTTCGGTGCGCACCAGAGCACTTATTGGTTCTCAAGCTGAATAAGCGGGGAGGTTTCCAAGAAGTCTACAATGGCCCTGGTAGCCTCGTCTGGGAACAACTGGAGTGCAAACCAGCGCCAAGCAACGGGCAGTACCAAATATCGCTGGAGCGACTCAAGAGCCTCATGAAGAAGGTTCCGGAAAAGGACCGCATCCCGATGCTTATGCCGAACAATACGCGCCAGCCGATGGGTTCTTCCGTCTCCGCTCCAGAGGGGGCAACTTAACTTCAGGGTTGGGTCGCCGCTTCCCTGGAAGCTCATTGGCAGCAACGGGTCGTCCTGAGACGGTCGTGGCTGGCCTTCCGAGGTGCTGCGGGGTTCGGCCCTGGAGGTCTTAGTCCGGCCATGAGCCGTCAGTGGGCACCCACTTCGGATAGCGGCCATCCGGGCGAGTCGGTATGCTAGCTGCCTATGTACTGGATGAGTCGAATCACCCTACTATGTCGTTATGCATCACGGGGGACGTTGCAACCAATGGAAGCGAAGACCTGGCTCGACTACATCACCGCAATTGGAAGCATCGCCACTCCCTTGCTAGTTCTGGTACTTTCCGCTGTCGGGTGGCGAGTGAAGGCTGGAATTGAAAGGCGAATTGACCTTGAGAACCAGCTCCGCGAGGACCGAGTCTCTATTTACAACAAGATCCTCGAGCCATTCGTCATGCTTCTAATGTCGGACGCGGCATGGGCGTCTGACAAGCGAAACAAGGGTAAAGATAAAAACGAACTTGCGACAGCAAAGATGCTATCGCTTGAGTACCGTGAGTTTGGTTTCAAGCTTTCTCTCCTCGGTTCTGATCCTGTAGTAAATGCCTACAACGATCTTATGCAGTATTTCTACAACATTGGAGATAATCTGGCGGCAGATCCGCACCACAATCAGCTGCGAGAAATGATGAGGCTTTTAGGAACATTTCTACTTGAGATCAGGCGTAGCATGGGGAACGACGCAACTACGCTAGATTGCTGGGACATGTGTGAATGGTGGATGTCCGATACAAGGAGGCTTCGGGATGAAGCACCTGGTGCATAACGCATCACTCAAAGGGGCGCCCGTTTCACTGCATGCTCCTTAGCTTGGCGTTGAATCTCATGAACGACACACTCGATCCAGACATTGCCACCGCCGCTCTAATGTCGCTTCGCTCATTCGTCCTGCTGCCAGCACTTAGGCGGCCGCGCTCGTCTCTGCGCTGAGTCCCAATCGAACGTTAGGCATCCAAAACTCACATCTGTAACATGCGCACAAACACCGACCAAACCTCGCTCTTCGCCCGCGCGAATTTGTCAGACGCGCTGCGCGCCCACTCCGCAAACATCGAAAAGCGAGTTCAACTGATTGCCGAGAGTGTCATCCGAGCCAGGTCTGACGCGGAATTGGTTGACGAACTTACGCCAGAACTGCAGATTGTTCCTTTGTCACTGAATCGTGCCGGCGCGAAAATGGTGCGTGAAGAAACTCAAATCGATGTTCGTGGGGATCCCAGGCGAGCTGTTTTCGACCGTAGTAAGCCAGTATTTATTCCGGGAATCAAGGTAATTGTCTCGGTTCCGTTCACCGGCGACAAAGAACTTTGGTACTTGCAGCCAAGTTCCTTCCAACTCTCTAGCCCGAAGGGAACCATCCACTTTGACCAAGGGAGCGGTACTGGCGAACTCGATTTGGCGTTCAAGCAACCTTCTGACGAACCGCTTGACCAAATCAAGGCAGCGCTGGAACGCAGGCTCAACGACATCGAGTTCTTCCTCAATAGCCAAGCGCGAGACCTGGAAGGCTACAGTTCGCAACTTAGAAGCCAAATTGCCTCCGTCATCGCGGATCGACGATCTCGGCTGACAAAACACGATAGCCTCTCCTCCCTGCTTGGAATCCCGGAGGTTCAGAAACCCGAGAGCCCCATACAAAGCTCTACGCTTCCGGCAAACATGGCTGTCCGTGCTGCGAATTCGCAAACTACACGGACCTGGGATGTATTCGTGTCGCATGCCTCGGAGGACAAGGAGTCATTTGTTCGACCACTAGTAGATGCACTAAGAGAAAGCGGGATCAGTGTCTGGTATGACGAAGCAACACTGAGAGTAGGAGACGGGCTGAGACGCTCCATCGAAAGAGGCCTCGCAAAATCGCAGTATGGGATCGTCATCATCAGCAAGGCATTCCTAGCGAAAGAATGGCCCCAAAGAGAACTTGATGGCCTTGTTTCGAAGGAAGAAGATGGATCAAAGGTCGTTCTTCCCGTTTGGCATGACATCACTGCACAGGAGGTTCGTAGCCATTCGCCTATGCTTGCGGATCGCTTGGCAGTTCCCTCTTCCCGAGGTGTTAAAGCCGTAGTTCAAGAATTGCTTCAGGTCATTAGGCCCGAATAGTCCACGGAGCCTAACCCTCCATTCTATTTCGAGGTTACGTTCAATTCGTTTTGGGGGGCGCACTACCGGAACTGCACTTCAGAGCTGGGGACGTTGCAAGTGAACCCTGCCAAGGTCAGCCCGCCTAACCACGCGTTCGAGTGCAGACGCGCTGGGACGCGGCGCGCCGCTCAACGCGAAGGTTAAACGACAACTTTCCTCAAGGCTCAACGGCAGGAAGGGGGCGATTTCAGTAAATCATGGATGAGCAAACGAAAGACCTGACCCTTGAGTTCTCCGCACAGAGCAAAGAGGATGCGGGCACTTTATGATTTGGCGGGGTATGAATTACGAGCGTGGTCTTCGCATCCGCATCACGTTGCAGTGAGCTCCATCGCCACTGGCGTTGGCGCACGCTCAGCTCGAACGTTGAAGGACACCTCGCCCACAAGTTCAACGGCGGGGCGGTGTCCCGGAAAAAGCGATGGCACGATGGAAGTCGACCTGAACCTCAGTGCTGGCGCGGCATCGCCGGCTTTTCCATCAGCCTGTTAGCTCTATGACCGAAATACATGAGACTACCGAGTGTGCGGACTGCGGAGCCCCAGTCGACGATCATGCGGACGCATCGGAGATGAGAAAGCCCTGTAATGCGTGCGGGAGCACAAAGCGCATTCACAACGTTTCAATAACCGAAACGATTGTGGCCCGAGACGGATTCGGCTTGAAGGCAAAACGGCCCGGTGAAAAGAAGCCATACGTCGAGGACCTGTCGATGCCCGATTATTCCTACAGCTGCGGAAAGCATGTGCACCGGCAGCGAGTCATCGACAGAGACAAAGACTACTACTTTGAGAAAATTACCGATTACGAGACCGGAGATGTCATTCATCACTGCGAGGAACCTCTTTCGCAGCATCAAGGACACGGGGATGCGAAGCGCAAGAACAATGAGGGCTAACAAGGAGCTCCAGCAGACTGTTTTCCCGGTGCGGTGCGCCTCCAGATCGGCCGCTGATCCCAGGCGTTAACGACAGCTTTCCCCAAAGCTCGACGGCAGAAACGGGTCGTCCTGAGACGGTCGTGGCTGGCCTTCCGAGGTGCTGCGGGGTTCGGCCCTGGAGGTCTTAGTCCGGCCATCACCTGCCGTCTCGGACGAGCCCGTAAGCGGACATCTACGAGCAGATGCGCTATGCTGAAAATGTCCAGTAATTGAAGAACACTAACTCGAAACTGAGAGGTCAAGATAAAGGCATGGCATTCAATATTCTAATAACTTGTGCATTAATTTTACTCTCAGTTTTAAGCAAAAGCGCCATATCAAAAGGCCTCGCAGAGATCCAAAATGCCGATAAATTAAATATTGCATTTGGAACGGCCTTCTTCTACAACAGCGAAGGTGAAATGTTCACAAACAGGCATGTAATTGAAAGTTGCGATCCGAACTCAGTGGTCGTGAAGACTCACGATGGCAAGCTGAATAAAGCTAAAATACTTGCAAAAAGTCATGAATATGACTTGGCTGCAATAAAGATCAGTTATAAGAATGACGCTTTCGGTGCAATAAGAACAGTCGACGAGAAACATGTATCGGTCCCAGAGGAAACTGAAGATGTTTTTTCCAGCGGGTACTCATCGCCCCTAGAGCGTAAATTCGAACCCTACACACGGTGGGGGCAGATTCAGCGTTGGTTGTCTCCCAATGAATTTCCTTATATCAACAGGATGAGGATGGACGCTTACCCCGGAGCATCTGGATCCGCAATCCTCGATTATGCAGGTCTTGTTGTTGGAATATTATTCGCAGGTTCAAGAGAGCCCGTTGTCGACCTCAGTCAATTACACAGGGCGGGCTATGGGGACAAGTGGATTTTCTTGCATAACAACAACGCCATCGTCGACTTCTCCAATTCAAATAATTTGAGAATAAACGTATGGAGCCATTGGAGTCGCAAATCCCCGATTTTTATTGCTGGCCATGCGCTGAGAATCACAGGGTTGGTTGTTTGCGAGACAGCCAAGAGTGAATAAATACTAAGAAGATGTCATAGGAGGACCGCGGTGCTGCTCAAGTTCAAACTAAGGTGCTTTTTCAACTTGCTTGCTCTGTCGTTTTTCGCGTTTGGCAATATAGGAATCAGTCAAGCGGCTCCTTTTGGCGTGGAGATGGGGGTCGCTTTAAGTAAGCTAAAAGTCATTGAAGATATGGGTGACGATCTATACATAGTTGATCCCCCTGTAAAAAACGAAAATTTCGGAAGCTACTTCGCTTTCGTGAGTCCTGCACTCGGTGTTTGCGAGATATCCGCACACACCCCACCTGGACTGAAGGATAACAATAGTCTTCAGGAGCAACTGGAGAAAATTAAGGAGCAACTTGTAAAGATCTATGGGAAACACCTTCCGAGTGAGCCGCCTAAGATTCTAGCAGGCCAACAGTTAATGTTTGGCGCGGCCAAGATAACGCAACGTGAATATGCTTGGTTACTTAACCCGAAAAACAAAAAGCATGAAGGAGTGGAGAAAATAAGGCTGAGAACTGTAGAGGCAAGAAACGGCGGATTCATTATGCTGAAGTATTCGTTTTCGAATATCACAGAGTGTCACCTTGGAAGCGATGGATCGAGCGCGACGGGGCTTTAATAAGGTGCGATTCGTGGCGTCCGGCAACCTCGCACTTTATGCCCGTCCATGAGAGCCCTTGAAGCTCTGCTGTGCCGAGTATTTCTTAGTCGCGCACTAGAACGTGCATGCGAGCCACCCATTCCTCGTTCCGGCGAAGATGGCAAAAGAGTCAATTGCTTCAGTGTTTCCATTGACCGGTTCGGTGAACCATACTTTCTCGTGTCCGCTCTTTCGGGATCGAGACTTCACGGCCTAGAGTGGACCGGTGAGCGATACGCGATTAAGCGAAGTATTGAGCTTTCCGATATAGACCCTCGCGGTGTTTTCGTCGCGCACTATTATGGCCTGTCCGATATCAGCTACTCTGGCATTCTCGACTTGGCCATAGGTCGGATATTTTTCTGACCTTATATCAAGATCCACACTAACCGCTTCTTTTCGAGAGTTGACCAGTATTTCTTCAACAAGAAAAAACTCATTACAAAGCAGCGAATTGACCTATTGCGCTTCCTTGTGGATAGGCATCTTGAGGGCTCCCCGATCAGGGACACGATTGATTTAATGACTGCGCTTTACACTATAAAGTGGGTATTTCATCCTGATCGTGATTCACAACGCCTCAAACTGAGATTCTATCTTCGATCTCTTGTAGATACAGGCGAACTGAGGGAGTTAAATGGTGGCTATGAAGTTACTGGCAATGCGCTTCGTGCAATTGAAGAATACGAGGAGCAGGAGCGAAAGCACACAGAGAGTGTAAAAACTCAACGTAAGATCATGTGGTTGACATTGGTGATTGCATTTCTTACCGCCGTCCAAGCAGGGTTGCTCAAGCTCCCAACGATATTTGACCTTTCGGGTTAAAGCCTTTGGCATAAAGCGGCGGTCGAGGGGCGCGCCCCTCAACATGAATTCCGACGACGGCTTTCCTCAGGCGCCGATGACGGCTCTGGGTCGGGTTGAGACGGTCGCAGTCCGTTCGCAGCATCCCCGCGCAGAAGGAGCCGAAAGTCTCAGGCCGGCCAGAAGCTGCCAGTCACCTGCTGATCCAGCTAGCGGCCGCTCGGGCGAGGAGGTATGCTAACGGCCTGTATGTCATATTGGTAGCATCAACACGCAAGGCCGACGGCTTCTGCTTTTCCGGACCGGTCATTCTGTGTTGCGCGTAGTCTCTGATTCAAAATAGTAACGTGCAGAGCACTTTATCAGGCATTCCGATATTACGCGGAAGAACTGTTGCCCAAAAAAGTTAGCTATTACATCGCGATCTCTCAAACCATGGAAATGCATCAGACTCGAGACGTCTTTACACCGACAAAGCCTGCACGAATTGCGTTTGTTGAGCGCGACTCTGTTAACGATAAGCTAGTGAATTCTCTCACTACGCCGGGGAAGCAGATCGTAGTTTACGGACATTCCGGAACGGGTAAGACTACGCTCCTGGTCAACAAGCTAAATCAACTCTACGAGCATCACATCACGACACGGTGCATGAAAGGGCTTAAATTCGAGCAGCTCGTTCTCGATGCATTTGACCAGCTGGCCCCGTACTATACTCAGGAGCGGCAGACAGTCCTGAAAACGACGACCGGAATAGATCTTGGCGCCACGTACAAGATGCTGCAGGCCAAGATAACAGCCTCCTCATCTAAAGATGAATCTGAGAAGCAGAGCAGAATTCTCCCGCCGCAGCTGACGCCACAAACGTTGGGCCGATTTCTGGGTGCTCAGAAAGCATGTTGGGTTCTTGAGGACTTTCACAAAATTGATGAGGGGGAGAAGGAGCGTCTTTCTCAACTCATGAAAGTATTCATGGATCTGTCCGATGAGTATCAGGATTTAAAGATTATTGCCTTAGGAGCGGTAGATACCGCTAGACAGGTAGTTGACTACGACCCGGAAATGCGCAACAGGGTTGCAGAAATTCAAGTTTCAGTCATGACGGAACAAGAAATTGCCGCAATTATTGAAAAAGGTGAGTCGGCTTTGAACGTCAAGTTCAGCCCAGATATCAAGCGTCTTGTTGCACGCCACTCGAACGGACTGGCGTCCGTCTGTCATCATCTTTGTTTGAATATGTGCAACGCGGCTGGCGTAATGACTACCGTAGAAGGGCCTCCGATTGAGCTAACTAAAAAGCATTGCGAAGACGCGGTAAGAATGTACGTCGAAGAGGCATCCGATAGCATCAAGAGCGCATTCGACAAGGCGCTAAAACAACGGCGCAAGACGCAGTATGCAAATGCGCATCTCATACTGGATGCATTAAGTGGCCTCGGTGAATTGGGAGCTGCACGATCTGATATTCATCGTAGAATACAGCGTACGGAACCAAGATATCCGGAGGCGAACCTTAAATACTTACTCCCTAAGCTCTGCACGCCTGAGTATGGAGGGATTCTCCGATTTGATTCCAATTCTGGTCTTTACTCTTTCTCCGATCCAATCTATAGAGCTTACGCAATGGCTCAATTTCAGAGGGCACAACCGTCTGCCCGACCAATGTCGCAGAGTGACTTTGAACAGACCCTACTGAAGTTTCTCACAGAAAAGGTTAAGTTAGACGTTGGAACCGACTTCAGAATACTGATCGACCACCATCCAAAGAAAAAGACCTAACAGCTGCTTGCAGCGGATCGTCAAACTGCTGGGCGGTTTGCCGTCCGCTGAAGCAGCATATTGAACGACAGCTTTCAACAAAGCTCAACGGCAGCCACGGGTCGGCTACTGACGTTCGGATGACAGCGCCCTCCGCGGCACGTCACACCAGCGAGCTCCGCCAGAGCCTTTCGAGCTTGTCCCCAGCCGATCGGGACAGGGTTGTGGGAGGGCTTGTGGATAACTCGCGCAAGCTGTTGAGGCCAAGCCAGATTCGAGCGCTGCCCAATTTTTGAGCGGCGGCAGAGGTCGAGTCCCCGTCGAGGTCGGCGGTCTCGTGCTTGTAGCCGAGTCCGAGAGCGATCAGTTGCCGTTTCGCCACGGGAGGGGCGGTGCAACCAGTCGCGGCGCCTGGCCGTCGCCGATCACTCCGAATCGGGCGGCTCCTTGTTCCCACTCGGTTTGTGCCTGCGCGATGTCTGCCTTGCTGAAGCCGACGAAGTTCCACCACATCAGCACCGGCACCTCGAACGGCTCGCCCCCCAGGAACAACACCCGAGCGCCTGCGGGTAGCGCAAGCTGCAGTTTGCTGCGCCCCTTGCCGAGGTAGGCGAGCTCGTCGGTGGGGACGCTTTCGCCGTCGACCGTTGCGTCGCCCACGAGGGGCATCAGGCCGTACTCGAAACCGGGATCCAGTTCGAGCGTGAGTTCGCTCGGGCTGTCGCAGGCGATGTCGATGCCGACCAGCGGGGAGTGGATGTGCGCCGGCGCGGTTCGCTCACCGTAGCGGCCGGCGAGCAAGGTCAGTTCTGCGCCGTCTGCGCGCCAGTGCGGGAGTTCGGCGTAGTGATCGAAGGCGGGCGGGCAATCCTTGTGCTCCGGCGGCAGGGCGATCCACAGCTGTGCCGCGTGCAGCCGCTTGCCGTCGCGCAGCGAATCCTCGGTGTGGGCGATGCCATGTCCAGCGGTCATTAGATTGACCTGGCCAGGGCGGATGACTTGCTCGTTGCCCAGGCTGTCGCGGTGCAAGACCTCGCCCTCGATCAGCCAGGTGAAGGTCTGCAGGCCGATGTGCGGGTGTGCGCCGACGTGCATGCCTTTGCCGGGCTCGAACTGCACGGGGCCGGCGTGATCGAGGAAGCACCACGCGCCAATCATCCGCTGCTGACGATTGGGGAGCGCGCGGCGCACGAGCATGCCTTCGCCGAGGTCGGCGCTGCGGGGTTGGATGCGGACGATCGGGTTCATGGTCGGTGTCCTTGGGGGCTGGGCCTGTTGAGGGCCGCAGGAAATTTTAGCCGCTAAAGTTCTGCGGGCTCTTTGAGCGCCCACAGTCGCAGGGTGGCCTGCTGCCCACACGGCGCGGCGCTTCATGCAATCCAGTCTAGACGCGATGTCAGCGCATTCCACCTTGCGGCGGCGGGTGTCGTGGCGAGCTCTTCGTGTCCGGCCAGCCAACCGGAGAGCTCCGCATCCACATCGTCGAAGATCCCGAGCGACGCCAACTCCGCCGCAACGGCCGTGTCATCCAGGCAGCGCCGAATAGCTCTGTAGGTGCCCTCGCCGTCAATCCCGACGGGAATGATCCGGGCGTTCAGCTCATGCACCAGTCGATGCAATGCGACTGCCTTGGCGAGATGCGCAATGGTCAGTGGCTCTTGATAGGCCTCTGCCAGCAGAAGGTCGCCCTCGAACTCGGCCACCAGAGCCTCAAGCGTTGGCCACGAGGCGAGTTCAGTCGAGACGATCGACCTGAGATCGTGCAGCGGCGCCCACATGGCATGCCAGAGGTTTGCCGGTCCCATTTCATGGCGTTCAAACACTTCTGGGTCGATGCGCGACAGCAGCTGCAGTTGCTGTGTCGATAGGGCCTTTGCGCCGTTGAAGCTCGAGCGCCATTTTCCGGATGACTGCGTATTCATCCCGGTAAGTGCGTCGAAGTGAAGCGCGAATTGGTTTGGGTTCTGTACGTCAATTTGGAGAGCAAGCGAATTCATTAATGCTGCCGCTCGCATGCATCCCCGCTTTCGTTCGGTATCAGTCCTTCGTGGTCGTGCCATAGGGCATTTTGTCCTGGTATGAAAATGCCGAATTAATTGCACTCCAATTCTATCTTCGTTTCCACAAGAATCGCTGCATCGATCTCAGTCAACAGAATTCTGATCAAGAAAATGCGATCCACGATAGAGATACTGGAGGAGCGATTCGGGGCTGTGATGACCCTGGAGCAGCTCGCCATCACCCTGAGCCGCAAGCCCGAAGGGCTACGGATGGCGCTGCTCAATCCGAAAGAGGATTGGGTCCGGGAATTGAACGCGCGAAAGGTCTATCTGGGGCGTCGCATGTACTTCCCTGTCGAGGTGGTCGCGTCCTTGCTGAACGGGGAGCAGGTCGCTCAGGAGCAGGGCGAATGAGCGCGTTCCTCGACGAGCTGGCGGAGTGGGTCGCCTCGGCGCAGCGGCGGCGCAAGGAATCGCTGGTCGCCTTTCTCGCGGTGCGCAGTGACATCGAGGAGGCGATGCGGGCGGGCTATGCGCTCAAGACCGTCTGGGCGCACCTGCGCGAGACCGGTCGAATCGCCTGCCGTTACGAAACCTTCTGCGCCCATGTCCGGCGGCACATCAAGCTCCAACGCCCTGACCAGCGAATTGCATCTCCTGGCATCAAATCGAAGCGGTCCGACATGGCACCGAGTAAGCCTCTTGGGCAATTCACTTTCGACCCGAATCCTCGCAAGGAGGAATTGCTTTGATGATCTTCCTCATGCTCTGCAAGCCCGTGTTTATTGCGCTATGCGTGCGCTATTCAAGCGCTATAAGCACGCGGTTTTTCGCCACTCTTGGCCATTTCAGCGCGACAAGTGTTGAGCTACGAGGAAATAGCGCATGCATGGTGCCAAAACCGCATAGGCGTCCGTGCAGAAATGGCGCGCAAAAGGCGGGCAGGATGTGTGAAGTAGGCCCACCGCAAGCGGCGGTTCCTCCTTCACGGGTCCTTTTTCGCGCCGGGGGCGCTCAACGGACATCCTGCCCTGCGGGGCTTCCGGCTGCCGCCGTCTTGGAGCTACGCCATGGGTGAGGCGGTGACGACCAGGAAGAGCGGCACGCCGATCAAGGTGTATTGCCTGCCCGAGGAGAAAGCGTTGATCGCCGCGAATGCCCGGAATGCGGGCATGAGTGTGGCCCGCTTTCTGCGCGAAGTCGGGCAGGGCTACCGGGTCCATGGAATCGTCGATTACGAGCGGGTGCGCGAGCTGGCCCGAATCAACGGAGACCTCGGGCGTCTTGGGGGGCTCCTCAAGCTATGGCTGACCGACGACCGCCGCACTGCCCATTTCGGAGAGGCCACCATCCGCGCGCTGTTAGCCCGTATCGAGTCGACCCAGGATCAGATGGGTGCGGTCATGCACGCCATCGTCAGCCACCGACGCTGATTTTTTAGCCGCTAAAAATGTGAGGACGTGAAATGCACAAGACGAAATCCGTCGTTCTGACTGCCTTGGTCGTATCGATGACGCTTGGGGTACTGCCGCCGGTGCAGGCTGGCATTCCGGTGATCGATAGCACCAACTTGTCTCAGAACGTGATGACTGCGATCGAGAGCGTCGCCCAGACGCTGAAGCAGATCGAGCAATACCGGACGCAGCTGCAGCAGTACGAGAACCAGTTGCAGAACACCATGGCGCCGGCGGCCTACATCTGGGATCAGGCGCAAACCACCATCAATGGACTGATGACCGCCGTTGATACGCTCAACTACTACAAAACCCATCTCGGCAGCGTGGATGCCTATCTTGGCAAGTTTCAGGACGTCGCCTATTACCGCGGCTCGCCATGCTTCTCGGCAAGCGGCTGCAGTGCTGCAGAGTGGGCAGCGATGGATGACAACCGGCGCCTCGCCTCCGAATCGCAGAAGCGCGCGAACGATGCGCTCTTTCACGGCCTGGAACTTCAGCAGCAAGCACTCAAGACCGACGCCCGAACGCTGGAGCAGCTCCAGCGTCGCGCAGAGGGTGCCCGTGGGCAGATGGAGGCGATCCAGTTCGCCAACCAGCTTGCCAGTCAGCAGGCAAACCAACTGCTGCAGATCCGCGGCCTGTTGATCGCCCAGCAGAACGCCATGGCCACCCGCGCGCAGAGCGAGGCTGATCTTGCGGCGCGGCAGCAGGCGGCACACCTGGCTTCGACCGAGCGGCGCGGGCCGGGAGCTCTGCCCAGCAGCCCGATGCGCTGGTGAGGAGCTGGTCATGAACGTCGTCGCAATCGGTGTGCTTTTCGCTGCCCTGCTGGTCGGCTGCGCGCCCACTCCCGAGCCAATACCTGAGGTGACTGCCGAGAACTGCCACCCCGAGAAGATCCAGCAGATCAGGGACGAGGCCACGCGCAGGGAATTCGGTAGCCGCTGCTCGCGCCTGCCGGTCAGCCCCGACACCCTTCCGACCAACCCCAAAAGGTGGTGAAGACCATGAAGATCAACCGTTCAACAGCACTCGTCGTCGCCGCACTGATGCTTGTATCGGGCAGCGCCTTCGCGCAGCTCTCGTTTCATGATCCGGCCACCAACCGCGGTATCCTGGACCAGGTCGTCACCGAGTTTGCTGCGCGGGCATCCGGCTGGCAGGCGGTGGTGATGAACGCAGCAACCTGGCTGTTCTGGACGCTGGGCACCATCTCGCTCGCCTGGACGGGCGGCATGCTCATCCTGCGCAAGGCCGACATCGGCGAGTTCTTCGCCGAGTTCGCCCGCTTCATCCTGTTCTTCGGTTTCTACCTTTGGCTGCTGCGCAATGGCCCGGCAATTGCCGACGCCATCATCGGCTCGATGCGCCAGATCGGCGAATCCGCAATTGGCGTGTCCGGCCTCTCCCCCTCGGGCGTCGTCGATGTTGGCTTCATGATCTGGAAGCAGGCGGTGACGAACCTCTCTGCCTGGCAGCCCATCGACAGCTTCGTAGGCGTGGTGCTGAGTGCCGGTATTCTGTTGCTGCTAGCAGTCGTCGCGGTGAACCTGCTGCTGCTCTTCGTGTCGGGCTGGATCCTGATGTACGCCGGCATCTTCTTCCTTGGCTTCGGCGGATCGCGCTGGACCTCGGAGATGGCGCTCAGCTACTTCCGCACGGTGCTGGGCGTTGCGGTGCAGCTCTTCGTGATGACCCTTTTGCTCGGTGTCGGTCACGACCTGCTGTCGAGCTTCTACGCCAAGATGAATAAGGGCGCACTCAACTTCGAGGAGCTCGGCGTCATGCTGGTTTTCTGTCTCGCACTGCTCCTGCTCATCACCCGTGTGCCGCCACTGGTGGCGGGCATCATCACGGGGGGTGGGGTGGCTGCGGCTGGAGGCGTTGGCAACTTCAGCGCGGGTGCTGTTGCCGGGGCTGGGATGGGGGCAGTCGGCATGGCGGCTACGGCGGCGGGAATGGCCGGTGCAGCCGTCATGAGCGGCGCACAGAACATCGCGGGGGGCGTGTCGGCCGTGAAGGAGGCATTCGACAAGGCGCAGGCGGGGATCGAGAGCGGCGGTGGGCAGATGCCCAGCCTGGGACAGACAGCCTCCAGCGGTGGGCGAGCTGCGGCGGGGGAGGCTAGCGGCTCCGCCTTTGCACAGGCCGCAGGCTTCGGCGGATCGTCATCGGCCGGTGCAGGCGCTGGGCTTGGGAGAGCCGCGGCGCTCGCCAAAGGCACGGCGGCCAACCTGGCCACCGGGGCGGGGAGCGTGATCAAGGACAAGGCCGTGAAGCTGGCTTCCGACTTCAAGGAGGGGGCTGATCAGAGCTTGCCGGGCAAAGTGGCGTCGGCGATTCGAGGCGGTGGGGCAGACAACAGCGTCCAGTTCGAGGGCAACAGCCTGACGGGGACGGAGGTCAATGAGGAGGTGGCCACCTTCGTGAACAAGTCGAAGGGGGCTGCGTAGCGTGTTGTATGTTGTAGCGTATTACATACAGCTACAACGGCGAGCGCGCCGGTCCGCGTGGGTGCACGATTTTAGCGGCTAAAGAAAGACAGTCAGGGTGCCGGCCCCCATCCGAGTGAAGTGATCTGACGACGTGTTTGACTCTTGAGGGGCGGGGGCTGGATGCCTCAATTGGCTCGATACCGGCGCGGATTACCAACAACCGCGCCGATAGGGGGGGCGCCCCTCATCAGTCAAACTGCGCCCCTCAAGTGTCAAAGTCCGACGCCCGCCAGTCTCGCGCCGTCGAGCGTGCCGGTTGCCTCTTATCGCCCGCAGCCCAAGCGCCACATTGCATCCTTGACCTTTCGGCGGTCTTCCCGGAGCTGCTCCATACGCCATGAGGTGCCGCCGCGTCGCCCTTCAGCGTCGATGCGCTTGATCTGCTTCTCGAACTGTTCGCACTGGTACTCGTTCCCCTTGGAGTCGGGTGGCGTTCTTTCGATGAGGCCAACAGGCTTGGTGCTGGATTGGCGGGTAGGTGGCGCGTACTGCGCCACGGGCACGGGCGGGGGCGACACGACACTGACCGTTCCGCCCGCCACGGCGGCCTGCTTCGTTCCATCTGGGCAAGGTTCTGCCTGGTAGAGGACGCCGCCCGGGCCCTGGCAGCGGTAGAGCCCGTTTTCCGGCGGCGTTGCTTCCCGCCTCAAGACTGTGGTGTTGTCCCCTGTGGGCGAGTCGAACCGCGACCCTGCTTCCGGCGTACTCTTGCTTGGTGCAGCGCTTTCCTTCATTGGGGTCGGGCGCTGTGAGTCCCACCACAGCAAGGCTCCAACACCGCAGAACACGAACACCGTCAGCGCGAGTGCCAGCATGTTGTTCTTCATCTTCATGACATTTCTCAAAAGCATTTCTGCGTAACTATATCCATCCCGGATTAATTGGTCCGTGACCTACGGTACGGTGCTGACATTGACACTTGAGGGGCGGAGCCGCTTCGGCGTTAGGCCATCCGCGCCGGCGGAGGCGTCTGGCGATCTCGGCGACAAGGAGCGGCTTGGCTTCGACTGGAAAGAACCAGTCGCGGGCTTGCTCGCTTATCGAGACGACGTTCGAGCGCGTCCGCGTGATCAGACGCATGACACCTGGAACCATCGCGAGGCGCGTGCAAGGCCCTATCTGCGATAATCACGCCAAGTTTTCCACCAGCGCGCGAAGGGGAGGCAATGCGAACACGCGTGATTACCGAAGCGGATACGTGCCGCGAGTTCGTCACGCCCCGGCTGGTCGAGGCGGGTTGGGGCGCGGCGCCTCATGTAATCGGCGAGCAGAGGACCTTCACCAACGGCCGCATCATCGTGGCGGGTGGCAGGGTGCAGCGAGGCAAGCAGAAGCGGGCCGACTACCTGCTGTACTACCGTCGCGATTTTCCGCTCGCCGTAGTTGAGGCGAAGGAAGCAGGGCAGCCCGCGGAGACCGGGGTACAACAGGCGCGTGACTACGCGGAGACCCTCGGGCTCAAGTTCGCGTACGCGACCAACGGCCATCGCATCATCGAGATCGACTACATCAACGGCACCGAACGCGAGGTCGAGCGCTACGCCACGCCGGATGAGCTGTTCGCCCGCCTCAAGGCTGCCGCGCAGCTGTCCGAGGAGTCGGCGCCGCACCTGCTGGAGCCTTTCAACCTCGTGTCGGGCAAGGTTCCGCGCTACTACCAGCAGATCGCCATTCACCGCGTGGTCGAGGCCATCCTGCAGGGGCAGAACCGCATCCTGGCCACGCTCGCCACTGGCACCGGCAAGACCTGCGTGGCCTTCCAGATCTGCTGGAAGCTCTGGAACAGCCGCTGGAACCGAACCGGTGAGCATCGCCGCCCCAAGATCCTTTTCCTGGCCGACCGCAACATCCTGGTCGATGACCCGATGGCCAAGATGTTCTCGCCCTTTGGTGACGCCCGGCACAAGATCGCTGGCGGTGACGTGAGCCAAGGCCGGGACATGTACTTCGGCATCTACCAGGCGCTGACCACGGCCAGCGAGGATGTCTTCCGCCAGTACCGCCCGGACTTCTTCGATCTCATCATCATCGACGAATGCCACCGCGGCTCCAGCCGAGACGAAAGCGCCTGGCGTGCGGTGCTGGATTACTTTTCCCCCGCCGTGCAGTTCGGCATGACGGCCACCCCGTTGCGTGAGGAGTCGCGCGACACCTACGAGTACTTCGGCAACCCGGTCTACACCTACAGCCTGCGCCAGGGGATCGAAGACGGCTTTCTGGCGCCGTACCGCGTGCATCGGGTGATCACCACGGTGGATGCCGCCGGCTGGCGGCCGAGCAGGGACGAGGTCGACCGCTACGGCCGCGAGGTACCCGACGAGGAGTACCAGACCAAGGACTTCGAACGCGTGGTGGCGCTGCGTGCCCGTACGCGAGCGATCGCGCGGCACCTCAGTGACTTCCTCAAGGGCACGGACCGCTTTGCCAAGACACTGGTGTTCTGCGTCGATCAGGAGCACGCGGCCGAGATGCGGCAGGAGCTGCTCAACCTCAATAGCGACTTGGTGGTGCAGTACCCGGACTACGTCTGTCGGGTGACCGCCGACGAGGGCGCCATCGGCCTGACCCATCTCGCGAACTTCCAGGACGTGGACAAACCCACCCCAGTCATCCTCACCACCTCGCAGCTGCTGACCACAGGCGTCGACGCCGAAATGGTCAAGAACGTCGTCCTCGCCCGTGTCGTGGGCTCGCGCTCGGAGTTCAAGCAGATCGTCGGTCGCGGCACACGTCTCAAGGTCGACTACGGCAAGGAATACTTCAACATCATCGATTTCACCGGCACGGCCACGTACCACTTCGCCGATCCGGATTTCGATGGCGAGCCGGCACGCATCGAGGAGGTGACGATCGACGAGGCTGGCGAGCAGCTCACCGTGACGGCGCTCGATCCAGAGCCGGAGACCACCGAAACGACCTTGCGGGAGTACGAGCTGCCCGAAGAACAGATCGGACCGGGCAGGGGCGTGCTGATCGAGGAGCCGCGGCCCGAGCCCCGGAAGTTCTACATCGACGGTGGTGAGGTCGAGGTGATCGGCCACCTGGTGTACGACCTCGACACCGACGGCAAGAAGCTGCAGGTTGTCAAATACACCGAGTACTCCAGCCGTACCGTACGCGCCCTTTATCCGAACCGAGAGGCCCTGCAATCGGCATGGGCCAACCCGGACACGCGCAGCGAAGTGCTGCGCGAGCTCACCGAGCGCGGCATCAGCTTCGATGAGCTGACCGCCAGCACCGACCAGGGCGATGCTGATCCCTTCGACCTGCTGTGCCATCTGGCCTGGAATGCGCCGCTGCTCACCCGTCGCCAGCGCGCCGAGCAGGCGCGGCGCAAGGCGCCGGATCTGTTCGCGCAGTATGGCGAGACCGCCCGCGAAATTCTCACGCTACTGCTCGATCGCTACATCGAGCGTGGCATCCTCCAGTTCAATGCCTTGTCCGAGCTGATGAAGGTGCAACCCTTCGACCGCTACGGCAACCCCGCTGAAATCGCAGCCCGCCACTTCGGCGGCGTGCGCGGCATGAAGGACGCGGTATCGCGCCTGCAGACCGCGCTGTACCAATAAAGAGAATCCGACCCGATGGCCCGTTCCACCACATCGACCGCTGCAAGCAGTTCCGAGAAGAAAACCCGCGCCCCGCGCAAAGCCAAGGCGCCCCTTACCACCCGGGAGAACCTCTCCGCCCTGATCGGCACCGCGCGCAAGATCCTGCGCAAGGACAAGGGCCTCAACGGCGACGTCGACCGTCTGCCGCTGCTCACCTGGGTGATGTTCCTCAAGTTCCTCGACGACCTCGAGACCATTCACGAGGAAGAGGCCGAACTCGACGGCAAACCCTACCAGCCGATCATCGAGGCCCCGTATCGCTGGCGCGACTGGGCTGCGCGAGAGGACGGCATCACCGGCGACGAGCTGCTTGCCTTCATCGGCCAGGACCTCACCGTGCGCCCCGACGGCAAAACCGGCAAGGGCCTGTTCGCCCATCTGCGCAACCTCGCCGGGGAGGGCGAGAAGGGCAGTCAGCGCGAAGTCATCGCCAACGTGTTCAAGGGCGTGCAGAACCGCATGGTCAGCGGCTACCTGCTGCGCGACATCCTCAACAAGATCAACGGCATCCACTTCTCGTCCAGCGAGGAGATCCACACCCTCTCGCACCTGTACGAATCCATGCTGCGCGAGATGCGCGACGCCGCCGGCGATGCGGGCGAGTTCTACACGCCGCGTCCGGTGGTGCGTTTCATGGTGCAGGTCACCGACCCGCGGCTGGGCGAGACGGTGCTGGACCCGGCCTGCGGCACCGGCGGTTTTCTGGTCGAGGCCTACGACCACGTCGCCCCGCAAGTGACCACCACGGAAGAGCGGCGCACGCTGCAGCGCGACACGCTCTACGGCCAGGAAGCCAAGCCGCTGCCCTACATGCTGGCGCAGATGAACCTGCTGCTGCACGGCCTGGAGGCGCCACAGATCGCCTACGGCAACACGCTCGACCGCCGGATCGCCGAGATCGGCCACAGCGAGCGGGTGGACGTCATCCTCACCAACCCGCCTTTCGGCGGCGAGGAAGAGGTCGGCATCAAGGCCAACTTCCCGCCCAACATGCAGACGGCGGAAACCGCGCTGCTCTTCCTGCAGTACATCATGCGCAAGCTGCGCGTGGCCGGCGCCCCGGTGCCGGGTGGAAAACCCGCTGCGCGAGGCGGCCGTGCCGCGGTGGTCGTGCCCAACGGCACCTTGTTCGGTGACGGCGTGTGCGCCGCCATCAAGGAAGAACTGCTCAAGTCCTTCAACCTGCACACCATCGTGCGCCTGCCGCAGGGTGTGTTCGCGCCCTACACCGACATCCCCGCCAACCTGCTGTTCATCGAACGTGGTGGGCCGACCGAGACCATCTGGTACTACGAACTGCCACTGCCCGAGGGCCGAAAGAAGTACAGCAAGACCGCGCCGCTGCAGTTCGACGAGTTCGCCCAGGTCGCAGCCTGGTGGAACGACCGCCAGGAAGGCCCGCAGGCCTGGAAGGTGAGCGCGGCCGACGTTGCAGCGCGCGGCTACAACCTCGACCTGAAGAACCCCAACGCCAAGGCGGGGCTGGAACATGCCGACCCCAAGGATCTGATCGCCTCCATGCGCAGCCACGAAGCCGAGGTAATGCGCCTGCTGGGCGAGATCGAAGCGCTGGTAGCCGAGGTGCAGGGATGACGAAGCCCGCCACGCCGGCCACCCAGGCGCCGGCTGACTACGCCACTGTGCACAGCGACATTGTTGCGCTGCTGGAGGCTGCCCGCCGTGCCGCGGCGCGCAGCGTCAATGCGCTGATGACGGCCAGCTACTGGGAGATCGGCCGGCGTATCGTCGAGTTCGAGCAAGGGGGCGAGGCCCGCGCTGAACGGGGTCAGCAGTTGTTGGAACGCTTGTCTGCCGATCTGAAGCAGCGCTTCGGAAGAGGTTTCAGCGTCGACAATCTCGAGCAGATGCGTCTGTTTTACATCGCGTATCCGCCCCAGCGAATTTCCGAAGCACTGTCTCGGAATTCTGGTGACACGCCTGCCGATGCCAAATCCGAGACGGTGTCTCGGAACATCGCCCCGCAGCTGCTGGCCCAGGCCTTGCCGCTGTCTTGGTCGCACTATGTCCATCTGGTGCGCCGTACTCGATCCGAGGAGGAGCGCCGCTTTTACGAAGCCGAGGCTTTGCGTGGCGGTTGGAGCGTACGCCAGCTCGACCGCCAGATCAGCAGCCAGTTCTATACGCGGGCTCTGTTGTCCACCAACAAGCGGGCCATGCTGGAAAAGGGCAGCGACGCCCAGCCCGGTGACGCCGTCACGCCGGATGAGGCCATCAAGGACCCCTACGTCCTGGAGTTCCTCAACCTCAAGGACGAGTATTCCGAATCCCAGCTCGAGGATGCCCTCATCCACCGCCTGGAGGACTTCCTCCTGGAACTGGGCAATGACTTTACCTTTGTCGGCCGCCAGCGGCGCCTGCGAATCGACGAGAGCTGGTTTCGGGTGGACCTGCTGTTCTTCCATCGCCGCCTGCGCTGCTTGGTCATCATTGACCTCAAGCTCAACGAACTGAGCCATGCCGACGTCGGCCAGATGCACATGTACTGCAACTACGCCCGCGAGCACTGGACCCTACCCGGCGAGAACCCGCCGGTCGGGCTGATCCTTTGCGCCCGAGCCAAATCCGCCATGGCTCGATATGCGCTGGACGGGCTGCCGAACAAGATCATGGCTGCCGAATACCGGACCGTGCTGCCCAACGTGGAGCTGCTGCAGGCGGAGCTGGAGAAGACAAGGCGGGAGCTGGAGGCGCGGCAGATCGGGCGCAGTGCTGATAAGGAGAGCAGCCTGTGAAGACGTGGCCTAAAGTCGCGCTGTCTGAGATTTGCAGCCCTGCCGAGCGCTATACGACACCAACTCCTGGTGCAATGTATCGTCAGCTAGGAGTCCGTCTGTGGGGCGAAGGGGCGTATGAGCGCGAGCAAATCGATGGGGCGGATACCAAGTACGCTAACTTCAATCGAATCGACGCAGACGATTTGGTGGTCAACAAGATCTGGGCTCGCAATGGTGCTGTAGCGGTCGCGACGCAACACCAAGCGGACACGTACGTGAGCGCTGAGTTTCCGACGTTCGTTCTCGACCGATCTTCGATTGATCCCCGATGGATGCGCTTGATCACCAAGTGGCGCGGCTTTTGGCAGGCATGTGATGAGAAGGCACAGGGAACCAGCGGGAAAAATCGGATCAAGCCGGGGCAGTTCCTTGCCATTGAGATCCCGCTACCTTCGTTACCTGAACAGAATGCCCTCGTCGCGCGTCTTGACGCACTGGCAGCAAAAACCCGGCACGTCGAAGAGCATCTGGATGCCGTCGAGCGCGATGCCGAGCACCTGCTCGCACTGCGCTTCCGCGACGCTATCGCTGGTGCTCCGATGCTTACGATGGCGGAAGTAGCCCCTCACGTTCGCCGCCCGGTGATGTTGGACGTCGACACGCGTTACCGCGAGGTCGGTGCGAGATCCTTTGGCAAGGGTTTGTTCTTCAAGCCTGATTTTGATGGGGCTGAAGCAACATGGCAGAAACCTGTCTGGGTAAAGGCCGGTGATCTGGTCCTTAGCAACATCAAGGCATGGGAAGGTGCTATTGCACTCGCGAGCGAGGAGCACGATGGGTGCATCGCGTCCCACCGCTACATAACGTGCGTTCCAGACCCAGAGCGCATGATCACAGCCTTCCTGGCTTACTACCTGCTGTCCGAGGATGGGCTGGAGGAAGTCGGGCTCGCATCACCGGGCACCGCTGACCGTAACCGGACGCTCAGCTTGGGAAATCTCAGCAAGATAAGAGTGCCGGTGCCGACGTTGGCTACGCAGTCGGCCTTTGTCAGGCTTCAGGCCGAGATAGCAGCGCTCAAAGCCAAACATGCCGCCATCCGCGAAGCCAACGCCGCACTGCTGCCCGCGATGTTGGAGCGGGTGTTCGGTGCTGCCGAGCCGGCGAGCGTCTGACGGTTGCCAGCCGAGATCCGCCAACTCCGACCCCGTCCTCAAGCATCAAGAAGCGAAACCACGCATGACGACCCAGACCCACGCCAACCCCTCGACCACAACCTGGTTCGTCGGCGCCAGCTTCGGGCACACCGACGACCAGACCGCGCGCTTCCTCAAGGATGGCATCTGGGAGATCCTAACCCCGACCGAGAAGGAGCGCGCCCTGGTGCGCGCCATGCAGCCAGGTGAGCGCATCGCCATCAAGGCCGCCTACGTGCGCAAGAACGGACTGCCGTTCGACAACCGCCGCCATAGCGTCTCGGTGATGGGAATCAAGGCTGTCGGCACCATCGTCCACAACCCGCAGGACGGCGAGCGCGTGCAGGTGCAGTGGCAGCCGGCCGAGGGCGTGCGCGAATGGTATTTCTACACCTACCGCTCCACGATCTGGCGCGTGCTGCCGGGCGACTGGATGAGCGACGCGCTGATCGCGTTCGCCTTCAACCAGCAGCCGCAGGACATCGAGCGCTTTCGCAACGAGCCCTACTGGCGCGAGCGCTTCGGCACGATCGCGCCGGACAAGCTGCGCTTTCCGTGGACCCCGTTTTACGAGGCGGTGGCCGAGAAGCTGCTCGATTACGCGAATGACCGCAGCCCGCTGATCGAGGGCATCCATCAGATCGCTGCGCGCGTGCCCGGCCTCGGCTACCTGCAGGACAAGTTTGCCGATGGCAGTGTCGGCCCGCTGAAGGACATCTGCCCCTTCACCGTGATGGGCACCTTCAATCGGGGCCTGACCGATGCCAATCGCAAGGTCATCGCCGGCGAGCTGGCGAAGCTGATCGGCGTCACCGTGCCGGTGCCGCCCTCCTTCGAGGGCATTCCGATCCTGAACAACCAGCGCTCGTGGTTCTTCCGCTACGCCGACAAGCGCGGCGCGGGCGACATCGATGCGCTGTGGCGGGTGTTCGTGGCAGGGCATGCGCTGGTGGAAGACGACCAGCCGGAGACGCGCGAGGCCTTCGTCCAGGCCTACGACGCGGCGACCCAGGTGTGGGGCGTGGCCTGGAACCTGTCGGCGGGCCTGTACTGGGCGCACCCGTGGGATTTTCCGACCCTCGACAGCCAGTCGCGGCATTACCTCAACAAGCGGCTGGGCTTCAACGTGCCCGTCAGTGGCCAGCAAGGGCCGTGTGACGCAGCCACCTACCTGAAGCTGATGGACGACCTGCGTGCGCGCTTCGGCGAGAGCGACTACCCGGTCCACAGCTTCCCCGAGTTGTCGCTGGAATCCTGGAAGTACGAGGGGCCCAGCGTAGAGGTGATGTCGCCGGAGGATGCACACGACCACGCAGGGGAACAGGAAAGCGACGAGGCGCCGTCCGACACCGTGCAGGCAGCGCCGCCGATCGTGCCGTATTCGGTCGATGACATCCTCAACGACGGCTGCTTTCTCGAACGCGCCGAGCTCGACCTGCTGATCGACCGCCTGCGCGCCAAGAAGAACCTGATCCTCCAAGGGCCGCCCGGCACCGGCAAGACCTGGCTTGCGAAGCGGCTGGCTTTTGCGCTGATGGGGGAGAAGGACCCGAACCGGATCCGCGCGGTGCAGTTCCACCCCAACCTGTCGTACGAGGACTTCGTGCGCGGCTGGCGGCCGACCGGCGACGGCAAGCTCGCGCTGGCCGATGGCGTGTTCATGGAGGCGATCATCGCCGCGCGCAAGGCGCCGTCGGCCAAGTTCGTTGTGGTCATCGAGGAGATCAACCGCGGCAACCCGGCGCAGATCTTCGGCGAACTGCTTACCTTGCTCGAAGCTGGCAAGCGCACGCCCAGCGAGGCGCTGGAACTGAGCTATCCGGACGCAGACGGCAAGCGGCGCCCGGTCCACATCCCCGAGAACCTCTACGTGATCGGCACCATGAACATCGCCGACCGCTCGCTGGCCCTGGTCGACCTCGCGCTGCGCCGCCGCTTCGCTTTCATCGGGCTGGAGCCGCGATTGGGGGCAGCGTGGCGAAAGTGGGTCGTCGAGTCCTGTGGCGTCGATTTGACGCTGGTGGCGGACATCGAGCACCGCATCACCGCGCTGAACGACACGATCGCCGCCGACGCGCGCCTGGGCAAGCAGTTCCAGATCGGCCACAGCTACGTAACGCCGGCCCCCCGCCTGGAGCCCGGCGACACGCGCAAGTGGTTCCGCCAGGTCGTCGCCACCGAGATCGGCCCGCTGCTCGAAGAATACTGGTTCGATGCGCCGGCCGAGGCCGAACAGGCGACGGCGCGACTCACCCAGGGGTGGTGATGTCGGCTGTGGCCACATCCACGGCAAGCGCGACGTCGGGCGCGGCCGGCTACATCGGCCGCATCCCGGTCCGCAACCTGTGGCTGCTGATGCTCTATGCGTCCGACCTGTTTCGCAGCGGAGGCACGAAAGCTGTCGCGCTGGAAGACAACCCGGACGATCTCCCCGACCTCGTTGCCGAGCTGCTGGCGCACGCGGTCGAGGAGCGCCAGCGCCGTCGACTGAGCCTGGGCTATCGCGCCCGCGACGAGGTGCTCAACCGCGTGCGCGGTCGCATCGACGTGCTGCGCACCGAGCGCCACCAACTGCTGTCGCGTGGCCTGGTCGCTTGCCGCTTCGACGAGTTGAGCATCGACACCCCGCGCAATCGCTTCGTGCGCGCGGCGCTGGAATCGATCGCCAGCATCGTGAGCAGGAAAGACCTCGTCCACCGCTGCCGTGCGCTGGCGAACGGAATGAAAGCCATGGGCGTGTCGGGCCAGGCGCCGACGCGCGCCCAGATGAGCACTGACCGCTTCGGCCGCAACGACGCCGAAGACCGCATCATGGTTGCCGCCGCTCAACTGGCCTTCGACCTTGCCCTGCCGACCGAAGCCGCGGGCGCAAACGTGCTCGCGCTCCCGGACCGGGAAGTCGCCTGGGTGCGCCGTCTGTTCGAGCGTGCCGTGGGCGGCTTCTACGCCGTGACGCTGAGCCCACAGGGCTGGAAGGTGAAGTGCGGCGGCACACTGGGCTGGCAGATCGAGGACAGAACCGCCGGCATCGACCGCATCCTGCCCTCGATGCGCACCGACATCGTGCTCGACCATCCGGCGACTGGCCGGCGCATCGTCATCGACACCAAGTTCAACGCCATAGTCACCAGCGGCTGGTACCGCGAGGAGACGCTGCGTAGCGGTTACGTGTATCAGATCTACGCCTACCTGCGCTCGCAGGTGGGGCAGGGCGATCCGATGGCGGATGGCGCGAGCGGGCTGCTGCTGCACCCGGCGGTTGGGGAGACAGTCGATGAGACGGTGGTGATTCAGGGGCAGCGGATTCGGTTTGCGACGGTGGATCTTGCGGCGGGGGGGGGGGAGGTGCGGCAGCAGTTGCTGAGGGTGGTGGGAGAGGTGTGAGTCGGGTTCTCGGCCTCAGCGGCCGGTGCCTTGATGGCGCAGTCAGGCAGCAATGTGCTGGTCATCTGCAGTTCGAGCGTCAGGCGACGGTGAACGGCAGCGCCTCCATCCTTCCAACTGGAACTATCGACCCGTTGCTGCCGTTGAGCATTTACGGAAAGCTGTCGTTCAACGTCCAAGCTCAGGGACGCTGCGCGGCCTTATCGCGCAGCGTCGCTTGGAGCGCAGTGTTAGCAGTCTGATGCAAAAGCCGGCGCCACCGCGCCGGCACTGAAGTTCAGGTCGAATTTCATCGTGACATCGTTTTCCGGAATCGCCTTCGCACCGGGTTCGAATTGTCTTCGTGGCCGCACCGGCGACCGCGAAGGTTCATTTGCGCTGCTGTGCTCATGCCTTCACCTCCGAAACGCTCAATCTCGCGATTCGGAGCAGGTTGTATGCAGCACCAGAAATGAAGGCCGCCATCTGGGTCTTCGCCTGGCCGATGAAACGGGTCTTTCGCAATCCGCCGACCGTTTTCAACCAACCAAAGATCTCCTCGACGCGCTTTCGCGTTCGCTGGCTGACCTGGTAACCCTTGGTTCGGGTGGTTCGCCCATCCAGGCCGGGCGTCTTCCGATCCTTGATGCGCGCGATGTGCGGTCGCACCGCGTGCTCGCGCAGGTGCCCCACAAATTCCTTCACGTGATAGCCCTTGTCGGCGCCG
>NZ_JARQZE010000001.1:585417-625229 GCF_029588855.1 Thauera mechernichensis | reverse complement strand
ACTTCTGCAGCATGAAGATCACCCAGGACGTGCGCGACTTCGCCGCACAGCAGGGCATCGACGAGACCGAGGCGCTCAAGAAGGGCATGGAGGTGAAGTCGATCGAGTTCGTCAAGAGCGGTGCCGATCTTTATCGTACGGTGTGACTGAAATGATGAATGTGACCTTCAACGGAAAGACCGAGATCCTGAACCACCGCCTGACCGTTCGCGACATGCTCGAGCGCATGGGCCTGGCCGGCAAGCGCGTTGCCGTCGAGCGCAATGGCACGGTCGTGCCGCGGGCAGAACACGGCGAGGTGCTGCTCCACGACGGCGACCGCATCGAGGTGATCGCTGCCGTCGGCGGCGGCTGACAGCAATTTCTGCAGTTTCGACAGCACCGGGAGACCCTCATGAACGACCCTTTGGTCATCGCTGGCAAGACCTATGCTTCGCGCCTGCTCGTGGGTACGGGCAAGTACAAGGACTTTGACGAGACGCGCCTGGCCGTCGAGGCGAGCGGCGCGGAGATCGTCACGGTCGCCATCCGTCGCACCAACATCGGCCAGAGCGAGGGCGAGCCGAGCCTGCTCGACTACCTGCCGCCTTCGCGTTACACGTATCTGCCCAACACGGCCGGCTGCTACACGGCCGACGATGCGGTGCGCACCCTGCGCCTGGCGCGCGAGCTGCTCGATGGCCACACCCTGGCGAAGCTCGAGGTGCTCGGTGACCCGACCAACCTCTACCCCAACATGCCCGAGACGCTGAAGGCAGCGAAGGAGCTGGTTCGGGATGGCTTCGACGTCATGGTGTATTGTTCGGACGACCCGATTCAGGCGCGCATGCTCGAGGACATCGGCTGCGCCGCAGTGATGCCTCTGGCCTCGATCATCGGTTCGGGCATGGGTATCCTCAATCCGTGGAACCTGCGTCTGATCATCGATAATGCGCGGGTTCCGGTACTGGTCGATGCGGGCGTGGGCACGGCGTCGGACGCGGCGATCGCCATGGAGCTGGGCTGTGACGCGGTGCTGATGAATTCCGCCATCTCCCATGCGCGCAATCCGGTGCTGATGGCCAGTGCGATGAAGAAGGGCGTCCAGGCGGGCCGCGAGGCCTTTCTTGCCGGACGCATGCCACGCAAGCTGTACACAGCGGAGCCCTCGTCTCCCCTACAGGGGATGATCGCTCCGGTTGCGCGGGCGGCCTGAGGTCGGCCGCCGTCGCGTGGAAGGGCTCTCGCGGCGCTTGCGTTCCTTGCACGGTGCAGGAGTGCGGTGCTCGGGGGCGTAGTGAGGGAATGCGAGAGTCGATGAGTGTCAAACCCACAGGGACGATGTGGCAGCAGCTGTTCCAGCGGTCCACGTCCGCCGGGCTGAGTCTGCAGGCACAGATCCGCGAGATGCTGGTGATGGCCATCCTGGATGGCCAGCTTCCGCTCGATGCGCCGCTTCCGTCGAGCCGGGAGCTGGCCGCACAACTGGGCGTCGCGCGCAACACGGTGGTGATTGCTTACCAGCAGCTTGCCGACGAAGGCTATCTGCTGTCGCGCGAGCGCAAGGGGCATTTCGTCAATCCGGAGATGCTCGAGGGGCGTGCTGCGCGTGCTGCCGGCCCGGCGCCGGCCCCCGCCCCTGCACATGCACCCGACTGGGGGCGGCGTTTCCGCTTTCGTCCATCGGCGCAGCGCAACATCGAGAAGCGCTCGGACTGGCAGCGCTATCCGTACCCGTTCCTCTACGCGCAGTTCGACGCAAGCCTGTTTCCGACCGCGGACTGGCGTGAATGCTGCATGAAGACGCTCGGCGCGCTCGAGATCAGCGAGTGGGCACAGGACATGATCCTGCGTGACGACGAGTCGCTCGTGCGGCAGATCCGTACCCGCGTGCTGCCGCGACGTGGCGTGTGGGCCTCGGACGATGAAATCGTCGTCACCGTCGGTGCCCAGCAGGCGCTCTATCTGCTTGCCGACCTGCTGGTCGGTGCCACAACGGCGGTGGGCATCGAGAACCCCGGCTACCCCGACGCCCGCAACATCTTCAGCAGCCGCAGCCCGGACATCATCGACCTTGCGGTCGACAGTGAGGGGCTGGTGCCGAACGATTCGCTGGCGCGCTGCGATTACGTCTATGTCACGCCGAGCTACCAGTGCCCCACCCAGGTCACGATGTCGATGACCAGGCGCGAGACGCTGCTGCGCATGGCCGAGGCGTCCGACTTCGTCCTCATCGAGGACGACTACGACAGCGAGAACCCCTTCGAGGGCGAGCCTGCACCGGCGCTCAAGAGCCTCGACCGCCACGACCGGGTGATCTATGTCGGCAGCTTGTCGAAGAGCCTCGCGCCCGGGCTGCGGCTGGGTTACGTGGTCGGGCCGGCGGAGCTCATCCGCGAACTGCGCGGCATGCGGCGCCTCAACTTGCGTCATCCGACCGCCTTCATGCAGCGCGCCTTTGCGCTCTTTCTCTCGCTCGGGCATCACGACGCGCTGCTGCGCAGACTGTCCGCAGCACATCATGAGCGCGCACAGTGCCTGACCGCTGCGCTGTCTCGTCATTTGCCCGAGGTGCGCCATCAGCCGATCACGGGCGGTTCGGCGTGTTGGGTCGAGGGGCCCGACTGGCTCGATGCCGCGGTACTGGCGAGCGCAGCCGAGCGCGAAGGGGTGCTGATCGAACCCGGGAGCGTCTTCTTCAACGCTGATCCGCCGCCGCGCAACTGCTTCCGGCTCGGTTTCTCGTCGATCTCGAAGGACCGCATCGAGCCCGGTATCCGCGTGCTGGGCGAGGTTCTGCGCGCGCTGCGCCCACAGGCCTGAGGAGGGCGTGCGGGCCACGCGGACTGGCCCAAACGATTGTTCCGAACTGGTCCTACGCAGCCGCCTCCGCGATCCCTAATGTGCACCTCAGACGCTGCCGCTGACCCGCTCCGGGGGCGGACAGCGATGACAAGCCAAAGGGACCCATGGAGACGCAGATGACCCAACCCACAGTCGATTTCCTGCAAGCCTTCAGCGATGCGTGGAACCGCCACGACATCGACGCCTTGATGAGCTTCATGGCCGAGGATTGCTCCTTCCACGCCGTTGCCGGCCCCGATCTTCTCGGCCGCAGCTTTGTCGGTCGCGAGGCTGTGCGCCAGGGCTTCGAGCTTGCCTGGCAGACCTTCCCCGATGCCGCCTGGCTCGACCCCGACCACTTCGTCGTGGGCAACCGCGGCGTCACCGAATCGACGTTCTCGGGCACGAAGGCCGACGGCACGCGCATCGAGGCGCGCATGGTCGATGTGTTCACCTTCCACAACGGCAAGATTGCGGTCAAGAACGCCTACCGCAAGGACCGTCCGCCGGTCGTCGGCGCCTGATCCGGCCGTACGGCTTCATCGACGAGGATTCCGGACATGGATGCAGCAAGCCTCAAGCAGCTGGCCGCCAGCGGCAAGCCAACGCCCGCGGCGCGGCCTTATGACCCGGCCTACGATCCGCTGGTATCGGCCACACCGGGCCACGGTCGCGAATACGCGCCCACCTATTGGATCGGCACTGCCGGCGAGCCGCCGGAAGACGATGGCCCGATCACCCATGACATCGACGTCGATGTGGCCATCATCGGCTCCGGCTTCACGGGGCTCACCACGGCGATCTTCCTGGCCCAGGAGTACGGCATCAAGGCAACCGTGCTCGAAGCCAACCGTACCGCCTGGGGGTGCAGCGTGCGCAACGGCGGACAGGCGCAGTGCGCCTCGGGCCGCCTCAAGCGCTCGCAGTGGATCGAGCGCTGGGGCCTGGAGACCGCGCTCAAGATGCACCGCGAATGCGTCGACGGCATGGAAAACTTCAAGGCGCTGATCAAGGACATCGACTGCGACCCGCAGCCCGGTGGGCACCTCTACATCGCCCACCGCGACAAGGTCATGCCCACGCTGGAGAAGGAAGCGCGACTCCTGCGCGAAACCTTCAAGTACGACGCCCGCATTCTGGATGCGGAGACGGTCAGGCGCGAGTACGTCGACGACAAGGAAGCCTGTGGCGCCATGCACGAGCCCGAAGGCATCGGCATCCATGCCGGCAAGCTCGCCTTCGGCTACCTCAAGAAGGCGCGTGCTCTGGGGGCGACGGTACACCCCGCCAGCCCGGTCCAGGGTTGGGAGACGCGCAACGGTGTGCACTACCTGCGCACACCGGGCGGCGTGGTACGGGCTCGCGCGGTGGGCGTCGCCACCGGTGGCTACACGTCGAACAGCCTGCACCCCGAGCTCAGGAATCGCCTGCTGCCGATCCTGTCGAATTCCATCGTAACGCGGCCACTGACCGAAGCGGAGATCGACGCCTGCAACTTCCGCACGACGCAGGTCATCACCGATACCCGCGTACTGCGCCACTACTACCGGCTGATGCCCGACAACCGGGTGCAGATCGGCAGCCGCAGTGCCATCACCGGGCGTGATGCGCCGCAGCAGAAGTACGAGAACTTCCTGATCCGCGACCTGCATCGCAAGTTTCCCGCGCTGGAAGGCATCCAGATCGACTACTCGTGGTGGGGCTGGGTGGATGTGAGCCACGACATGATGCCGCGCATCTACCAGCCGGACCCGGCGCAGACCATCTACTACGCGCTGGGCTACGGCGGCAACGGGGTCATGTACTCGGCCCAGGCCGGGCGCCGCCTGGCGCAGTGGATCGCGGGCGAGGGCAGGGCGCTGGATCTGCCGATCTTCACTTCGAAACTGCCGTTCCCGAATGTGCGTGAGATGGTCGAGTCGCAGGCTTTCGCGCCCTTCCGCCGGTTCGGCCAATGGTGGCTGTATCGCTGGTACCACCTCAAGGACGAGGTGCTCTGAAACAGGCGTACGGCCTTGATCGTATCGAACAAGCAAGGAGGACGAAGGCCCCGGAATGACACCCCGTCCAGCGGACGGGTGGTGCACCATGCAGCAAACCGCAGTACCCGCAGCAGCCAGACCTACAAGACCACCCCTAGTGATCGAGGAGACAACCATGAAGATCCGTAAATCCGTACTGATGCCGATGCTCGCCGCCGCCAGCCTGATGCTGAGCGCACCCGGCGCCATCGCGGCCACCTTCAAGATGGCGATCGGTGATGCTGCCGGCGGTACCCAATGGGAGCTCGCCACCAGCTTTGCCAAGAGTTTCAGCGACAAGACCGGCGGCAAGCACAAGGTCGATCTGTTCCCCAACGGCCAGCTCGGCGACGAGCAGGATACGGTGAACAACGCGGCGATGGGGCTGCTGGACTTCTCCGTTCTCGCCATCAACAACGTAACGCCCTTCTCGCCGACCGTCGGCGTACTGACCCTGCCCTACGTCATCCAGAGCGCGGAAGACGCCAAGACGCTGACTCAGGGTGCGGTGGGCCAGGAGCTGGTGGACAACACCATTCGCGACGCCGGCGTACGCATCGTGGGCTGGGCTTATTCGGGCTTTCGCGTACTGACCAACTCCAAGCGCCCGGTGACGACGCTCGCCGACCTCAAGGGCTTGGTGATCCGGGTGCCGAAGAACGAGATCATGATCTCGACCTACCAGTCCTGGGGGATCAACCCGACGCCGATGTCGTGGTCCGAGACCTTCACCGCCCTGCAGCAACGTGTGGTGGATGGCCAGGACAACCCCTACATCACCATCTCGGCGATGAAGTTCAACGAAGTCCAGAAGTACATCACCAACATCCGCTACATCTTCTCGCTCGAGCCGCTGATCATGAGCGAGCAGGTTTTCCAGGCGCAGAAACCGGACGTGCAGCAGGCTATCCTTGAAGCGGGTCGTGAAGCGACCGAACACAGCTTCAAGTACCTGTTGGAGACCGAGGAGCAGATTCGCGCCGACCTGGCCGCCAAGGGCATGGAGATCGTCGATCCTGCCGACGGCGAGAAGGAGTGGATCGAGAAGGCCACGACTGCCGTGTGGCCGAAGTTCCACAAGAGCATCGGCGGCAAGGACAAGCTCGACGCCGTCCTCAAGGCACTGGGCCGCTGATGTAATCCCCTGCCACGGCCCTTGCGATTGCGCGGCACCGCGCCGCAATCTTTCGCAAGGGCTGTGACAGGGGCGCCCGAAGCACTTCTCTACCCCAACGCGTCGTTCGCGCTGCCGGCGCAGCGCCCCGCCCGGTGCAGGCGCCCACGGCCGCCTCGGACGCGTTACGCCTCAGCCAGGGAGAGCCGCCATGTCCGTCAAACGGGCCATCCTGAAGTTTCTTTCCAATGCGGAAGAGTACCTGTGCGAGACGCTGCTTGCGTTGTTCGTAGTGCTCCTGTTCGTCCAGATCCTGTTGCGCCAGTTCTTTCACTACTCGATCCCGTGGGGTGAGGAGGTGGCGACCTACATGTTCGTATGGTTTGCCTATCTGGGCGCCGTCGTGGCCGCGAAGATGTCGGCGCACAACCGCGTGTCGTTCCACTTCCGCTTCTTTCCGCCCATCGTGAAGAAGGTCAGCGAGACCGTTGCCGACCTGCTCTGGGTGGGGTTCAACCTCTACTTCGTGTGGCTGAGCTACGACTTCGTGTTCAACCGCATGAACATGTTCTGGAAGTCGCAGACGACCGGCATTCCGATGAAGTACTTCTACATGATCCTGCCGATCGCATTCCTGCTGATGTCGATCCGCATCCTCTGGAACAACTACCTGAAGCTCTTCAGGGGTGTCGATCTGCTCGATCCCGAAGCAGAGGAGATCGAGAAGATCAAGCGCACGGCTGCGGCCGCCCCGAAGGCCTGAGGCGCGGGGGCCTGGAGATACAGCAATGGAAGAATATCTGGTACTGATCCTGTTCGGCGGCTTCTTCGCCCTGCTCCTGCTGGGCGCACCGATCACCGTGTCGCTTGCCGGCTCGGCGATGCTCGCCTTCCTGGTGCTCGAGAAGAATCCGATCGCCTTCGTACAGATTGCGTTTACGTCGGTCGGCAGCTTCCCGCTCATGGCGCTGCCTGCGTTCGTGCTGGCCGGGGCGCTGATGGAGGCGGCGGGCATTTCAAAGCGCCTGGTGGATGTCGCCGAGACCATGGCCGGGCCGATCACCGGCGGCCTGGGGGCCGCAACGGTGCTGGCCTGCCTGTTCTTTGGCGCGATCTCGGGGTCGGGGCCCGCCACCACGGCGGCCGTCGGCATGCTGATGATCCCGGCGATGGCCAAGCGCCACTACGAGAAGAGCTATGCCTCTGCAGTGACGGCTTCGGCCGGCGGCCTGGGCATCATCATCCCGCCCTCGATTCCGATGGTCATCTTCGGCATCTCCGCGCTCGGAATGGCACCGCCTGCCGAGGCGATCGCGAAGTTCGGCCAGTTCGACTCCGTATCCATCCCCAAGCTGTTCGTGGCCGGCGTCGTGCCCGGCCTGGTGATGGCCAGCAGCCTGCTTGTCATCAACTACCTGATCTCGAAGAAGCGCGGCTATCGGGGGCTCACCGAGAACTGGTCGGTCGGCGACATCGGTGCGGCGTTGCGCCGCGGCGTGTGGTCGCTGCTCGCGCCGGTGATCATCCTCGGCGGCATCTACACCGGCATGTTCACGCCGACCGAGTCGGCCATCGTGGCGATCTTCTACACCTTGTTCGTGGGCATCTTCCTGCACCGCGAGCTGAAGTTCGCCGCGCTGCTGAACTCGCTGCGTACCACAACCTGGATCACCGGCCGCGTGCTGCTGATCCTGTTCGCCGCCACGGTGTTCGGCCGCCTGCTGGTCGAGCAGCAGATTCCGGCAACGGTCGCGGCATCGCTGCTCAGCCTGACCGACAACATGTACCTGATCTGGACGATCCTGATCGTGTTCCTGCTCTTCATCGGCATGTTCATGGAGACGCTGGCGGCCATCATGATCCTGGTGCCGGTGCTGTTGCCGGTGATGTACATGCTCGGCGCCGATCCCACCCATGTCGGCATCGTCCTCATCTGCGCGCTGTCGGTCGGCTTCATGACGCCGCCGCTGGGCGAGAACCTGTTCGTTGCCTCGGGTATCGGTGGCTCGACGGTGGAGGAGATCGTTGCTCGCATCCATCCGTTCGTCATCGCGTCTGTGGTGGCGCTGTTCGTGATCGCCTTCTTCCCCGCGCTCTCCCTGTGGCTACCCAAGATGGTCGGCTACTGAGCGCGACCTCATCCTCATGCGTTTCAGGAGATCCCTCATGAAAACCTTCGTCATCTTCCTGGGCGGTCTTGCGATTGGCGCGACGCTTGTCTTCGGCAGCCTGCCTCAATCCGCCGCTGCCGCGGAAGAGGAGGGGGCGGTCATCAAGACCGCGCTCGAGATGCGTGCAGAGGCCTTGCTTGCGATCGCCGTAAAGCACATCGAGGACAAGGGCGAGGCCGGCGTGCGCGACTTCGCGCGCCAGTCGGCCTTCGTGGATCGCGATCTGTACGCGTATGCGGTGCGCACCGATGGCGTGTTTCTGGCCAGCGGCGGCTCATCAGCCGCACTCGTCGGCGACAACGTCATCGACTACGCGGACTCGGAAGGCAAGCCATTCTTCCGCGAGATGATCGAGACGGCTCGCAGCGAAGGGCGGGGTCGGGTCGAATACCGCTGGTTCAACCCCGCCGACAGTCGTGGCGAGCCGAAGGTGACGCTGTTCCAGCGCGTTGGCGACGTGATCGTGGCGGTCGGCTATTACCCGCCGCGCGCAACGCCGGTGGAGGCCAAGGCGATGCTGCGTGATGCGGTCAAGGCGTTGGCCGCTGACCGCGCAGCGACCCTGGCCGAGTTCCAGCATCTTGGGGGGCGCTTCATCCGCAACGACCTCTACGTGTTCGTTGTCGATCTGGAAAGTGGTCTGTTCCTCGCCCACGGCGCCACACCCGCCCTGGTCGGGACCGACGCAATGCAACTGCGCGACCCGCGCGGAGAATTGATCGTGCTGCAGATGGCCCAGATCGCCAAGGACGATGGCGCAGGCGAGTACGACTACTTCTGGCGCAATCCCACCACTGGCCGGATCGAAAGCAAGCACACCTTCTTCCGTACCCACAACGGCATGTTGATCGGGGTGGGCAGTTACAACCGTTGAGGCCAGCGCAGCACGGCGTCGGTGGGAGGTTTACAACAGGCCATGGTCTGCGTTCCGCGGCAGGGTCTGCAGGAAGTCGGCGAAGTGTGTCAGCGCCGGGCGCATATCGTCTTCCCGCCACGCGGCGACGGTGATGATGGTGTCGTCGACGCCCGTCAGCGGGCGGAGCGCAACGTCGCTGCGGATGTAGTTCGCGGTGCATTCGAGGTGGATGGTGACGCCGATGTTCGCGCTGATCAGGCCGAACATTCCTTCGGTGTTGTAGACCTCCTGCACGATCCTGGGCGCGAAGCCGGCCTTTAAACACAGGGCGTCGAGATGGCGGCGGAAGTGGCGCCAGCGCGCCATAACGCCGACGATAAATCCTTCGCCAGCTAGTTCGCTGATGTCCACCGTGGCTTGACGGGCCAGCGGGTGCGCCGCGGGCAGCACGGCGACGTAGCGATCATGCTGCACTGGCATGAGCGCCAAGTTGGCGCCGGCCACAGGGCTGGTGACGAAGGCGACGTCGATCTTGCGAATCGCCAGATCCTCGAGCTGCTGGTGTGTCGAGCCGTAGGTCAGCTCAATGTCGATCTCGGGGTATTTGCGGCGGAAGCCGTCCAGGATGCGCGGCAGCACCCCGGAGATGGCGAAGTCGGTATAGCCGATCGACAGCGTCCCGAGCTCGCCGCGCTGCGCCTTGCGCGCCTGGCGCACCGTCTCATCCAGATCTTCCATCAAGTCCTGGCAGCCCTTCAGAAACACGGTGCCGGCCGGGGTCAATTCCACTCTTCGGTTGTTGCGTTTGAACAGGCTGACGCCGAGTTGGTGCTCCAGTAACTGGATGCCACGGCTCAGAGCCGGCTGAGCCAGTGCGAGGTGTTCTGCTGCGCGCCGGAAGTTCAATGTGTCGGCGACGGCCAGGAACTGGCGGATCTGGCGAAGTTCGATCTTCATTGATGCTTTCCTGGTATCACCGATTAATGAAACGGTATTGTACAAGTTAACAACGGCTGTCTTATTGTTTCCTTATCGCCCCATCAGCAGGGTGAATGCTGCGGGTAGGCGCGGTATTGCGCCCCTCGCGATGGATAACCAGGGACCAAGGTCCCGGAGAGAGACGGAACCCCATAATGGAAAGCACTTTTCACGGCATCGTCGCCTTCGCGCTGCTTGCGGCCATGCTGCTGCTGGGCAGCCTGCTCAGATACCGCATCGCCGCTTTGCGTAACTCGCTCGTTCCCGCCAGCATCATCGGCGGCATCATTGGCTTCGCACTACTGTCCTCCGGCCTGATTCCGGGCTTCACTGCGGCCGACTTCACGTCGCTGACCTTTCACTTCTTCACGCTGAGCTTCATGTCCCTGTGCCTTACCGGCGGCAGCGACAATAAGGCCTTGTCGGGCGGCAGCATTGTCGTCGGCGGACTGTGGCTGACGTTGATCTGGACGATCAGCCTCGGCCTGCAGGGCGTGCTCGGCTACGGGGTTGTCGTCGCCTACGACGGCGTCACCGGAGCCGACGTCAGTGCGTTCCTCGGCGCGCTCGTCACTCACGGCTTCACCCAAGGGCCAGGCCAGGCATTGACCTATGGCGGCTTGTGGGAGCGCGAGTTCGGCATCGCCAACGCGACCCAGGTCGGCCTGATCTACGCCTCGCTGGGCTTTCTGGTCGCTTTCGCGGTCGGCGTGCCGATGGCGCGCTGGATCATCCGCAAAGGCCTGAACGCGAATAAAGCTTCGCGTATCGACGGCGAATTCCTCGCGGGGTTCTATGCGCCGAAGCGGCAACCGGAGGCTGGGCGCATGGTGTCCCACCCCGCCAACCTCGATTCGCTCGCCTTTCACATCTGCCTGCTCGGTGTCGCCTACGTCCTGACCCATGTGTGGCTGCTGTCGGTGCGCGACTTTGCTGCCGGTTTCACGCCCTGGGGCATGAACCTCGGGGTATTGTTCAGCCACAACATGTTCTTCCTGCATGGCCTCGTCGTCTGCGTGCTGATGCGCTCAGTGATCGACAGGGCGGGACTCGCCGTCTATGTCAACGATGAGACGCTGAAGCGCATTACCGGCGGCTCGGTGGACTTCATGGTCGTCGGCACCCTGATGAGCATCGAGTTCGCCGTGCTTGGTGCGCTGCTGACGCCGATCCTGCTGGTGTCTGCGGTGATCACGGTGTCGACGCTGGCCGGCTGCCTGCTGATGGGGCGCCTGAGCGGCAAGCTTGGCTACGAGCGCGCGGTGACGATCTTCGGTTGCTGCTGCGGATCGACAGGCAGCGGCTTGCTGCTGCTGCGCATCGTCGATGCCGATTTCAGTACATCGGTGGCAAAGGAACTTGCCTTCTACAACATCGCGATTGTCGTCGCCACCTTCCATATCCTGTTCATCTTCGCCCCGATTGCGCCGTCTCTCAGCGTCGGCACCTACGTCGCGATCTTCGGCGGCACTGCTCTTGCTGCGCTCGTTGCCGTGCCGTTCCTGATGAGGCGGACACGGGCGCTGGGGCGCTTGCCGGCTGCGGCGCTCGTCCCGGAGGCGACGAAATGAGCATCAGGATCTTTTCCGCCCGACGCATCGTGACGATGGACCCATCGCTACCCGAAGCCACCCATGTCGCGGTCCGGGGAGGCAAGGTCCTTGGCGTCGGCCCGCTCGAGGAACTTCATGACTTGGGGGACTACGAACTCGACGAGCGCTTCGCTGACAAGGTGATCTTGCCTGGCTTCGTCGAAGGGCACAGCCATGCGCTCGAGGGGGCGATCTGGAAATACCTCTACCTCGGCTATTTTCCGCGTACCGATCCGACGGGCCGTTTGTGGGAGGGAGTGAAATCCCTGGCGCAGATGCAGCAGCGTCTGCGCCAGGCGGCGGCGCTGCCGGCCGGCGAGCCGCTGGTCGCCTGGGGCTTCGATCCGGTGTACTTCGACGGTGTGCGCCTGGACAAGCGCGCGCTTGACGAGGCGGTCGGCGAGCGCCCGGTAGTCGTCTTCCATGCCAGCCTGCATGTGCTTTCGGTCAACAGCACGATGCTGCGCTTGTCCGGCCTCGATCGCCACGCCGGCGTCGAGGGCATCATGCTCGGCGCGGACGGCTGCCCGAATGGCGAGTTGCAGGAGATGGCGGCGATGCACGGCATCTTCGAGGCGCTCGGCCGCAATCTGTTCGAGGAGGTGTCGAGTGTCGATGCGTTGCGCGCCTATGGCGCGGTGGCGCGCAGAGCCGGGGTCACGACAATCACCGACCTCTACAACCCGCTCACGGATGCCGGTATCGCTGCGCTGCGCGAAGTGGCCGCCGCCGACGATTACCCGGTGCGCCTGGTGCCGGCGATGAGTGCGCTGGCCTGGCCTGCGGATCAGGGCGTCGCGCGCCTGCAGGCCTGCTCAGAATGGTCCACCGAGCGCCTCCACTTCGGCCTCGTCAAGCTGATGACCGACGGTTCGATCCAGGGCTACACCGCGCGAATGAAGTGGCCCGGCTATCACGATGGTCATCCGAACGGGATGTGGAATGCGCCGCCCGAGGCACTGCAGCAGTTCGTGCTCGACTACCATCAGGCGGGGCTGCAACTGCACATCCACACCAACGGCGACGAGGCCGTGGACCTCATGCTCGATGCCATCGAGGAGGCCCTCACGCTGTGGCCGCGGCCGGACCACCGCCACACGCTGCAGCATTGCCAGTTCATCAGCCAGGCAAAGTTGCGGCGCGCGGCGAAGCTTGGTGTGTGCCTGAACATGTTCGCCAACCACATCTATTACTGGGGCGACATCCATCGGGAGCGCACGCTCGGCTACGCGCGCTCCCGGCGGCTGGAGCCGCTCGCCTCGGCGCTGCGTCTGGGCATTCCGACAGCGATCCACTCCGATGCGCCGGTGACCCCGCTCGGCCCCTTGTTTACCGCCTGGTGCGCGGTCGAGCGGCGTACCGCGAGCGGTGCCGAGTTGGGTACGCACGAGCGCCTGAGTGTTGCGCAGGCGCTGCACACGATCACGCTCGGCGCAGCCTACACCCTGCGCCTTGACCACCTCGTCGGTAGCCTGGAGGTGGGGAAGTATGCCGACATGGTCGTGCTTGACGAGGATCCGTTCGAGGTCGCGCCGGACCGCTTGCGAGCGATCCGCATCGCTGCCACCGTACTCGGGGGGCGGGTGCATGAGAACTGAGTCGATCCCGGTGACGCTGCTGACCGGCTTCCTCGGCGCTGGCAAGACCACGTATCTCAATGCCTGCCTGCAAAGCGGCATCCCGGCGGGCAGCCTGATCCTCGTCAACGATTTCGGCGAGCTCAACATCGATGCCGAACTGATCGAGTACCGCGACGAGCAGATCCTGCGCCTGAGCAACGGCTGCATCTGCTGCACCCTCGGTGGCAGCCTCGCCGAACAGCTTGCGCAGATTCTGCGTCTGGACCCCTCGCCGGCTGCGCTTTATATCGAAGCGAGCGGCATCGCCAATCCGGCGCGCATCGTCGACACGGTGACGGTGTCGACGCGGCTGCGGCTGACTGAGGTGGTCTGCCTCGTCGACGCCAGCCAGGCGGGTCGCCATGCGCGCGATCCGCTCTGCTCAGATGTCTGGCGGCGGCAGATTGTCGCCGCCGATCGCCTCGTCATTAACCGCATCGGCGTGGACGAGCCCTTGCCGCCTGTGCTCGCCCAAGTGCTCGGCGACACCTCGGCGGTGATAGAGCGCCATCCGTCTGCATCCGCTCCAGCGGCCGCTGCAGCGCCGCCATGGAAGGCACGGCCGGCAGGCGCGGACGGGTTGCCGCAGCGGCAGCGCTGGCAGCAGAGTAGCTTCAGCTACGATGCCCCGATCGACGGCGGGCGGCTGGAGAGCCTGTTCCAGGATTACGCCGACGTGCTCGTACGGGCGAAGGGCATCGTGCAGCGCGCCGGCTGCAGAGGCAGCGAGGTGCTTCAGTGGAGTGGCCGAGCGCTGAGCTGGGCGCCGGCCGTCCGCTCATCAGTGAGCGGCCAACTCGTCTGCATAGGCAGGGGCGGCGAGCGCTTTGAGGAACTGTCCGGCGCACTCCATCGCCTCGGTCGGCGCTGAAAAGGTGGGCTGCAGCACCACAGTCTGCAGGCTTCCAGGGAGGCAGGGCTTCCCGTTCAGCGTAGCTGCGCCCCCGCCAGCTCCCCCAGCGTCATCAGCGCGTGCACGTGGCGGTCGCTAAAGGGGTAGCAGCCCGACAGGCGCAGGTGGCGGGTGTAGCGGCCCGAGGGCGAGTACAGCTTGCCGGGCGTCATGCCGATGCCGCGGCGCAGGGCGAGGTCGAACAGGCGGTTGGTGTCGCAGCCCTCGGGCAGCTCCACCCACACCAGGAAGCCGCCGCTGGGCTGGGTGGCGCGCGTGCCGGCGGGAAAGGCGTCGTGGATCAGGCCGCGCAGGCGCTCGGTCTGCGCGGCATAGGTGCGGCGCAGACGGCGGATGTGCTGGGCGTAGCCGCCGCTTTCCAGGAAGCGCCCGATCGCTTCGCCGAGCAGGGCGGGCTGGGCCACCGACGAGCAGAACTTGAGCTCGGCCAGCTCGCGGCCGAAGCGTCCGCCTTCCATCCAGCCCACGCGCATGCCGGGCGCCAGCGTCTTGGTGTAGGACGCGCACACGATGATCCAGCCGTCGCGGTCGAAGGCCTTCGCGGTCGGCTGCAGCGGCGTGCTGAACTGCAGCTCGGCGTAGAGCGCGTCCTCGATCACCGGCACCTTGTAGGTGCGCGCCAGGTTGGCGAGCCGGCGCTTGTTGGCCGGGCTCATGCTGGTGCCCAGCGGGTTGTGCACGGTGGGCATGGTCACCACCACCTTTAATCGTCCTTCCGAAAGCAGCAATTCCAGCGCGTCGAGGGACAGCCCGCCCTCGGGATGGGTGGGGATCTCGATCGCCTTAAGGCCCAGGCGGTCGAGCAGTGGGATCAGGTTGAAATAGGTCGGCGACTCCAGGCCCACCGTGTCGCCTGCCCGGGTGGTGGCGTGCAGCGCCAGCTGCAGGGCTTCCATGCAGCCGTTGGTGAGCAGGATGGCGTCGGGCTGCAGCTGCATGCCGAGCTCGGTGGCGTGGCGGCAGATCTCGCGCCGCAGCAACAGCGGGCCCGGTGGCAGCGAATAGTCGGTGAGCAGCTCGGGGTGGCGGCGGGTGAGGTCGGCGACGATGCGGCCCAGCTTCTCGCCGGGATAGAAGTCGCTGCCCTTGGGGCAGGCGAGCGACAGGTCGATGGTGTCGGGGCGGGTCTGTGCGGCGAGCACGCTGGCGATCCGGCTCAGCACCGTGCTTTCGGCGGCGATCGCCGAGCTCGGCTCGGCGGCGGCGGCCTGCGGGGCGGGCGGTACGGCAAGCTGCGAGCGCACGAAGTAGCCTGATTGCGGACGCGCGTCGACCAGGCCGTTGGCCTCGAGCTGGCGGTAGGCGGCCAGTACCGTGTTGATGCTGATGCCGCGGCTGTTTGCCGCCTCGCGCACCGAAGGCAGGCGGGCGCCAGCGACCAGGCGGCCGTCGCGAATCGCTTCGCGCAACTCTTCGGTCAGCGTCTGATAGAGCGGGGTGGCAATGGCGGCGGGAGGGGGCACAGTAGGTTGGTTCTTTGATGGTTACAGTGCGTTCTGTCTTCGATCTGTAACCACTATAAAACTATTTCTCTGGACCTGTAACCTTAGTGCTGTCGTTCGTATAGTGATCTCCCGAAGCCCCCGAGGAGAACGCCATGATCGACCTGCCGCTGATGACCTACGTCGCCACGATGTCCGTTACCCCGGGACCCAACAACATCATGCTCGCCGCATCGGGGGTCAATTTCGGTTTCCGCCGCACGCTGCCGCACCTGCTTGGCGTCAGCGTCGGCAACAGTGTCCAGGTGCTGATCGTCGCCAGCGGCCTGGCCTGGGTGATGGCCTGGCTCGACGCCCTGCGCCTGCCACTGGTGGTGGTGGGCTGCACCTATCTGCTGTGGCTGGCGCTGCGCCAGGCGCGCGCGGGCCAGCCGGGGCGTGGCGGGCGTGTCGCGCCGCTCGGCTTCGTGGCAGCGGCGCTGTTCCAGTGGGTGAACCCGAAGGCGTGGATGATGGTGCTCAACATCGCCATCCTGTTCCTGCCGCGCGATGCCGACTGGAAAACGGCGGCAGGCCTGGCTCTGGTGTGCATGTCGGTGAACCTGCCCTGCATCACCGTGTGGGCGGTTGCCGGTGCGCGTCTGCGGGCCTGGCTGCAGCAGCCGGCTGCGCTGATGGTCTTCAACTACACGATGGCAGCGCTGCTCGCCGCGACCGCGCTGTGGATCGGCGCGGACGAGGCAAGGACGCTGCTCTAGGCCTAGTGCTTCTGCACGATCGCGCTGCCACCGCCGTGGCGCAGTGGTTCGCTGACTGCGGTGACCGTGCCATCGGCATTGAAGCGGATGCCGTTGGCGGCGCCGATCTGCTCGGTCTCGCGCCACTGGTGACCCATCGCCTCGAGCGCCCTGGCCTGTTCGCTGCCGGGGAACGGCAGCAGCGTCTCGACCAGGGTGGTGTCGCCATTGCGCTGGCTCATGCGCGGGGCGGCGAGCGCATCGGCCAGGCTCATGCCGAGGTCGATGTGGTTGACGATGGTCTGCAGCGCGGTGGTGATGATGGTGGAGCCGCCCGGCGAGCCGATGGTGAAGGCGGGCGCGCCGTCCTTCAATACGATGGTCGGGCTCATGCTCGAGCGCGGGCGCTTGAAGGCCTCTGGGACATTGGGGTGGGGGGCGCTGAAGTCGAAGTCTGTGAGCTCGTTGTTGAGCAGGAAGCCGCGCCCCGGCACGACGATGCCGCTGCCGCCCCAGTCCTCGATGGTGAAGGTGTAGGCGACGATGTTGCCCTCGCGGTCCGACACCGCCAGGTGCGTGGTGTGCATCGACTCCTGTGCCAGCGGCCGCGGCGTCGGGCGCAGCGGCACCGACAGGTCGTTCTGGAAGGCGTAGGGGTCGCCCTGTTCCACCTTGCCGGGCGCCGCCGTGGCGCTGATCAGACGGGCGCGCTCGCGCGCGTAGTCCTTCGACAACAAGCCTTCGAAGGGCACGTCGGTGAAGGCCTCGTCAGCCACGTAGGCATTGCGGTCGGCGAAGGCGAGTCGCGAGGCTTCCAGGTACAGGTGCTCGATCTCGGCGCGCGACTTGCCGCTGAGGTCGAAGCTTTCCATGATGTTCAGGGCCTGGGCGATGGCGATGCCGCCGCTCGAGGGCGTCGGCATGCCGAGGATCTCGTAGCCGCGGTAGCTCGAGCGCACCGGCTGGCGTAGCCGCGCCTCGTAGTCCTTGAGGTCGGCCATCGTCAGGCTGCCGGGGATGACCTCGACGCCCGGGTTGGCGGGCGGGTGGTTCACCGCCGCCACCATGCTGGCGGCGATCGGCCCTTCGTAGAAGGCCTTCACGCCGCCGCGCGCGATGTCGCGGTAGGTCTGCGCCAGCTCGGGGTTGCGATGCAGGCTGCCCACCGGCAGCGCCTTGCTGTCCTGCAGGTAAAGCGCCGATGCGGTGGAGAAGCGCGCGAACTTGGCTTCGTTGGCGGTGTTGATGCGATGGAAGTTGGGCCCGACCTCGAAGCCTTCCTCGGCGACGCGGATCGCCGGCGCCAGCACCTGCTCGAAGCCCATCGTGCCGTAGCGCGTCAGCGCCTCATGCCAGCCACGCACCGTTCCGGGCACGCCCACCGACAGGCCGTTGGGCACGGCGGCCTTCCAGTCCATTGCGCTGCCGTCGGCATTCAGGAACACCCCGGGGTGAAAGCTGGCGGGGGCGACCTCGCGGTGGTCGACGGCGATTACCCGGCGGTCCTTGGCCGAGTAGATGAGCATGAAGCCGCCGCCACCGATGCCGCAGCTGAAGGGGTCGGTGACGCCGAGCGTTGCCGCAGCGGCCACGGCCGCGTCGATCGCATTGCCGCCGGCGTTGAGGATCTCCATCGCCGCCAGGCTGGCGTGGTGGGAGATGGTGGCGACAGCGCCGCCGTGGCCGGTGTCGACCGGCTGCCTGGCCAGGGCGCCGAAGGCGGCCATCATGACCGCGGTGGCGAGAAGGGTACGTGCTCTCATGGTGCGCTCCGTCGTGCTGGGGTTCATGACGTTAGCACTATGTGCCCGGCTTGCCCAAGGCGGGAATACCCTGGCCGCGCATCGGCCCCTCAAAGGCTCGCGACTCGCGTCCCCCTGTAGGAGCGGCGCCAGCCGCGAGGGTTTGAAGGCGGATGAGGGTGGGTGGGCAGCCGAAGGAAGGCTCGCGACTTGCGTCGCTCCTACAGCCAACCCAGCGCGCGTCGCCCCCCTGTAGGAGCGGCGCCAACCGCGAGGGGTTGAAGGCGAAGACGATGGGGGCTGCCCGAAGAGCTCGCGGCTTGCGCCGCTCCTACAGGGGGGGGGCTGTGGGGTTACAGGCCCAGCGCCTGCGCGGTGTAGCGCGCGATCATGCGCTCTTCGTTGGTCGGCACCACGGCGACGGCGACGCGGCTGGTGGCGGTGTCGATGCGACGGGCATGGTCGGTGTTGGCGGCGGAATCGATCTCCACACCCATCCAGGCAGCCATGGCGCACACCTTCTCGCGCACTGCGGCGGCGTGTTCGCCGATGCCGCCGGTGAACACCAGCGCATCCAGCCCGCCTGCGGCCGCAGCCAGCGAGCCGAGTTCACGCGCGATGCGGTAGCAGAACAGATCCACCGCTTCCTGGGCCTCGGGGGCTTCGGAGGCGAGCAGGGTGCGCATGTCCTGGCTGATGCCCGATACGCCGAGCAGGCCTGATTCCTTGTAGAGCAAGCGGGTCAGCGCGCGCGCGTCCATGCCCTTTTCCTCCATGAGGTAGAGGAGCACGCCGGGGTCGATGCTGCCGCTGCGGGTGCCCATCATCAGGCCCTCGACCGCGGTGAAGCCCATCGTCGAAGCCACGCTCTTGCCGTCGCGCAGGGCGCACATCGAGGCGCCGTTACCCAGGTGGGCGATCACCACCGCGCCTTGGGCGCGCTCGCCGATCACTTCGGGCAGCTGGCGTGCCACGTAGTCGTAGGACAGGCCGTGGAAGCCGTAGCGCTTGATACCGCCCTTGGTCAGGCGGCGCGGCAAGGCGAAGGCCTGCGCGAGCGCGGGCTGGGTGCGATGGAAGGCGGTGTCGAAGCAGCCGACCTGGGGGATCGACGGCAGCAGCGCCGCGACCGCGTGGACCGCGCGCAGGTTGTGCGGCTGGTGCAGCGGAGCGAGGGGGACGAAGTCTTCCAGCTCTTCGAGCAGGCGCGCGTCGAGGACGACCGGCGCGCTGTAGCGCTCGCCGCCATGCACGATGCGATGACCGGCAGCGACGATGTCGAGCGCCGGATTGTGGCGGTTGAGCAAGCCGAAGACGTGCTCGAGCGCGTCGCGGTGCTGTTCGCCCTGGCTGCCGGCAGTGGCGACCGGTTCCTGGATGCGCTCGCCGGCGGCCGTCTTGAGCGTGACCTCGGGCGTGGCGCCGATGCCTTCGACCTGCCCCGACACCGCAGGTGCGAGTGCGACCTCGCCGTTGACCGGATAGAGCGCGAACTTGAGGCTCGACGAGCCTGCATTGAGAACGAGGACGGCTTTCATCGTGCCAGCGCCTCACGCTTCCTGTGTGCCATCAGCTGCACGACCGCGCACGACGCGGTACGCGTCTCGGCGGTGTCGGCGCGGCTGGTCAGCACGATGGGCACGCGTGCGCCGAGCACTACGCCGGCCATCAGCGCATTGGCCAGGTACTCGAGCTGCTTGGCCACCATGTTGCCGGATTCGAGGTCGGGCACGACCAGGATGTCGGCGTTGCCGGCGACGAGCGACTTGATGCCCTTGGTCTTGGCAGCGACCAGCGAAACGGCGTTGTCGAAGGCGAGCGGGCCGTCGAGCAGGCCGCCCTTGATCTGGCCGCGGTCGGCCATCTTGCACAGCGCGGCGGCGTCGATGGTCGAGCGGATCTTCGAGGTCACGGTCTCGACCGCCGACAGGATCGCCACCTTGGGTTCGGGCAGGCCGAGGATGTGGGCGAGCTCGATCGCGTTCTGGATGATGTCGACCTTATCCTCGAGCGTGGGCTCGATCATGATTGCGGCGTCGGTGATCATCAGCGGATGCGGGTAGGTCGGCACGTCGGCGAGGAAGACGTGGCTGATGCGGCGGCCGGTGCGCAGGTGCTTGATGACCTGGCTCATCATCTCGTCGGTGTGCAGCGAACCCTTCATCAGGGCTTCGGCGCCCCCGTCGCGGCACAGGGCCACGGCCGTCTCGGCGGAGGCGTGGCTGTGCGCGGTATCGACGATGCGAAGGCCCTTGAGGTCGATGCCGTGCTCTTCGGCCACGCTGCGGATGCGCGACTCGGGCCCGACCAGGATCGGGTCGACCAGGCCGGCCTGGGCTGCCTGCACCGGGCCGAGCAGGGACTCGCGGTCGCAGGGGTGGGCGACGGCGATCGGGATCGGCGCCAGCCCGGACGACACCGACAGCAGGTGGCGGTAGCGCAGCTCGCGGTCGGACACCGTGACCTCGGGCAGCACCACGCGCGGGCGGCGGATCTTCTCGGTCGGCGCCATCACCTCGGCCACGCCGTCGATCACCTTCAAGCCGTCCTGGTTCACCGCCAGGCAGTCGAAGACGATGTGGTGGTTGTGCTCGAACTTTTCCTTGCAGGTGACGCTGATCGTAAGCGTGTCGCCAATGGTGATCGGGCGCCAGAAGTTGAGCCCCTGCGACACATAGACGGTGCCTGGGCCGGGGAACTCGGTGCCGAGGATGGTGGAGATCAGCGTACTGCCCCACATGCTGTGGCCGACGACTTCGCGGAACTGGCTGGAGCGGGCGTATTCGAGGTCGACGTGGGTCGGGTTGACGTCGCCCGACATGGCCGCGAACAGGTGGATGTCCTCGGGGCGGAGCGTACGCACCAGGGTGGCGACGTCGCCGACCTGGATCTCGTCGAAGGTGCGGTTCTGGATGAACTCGGGGGCGGGAGCTTGCATGTCGGTTCTCTGTATCGTGTGCGTTACAACGCGCAATTCTAGGGGCTGTGTGCGGCGGGAATAAGACAAAAAACGATCAAATTGTGCAATGCGGCAATCAAAACGTGGTTTTGTTCCCAAAGTGGTATTTTTTGCTGATGCTCCATGCATTTGCTCACAGGTTGCGTTGCCGCGCACATGCTAAACTCCGCGCCAATTTGCCACCGTGGAATCTTCTATGGAAGTCGTCGTTCTCGCTGCCGGCCAAGGCAAGCGCATGCGCTCGGTCCTGCCCAAAGTCCTGCAACCCATTGCCGGCAAGCCGATGCTGGCGCATGTGCTCGATGCAGCCCGCACACTCGATGCCCAACGCATCTGCGTGGTCTATGGGCATGGCGGAGAAGTGGTGCGAGAGCGTCTCGATGCCCCCGACCTCGCCTGGGCGCGGCAGGCCCCGCAGCTGGGCACCGGTCATGCGGTGCAGCAAGCGCTGCCGCACCTGACCGACGGCGACATGGCGCTGGTGCTGTACGGCGACGTCCCCCTCATCGGCGTACCCACGCTGCGCCGCCTGGTCGAGGCCGCAGGCGATGCCCGTCTCGCCCTGCTCACGGTCGAGATGGACGACCCCACCGGCTACGGCCGCATCCTGCGCGACACCGACGGCCGCGTCACCCGCATCGTCGAGGAGAAGGACGCCAGCGCCGAGCAGCGCCGTGTGCGCGAGGTCAATACCGGCATCCTGGTCGCCCCCGTCGCCCGCCTGCGCGACTGGCTCGGCCGCATCGGCAACGACAACGCCCAGGGCGAGTACTACCTCACCGACATCATCGGCCTGGCCGTGGCCGACGGCGTGGATGTCGCCACGGTGCAGCCCGACGCCTTCGCCGAGACGCTCGGCGTCAATAACAAGGTGCAGCTCGCCGAGCTCGAGCGCATCCACCAGGGCAACATTGCCCGCCGCCTGATGGAAGAAGGCGCCACCCTGATCGACCCCGCACGCATCGACGTGCGCGGCACGCTTACGGTCGGGCGGGACGTCGAGATCGACGTCAATTGCGTCTTCGAAGGCACGGTCGAACTCGGCGACGGCGTGCGCATCGGCCCCAACTGCGTGGTGCGCAACGCCCGCGTCGGCGCCGGCACCCGGCTCGAACCCTTCAGCCACGTCGACAGCACCACCATGGGCCAGGCCTGCGTGATCGGGCCCTACGCCCGTACCCGCCCGGGCACCGTGCTCGGCAGTGACGTGCATCTGGGCAACTTCGTCGAGGTCAAGAACAGCGTCATCGCCGACCACTCCAAGGCCAACCACCTGGCGTACGTCGGTGACGCCGACGTCGGCAGCAAGGTCAACATCGGCGCTGGCACCATCACCTGCAACTACGATGGCGCCAACAAGCACCGCACCATCATCGAGGACGAGGTCTTCATCGGCTCCGACACCCAGCTCGTCGCGCCGGTACGCGTGGGTCGCGGCGCCACCCTCGGCGCCGGCACCACGCTGACCAAGGATGCACCTGCAGGGCAACTCACCGTGACCCGCGTCAAGCAGATCAGCCTGGAGTGGAAGCGCCCGGTCAAGCAACCGCGCTGAATCCGCCCCAAAAAACCAAAACGAACACCTCTTCAAGGAAGCCCTTCCATGTGTGGCATCGTCACTGCGATCGCGTCGAACAACGTCGTCCCTGTCCTGCTCGAAGGCCTGCGCAAGCTCGAATACCGCGGCTATGACTCCGCCGGCCTGGCCGTGCTCGCGGGCGAACTCACCCGCCTGCGCGCCTGCGGCCGCGTCGCCGAGCTCGCTGCGCTGGCCGATGCGCGCCAGCTCTCCGCCAACATCGGTATCGCCCACACGCGTTGGGCCACCCACGGCGTGCCCTCCGAGCGCAACGCCCACCCGCACATCTCGGGCGGCCTGGCGGTGGTGCACAACGGCATCATCGAGAACTTCGAGGCCATCAAGTCCGACCTGCAGGGCAAGGGCTACGTCTTCGAATCCGAGACCGACACCGAGGCCATCGCCCACCTCATCCACAGCAAGCTGCAGACCACGCCCGACCTCTTCGACGCCGTGCGTGCGGCCACCAACGAGCTCGTCGGCGCCTACGCCATCGGCGTGCTGGCCGAGGCCGAGACCGGGCGTGCCATCGTCGCCCGCCGCGGTTCGCCGCTGCTGCTGGGCGTGGGCGAAGACGGCATGTACGCCGCCTCCGACACCGCTGCACTGCTCCAGGTCACACGCAAGGTGGTGTACCTGGAAGACGGCGATCTCGCCGAGCTGCGCCGCGACAGCTACCGCATCGTGCTCGCCGACGGCACCCCGGTCGAGCGCGCGGTGCATCTGTCGAGCCTGTCGGCCGACGCCGTCGAGCTCGGCCAGTACCGCCACTACATGCAGAAGGAAATCTTCGAGCAGCCCCAGGCCCTGGCCAACACGCTCGAGCTGATCGGCGGCGGCGCCGGCATCACGCCGCAGCACTTCGGCGCGCGCGCGGCCGAGGTCTTCGACGGCGTGCGTCGCGTGCTCATCCTGGCCTGCGGTACCAGCTACCACGCCGGTCTGGTCGCACGCTACTGGATCGAGGCCATCGCCAAGCTGCCGGTCACCGTCGAGATCGCCAGCGAATACCGCTACCGCGAATCCGTGCCCGACGCCGACACCCTGGTCGTGGTCATCTCGCAGTCGGGCGAGACCGCCGACACCCTGGCCGCGCTCAAGCACGCCAAGGCGCTCGGCATGCAGCGCACGCTGGCGATCTGCAACGTACCCGAATCGGCCATCGTGCGCGAGACCGCGCTGCGCTTCATCACCCGCGCCGGCCCCGAGATCGGCGTCGCCTCCACCAAGGCCTTCACCACCCAGCTCGCCGCCTTTGCGCTGCTTACCCTGGCGCTGGCCAAGCTCAACGGCCGCCTCAGCGCCGAAGACGAAGAGCGCCGCCTGGCCGCCCTGCGCCACCTGCCCGTCGCCGTGCAGAAGGTGCTGGAGCTCGAGCCGGAGATCGAAAAGTGGGCCCAGCGCTTCGCCGGCAAGGAGCACGCGCTCTTCCTCGGCCGCGGCAGCCACTGGCCGATCGCCATGGAAGGTGCGCTCAAGCTCAAGGAGATCTCCTACATCCACGCCGAAGCCTACGCCGCCGGCGAGCTCAAGCACGGCCCGCTCGCGCTGGTGGACAAGGACATGCCGGTGATCGCCGTATCGCCCGCGGACGAACTGCTCGAGAAGCTCAAGTCCAACCTGCAGGAAGTCCGCGCCCGCGGCGGTGAGCTCTACGTGTTTGCCGACGCCGGCAGCGAGATCCCGGAATCCGAAGGCGTGCACATCCTGCACATGCCCGAGCACTACGGCATGCTGTCGCCCGTGCTGCACGTGATCCCGCTGCAGCTGCTGTCCTACCACGCCGCATTGGTCAAGGGTACGGATGTGGACAAGCCCCGGAACCTGGCGAAGTCGGTGACGGTGGAGTAAGCCGGCGGCGGGTGCGTGTGCTTTTGTTCCGCGCAAATAAAGTCGAAAACGCCTGGATGATGTCCGGGCGTTTTTGCTTGCGCGGTTGATCAGCCTCCTGGTCACCGAACGGCGCGTGCCTCACCGGGCGGGGGTGTTCTCTGACTGTGGGTGACATCGGTGGCCGGCGAGTGGTCGGCCTGATCACCAACGGCAGCTACTGAGCACTCAGCCCGACCTCACACATTCGGCCAGGACCGGTCACCTGATGCGGGTTGAACGAGTGCCCGGATCAGACTGAAAGCAGACGGAGGCCCGGTGCGATGCTGTTCGGCGAGATTGCCTGCGCCTGCGAGCCATTGCGCCGGGGCTCCTTCGCGCAGCGCAAAGAAAAAGGCCCTGCAACGCAGGGCCTTTAAGAAATGGGGGCTTGAGCCGGTTGGATTAAGCAGTTGAACTGCCGCTTCCGCTTGGGTCGCGCCCCGCCTAGACGGTGAGCCAACGCTTTCAACGCTTTGTTGGCAGATGAGGCACAATAAGCCCCATGCTCACATTTGTCAATCCACTCGAGAAGGTTGCCGCCGTAAGGCTCCTAGAGTTCCTGGCGGAGACGAAGCCTTGGTATCGGTCCTTGTGGGGCATTGGCGTTGTGTTGGCGATGGAGGAACTGCATGAAGCCTGTGCGGCCATGCGGCAAGGGCATTTGAGCGAAGCTGCGATCAGACGAATGGCCTCCTCTCTCCAGAGGCGGGTCGGGGTGCATCCTGGCTTTACTGATGCCGAGAAGCAGTTCCTTCGTCAGCAGCTGCAGCAGGTGCCCAGAGCCGACGGGGTGGCCCATTTCGGGATTCGCGAGCTCTCAGCTCGCGTCTCGTCGGACTATCTGACACGATGGGGAAGGGCCGTCACTGGCGGCAGGTTCACTGTCGAGCACTTCGCTCGCAGTGTTGCTGCTTACCTGCTCGATGCGGGGTTCGCCGGTCAATACCTACACAACTTCATAAAGGCTCGGCTCGACGCGCCGGAATTGATCTCCCTGTCGCAGCTTTGCGATGCGCTACAGGCGGAGATGTTAGCAAGCCCTCGACGGGAGTTTGAGGTCTTGCTGGCGTTCACTACCACTCCTGCACGGCTCAATGGCATACCCTCTTCATGGTTGCAGGGTGCGGCCATCATTGCTTGGTTGAAAGAGCACGGTTTCGACACGGCGGGGGTGCGCTCCCCTGTGGCGATGGTACTCAAGGTGCAAGCCAGAGATGCTTTTGGTGCGGCGAAGGCGGCACGAAATGAGGTTGACCGCTACGTTGCTCGGGCTTTGATCGCCACGGGCGAACCACTGAATTGCGTTCCGATGCTCTGGGTCAAAGGCAGCACCGCGCCTGCGCCCTTAAAAGAAGCCTCCCGCGGCGTAGGGGTGAAGGAACTCTTTCGCGAGGATCGCGTTTTTTCCACTGGTGCGAGCCAGAGCGTGGACGCCGCACTGGAGTTGCTGGCTCACTTGGAAGGAAGTTCTCCACCAGCAGCGGTCGCGGGCGGCTGGGCTGCTATCGAGGGGTTGCTTGCAGACCCGAACGACCGAGCCACTGCCGCGGATAATCTCGCCACATTAGTTACCTGCTCTTTCCCACGCGCTGAACTCACGGCATTGTCGTATCGCGCTCAGCAAACACATCCCGAGCAATGTCAAGAGCTTGAGGGCGCGCAGACCAATCGCGAGCGCTCTCGCATTCTTGCTACGATGATTGTCGACGGACGTATGCCGGAGATGTCCAGCGTGGCAGATCAAGCGGCGGCGGCTCGGCTGACGAAGCTACTCGCCAATCCAGGCCCTGAGCTGCAAACAATCCGAGAGGCAATTGGCGAGTCGTTTCACCGGCTGTACCGACAGCGTAACCTCATCCTACACGGGGCCAGGCTCGACAGCGTAGCGCTTACAGCCAGCCTGCGCACTGTAGCCAAGCTTGTTGGCGCAGGGATGGACCGCATTACGCATGGGCACTATGTCCAGAATCTAAAGCCGCTGGAGTTGGTCGCGAAGGCTAACTTGGCTCTCGCACTGGTCAGTCGGGAGTTGCCTCTGGGATGTGTAGATTTGCTTGAAGTCGGTGGCTCTACTGAGGACGGTAATTAATGACCGCTCTAAGACGCGAAGCGGGCGTCGAGGAGACTTCATCCAAAGGACCGTTACGGGTCGGTAGTTCCAGTTGGCAGGACGGAGAAGCCGCCGTTCGCCGTCGCCTGACGCTCGAACGGCGGGTGACCAGCACATTGCTGCCTGATTACGCCATCAAGCCACCGGTAGCTGAGGTCGAAGACAGGTCGTCGGTCGAAGTTGCAACTCGCGGGGGGCTTTCATGCGCCTTCCGTGCGCTCACCTTTTGTACGGCCTTGTCTTGGTAGAAGCGTCGCGCCTCGGCATCGACCGGTGCCACCCACCTGAAAATCGAGTGCCCATGCCCCTGATCCAACCCTTGAGCGAGCGCCGGTGCATCAGCTGTGATCGCTGGCATGGTCGGCGGCGGCCCGGCGACGCACCGGACACGGTCGAGGTCGCCTCCCCGACGGTACGCGGCGTCTGCATCGAGGGGCCGTGGCACCGCAGTCTGCGTGGCGTGCGTTCTGCCTGTGGGCAGTGGTTGCGCTGGCGTGAACTGTCGGCGCCCGTGGAAACACCCTCATCCGATTCCTGACTGCGCCGGGCCTTGCGCTGGATGACAACGCCCTGGCCGCATTCAGCGCAAACCGCAACCGCTCCGCCAGCGCGATCTCCCCGAGCTCGGCCCGCAAGGCAAAGCTCAGCAGGCCGGTACCGCAGCCATACTCGAGGGCGCGCATCGCCGAGCTGAGCGGAACCTCGCTTCGGATGCCGTGTGCAACAGCCTCTACCCGCGCGACCTTCATCGGGTCGGCATCCCAGGTGGCGGCGCTTTGGTCGAAGTGCGTGGTCGAGTTCATGGGGTGTGGGGAGAAGGTATCAGTGTGAGGGAGACATGATGGCAGATCTGTCCCGTGCCCGATTCGAGCGGAACGGGCACGGTGTCAGCCGATTACCACTGCATTTCGCCTTTGTTGACCTTGGCGCCGATGTCCAGCGCGATACTCAGGCCGGCCTGCGGATAGGCTATCGTCATCGCTTCGATCAGCTCGGCTGCGTTTGCAGCCTTGGTGGCTTCCGCGTCGAAGCGTTGCAGGTACTCGCGGGTGTAGCGGATGGCACTGGCGTCGAGTGTGCTGCCGGCGGTCATGTGGCCAGGGACGACCGTGACGGGGGCGAGCGCTTCGATCTCGTCGAGCTGGGCGAGCCAGGCTTGGCGTTCGGCGGGCTTCTGGGTGTCGGCGGTCCATACATGCAGATTGCCGAAGATCGCAATGTTGCCGGCGATGGTCCTGATCGACGGAATCCACACATAGGGGCGATGGGCCAGGTCGCCGGTCGTGCCGCGCACCTCGATGGTCTCGCCATCGACGCTCAGGGTGGTGCCCGGCAGCAGATCCGGCACGATGGGTTGCCGCGGGGCGTTGGGGCCCATCTTGGGGGCCCAGAAGGCGACTTTGGCGGGCAGCTTGGCCTGGATCTTCTTGCGTACGGCCGGGGTGGTCAGGACTTGCGCTTGCGGGAAGTGCTCCTTCAGCACTTCGGCACCGAAGTAGAAGTCGGGGTCGGCATTGCTGATGAGGATCGCTTTCAGCGTCCTGCCACTGTCGAGCACGTGGGCGGCAATGCGCAGCGCGTCGGCGCGGGTGAAGCCGCTGTCGATGACGACGGCTTCGCTCTTGCCGCTGACGACGACGGCATTGACGTGGAAGCTGTTGGCGCCGCCGTTGTAGGTCGTGATGGTGAGCGGGGCTGCGCCCTGGGCGCCGGCAGCGGATGAGGTGACGACGCCCAGCGCGAACAGGGTGGGCACGACGAAGCTGCTAAGGGGGCGGCTGTAGGACATGCGGGTCTCCTTGGGGGTTGGCAATGACTGCGGGGCGCACTTTATGTTTTGCAATGTGGTTGATAAAGTTCGTTTTGGTTGATTGTTTATTGCAAGGATCGATGGAATGGATCGCCTGACGGCGGTGCGCGTGTTTGTGGAGGTGGCCGATCGGGGCAGCCTGACGCAGGCGGCCGAGCATCTGGACATGTCCGCGGCCATGGTCAGCCGCTATCTCGCCGCGGTGGAGGGGTGGTTCGATGCCCGTTTGCTTCACCGGACGACGCGCAAGGTCAGCCTCACCGATGCGGGCCTGGCTGCATTGCCTTCCTGCCGGCAGATGCTCGACATCGCGGAGGAGGCGCGCCACATCGCAGCGCAGCGCAATCGCGAGCCCGCGGGTGTGCTGCGGGTGACGACCGCGGGTTCGTTTGCCGATGCGCAACTGACGGCGGCTTTGATCGAGTATCAGCAGCAGTACCCGCGGGTCGAGATCGTGCTGTCGGTGGCTGACAAGGCGACCGATCTGGTGGCCGAGCGCTTTGATCTGGCGGTACGCATCACCAACACGCTGGACCCGACGATGATCACCCGGCAACTGGCGCGCTGTCGCTCGCTGCTCTGCGCCTCACCCGACTACCTGCAGCGCCACGGTCTGCCGCGCAGTGCCGATGACTTGCGCCGGCACCGATGCATTGCGCATGCCTTCGGCATCGGCAAGCAGTACCGGCTGACGCGCAAGGACGGCGAGACCATTACCGTGCCGGTCAATTGGAGCTTCCACACCAACGAGACCGCCTTGCTGCGCCGTGCGGCGCTGTCTGGCGCCGGCATCGCGATGCTGCCGACCTACTATCTGGGTGACGACCTGCGCAGCGGCCGCCTGGTGCATCTGTTACCGGACCATGAGCCGGAGTCTCTGGGCATCCATGCGATCTATCTGTCACGCCAGCATCAGCCCTTGGCCCTGCGCATGCTGGTGGATTTTCTGGTGGCCCGCTTCGCCGGGGAAACGGCCCCGTGGGACCGGCTGCTCGGTGAGTGCTCCTGAGCGAGCGTACGCGGTCGGCGAACGCCTGCCGTCGTCCTGCGTGCGTTTGACATGCGGCGAAGCGCGCAGCCATACTTTCGACTCCGTTGCGGCGGCGCTCCCCGCCGCCGTGATCGCCTTCCAAGGACCCCATGCTCAAGGCCTTGCTCATTGATCCGTCGCGCTTCCAGCGCTCGGTGATCGAGTCGATTTTTCGTCGCCGGGATGTCGAGGTAGACATGGCCGACGGTGCGGTTGCCGGCCTGCAGGCGCTGGCCCAAGGGGGCTACAACATCCTGTGCTTCTCGCTCGAACTGGGTGACATGCGCGGCCCCGAGTTCTACCGCGAAGTCCGCAGGCGTCGGCTGGCAGAAGGGGTGCCCGCGCTGATGCTGGCGGCAACGCCGGACAAGCGGGTGTTTGACGATGCGATTGCTGCCGGGGTGACGGAGTGTTTTCCCAAGGCACGGCTCGATGAACTCGAGCAGTACATCGGGCAGTGGGAGCGCCGTTCGAACCGGCGCCTGTCCGGCCGCGTGCTGCTGGTCGAGGACAGCGACACCGCCGCCCAGTTCTGCAGCGAAGTCATGGAGAGGCTCGGGCTGGAAGTGTCGCGCTATCGCACCGCAGAGGAGGCGATTGCGACCTTGCCCCACGAGGACTACAGGATCGTTGTCACCGACTTCGTGCTCGAGGGACTGCAGACCGGGCTCTCGGTGATCCGCGCCGTGCGTGCGCTCCCGGGGCGCAAGGCCGAGTTGCCGATCCTGGCCTTGTCCGCGCTGGACAATGTCGCGCGCCGTGTGGAGATCCTGCGCGCGGGCGCCAACGATTTCGTCACCAAGCCAGTGGTGGCGGAGGAGCTGGCGGCCCGCCTGGGCAACCTGCTGACGTTGCGCATGCTGTTCGAGCAGCTGGCGGCGCAGCATGAACTGGTCAAGGAGATGGCGGTGCGCGATGCCTTGACCTCGCTGCACAACCGCCATCACCTCATGGCCGAGATGCCGCGCCTGCTGCTGGCGGCGCGCGAGAACGAGCAGCCGCTCACGCTGGTGGTCATCGATGTCGATCATTTCAAGCGCATCAATGACCACCATGGTCATACCCGCGGCGATGAGGTGCTTGTGGCCGTGGCTCGACTCCTGGCCGAGGCCGCGTCCGACGAGCAGTTGCTCGTGCGCTATGGCGGTGAAGAGTTCGTGTGTGTGCTGCTGGGCGCTACGCCCGCGCAGGCCGAAGACGATGCCGATCGCTTGCGCGAGCGCATTGCCTCTGCCTACCCGGCCGGCATCGAGGTGACGGCCAGCTTTGGCCTCGCCACGCTGCGCCCTGGCGAGACCTTCGATCAGTTGTTCTCCCGTGCCGATGAGGCGCTCTACGAGGCCAAGCGCAGCGGCCGAAACTGCGTCGTCAGCGCCGACAGCCTTTTCTGAGGCCGGTGGCGGGCGCCCTGGCAGCGTGTTTCAGTCCGTATGCCCGCCGTGGCATACGCACGCGTCACCGAGTGCGGGGGCTTCCAGTTCGTGCAGGATGCCGCAGTGCGCCGCGCGGTTGGGCGTGCCGCATTGGCTGCGCAGGGTGGTGAGCTGGCGTTCGAGCGTGCGCAGGCTGTCGAGGCGGGCGCGGACACGGGCGAGCTGGGTGTCGATCAGCGTATTGACCTCGGCGCATTCCGCTGCCGGGTCATCGACGAAGCGCAGCAGGCGTGCGACGTCGGCCAGCGTGATGTCCAGCGCCCTGCAGTGGCGGATGAAGGCCAGGCGCTCGAGGTGTGTGCCCGCATACACCCGATAGCCGTTGTCGCTGCGAGCCGGTGCTGGCAACAGCCCGATGCGCTCGTAGTAGCGGACGGTCTCGACCTCGACATGGGCCGCCTTGGCCAGTTCGCCGATCTTCATCGCTTGCCTCTCCTCGTCGCGACATCGCATCCGATCGCTTGACCCTGTAGCGGCTACAGGGTGTTTGATGCGCCTATCGTATACAAACAGGAGCGCGCCGTGGCTGGTTGTTGTTCTCATTCCACCTGCGATGCGGGTGCGGCAAGCCCGCGTTTCCGCCAGGCATTGTGGATTGCGCTGGGCGTCAATGCGGTGATGTTCGTGGTCGAGTTCGTCGCAGGTCTTGCTGTGGGGTCGGTTGCCCTGTGGGCCGACGCCCTCGACTTTGCCGGCGATGCAGCAAACTACGCGCTGTCGCTGATGGTGCTGTCGTGGGGGTTGCTGTGGCGGGCGCGCGCGGCCCTGCTCAAGGGGGTGGTGATGACCCTGTTCGGCGCAGCGGTCGTCGTGCGCGCCCTGTGGGCGTTCCAGCACGGCCTGGTGCCCGAGCCGCTGACCATGGGGGCGGTGGGTGTGCTCGCGTTGCTCGCGAATGCAGGTGTGGCGCTGCTGCTGTACCGTTTTCGCGGCGGCGATGCGAACATGCGCTCGGTGTGGCTGTGCAGTCGCAACGACGCGATCGGCAACCTGGCGGTCATCCTTGCCGCCGCAGGGGTGTTCGGCACCGGCAGCGGCCTTCCGGATCTGGTCGTGGCGCTGGTGATGTCCAGCCTCGCGCTGTGGTCGGGACTGGACATCATCAGGCATGCAAGGCGGGACATGGCTCATGCGCGCCAGGGGCAACCGGCGGGTTGAGGTCGAGGCGGTATCAGAGCAGCGCGCTCGCCGCCCAGCCGGCAAGGCCGCTGGCGGTCACGACCAGCCAGGGCGGCAGCTTCCAGAACAGCAGCGCCACCAGGGCCAGCAGCGCCAGCCCGAAGTCGGCCGGGCCGTGGATCGCGCTCGTCCACACCGGGTCGTAGAGCGCGGCAAGGAGGAGCCCGACCACGGCCGCGTTGATGCCCGCGAGGGCCGTCTGGGTGCGGGTGTTCCGGCGCAGGCGCTCCCAGAACGGCAAGGCGCCGACCACGAGCAGGAAGGACGGCGCGAAGATTGCGAGCAGGCAGATGAACGCCCCCAGCCAGCCGCTCGGGGCGTCGTTCGTCGAGGCGCCCAGGAAGGCCGCGAAGGTGAACAAGGGGCCGGGGACGGCTTGCGCCGCGCCGTAGCCGGCCAGGAAGCTGTCGCTCGCAACCCAGCCGTTGGGGACCACCGCGCTCTGCAGCAGGGGCAGGACGACATGGCCACCACCGAACACGAGCGCGCCCGCGCGGTAGAAGGCGTCGACCATCGCCATCGTCTGCGTCGGAAACAGTGCGCTCAGCATCGGCAGGCCGATGAGCAAGGCGGCGAAGAGGCCGAGCGCAAGCACGCCCGCCCGGCGCCCCACCGTGATCGGCAAGGCGTCCTGATGCGCAGCCTCGCGCGCCGGCAGCGCGACCAGGCCGATGGCAGCGGCCGCAGCGATCACGCCGACCTGCACCCACGCCGAGGGCAGCAGCAGCACGCAGCAAGTGGCCGCCGCCATCATGGTGACGCGCGCCGTGTCGGGGCACAGGCTGCGTGCCATGCCCCACACTGCCTGCGCCACCACCGCCACTGCGGCAATCTTGAGCCCCTGCAGCACACCAGGCGGGATGGCCTCGGCATGGGTGGCGATGCCTATTGCGAACAGCGTCAGCGCGATCGCCGACGGCAGGGTGAAGCCCGCCCAGGCTGCCAGTGCCCCGCCATAGCCCGCACGGCTGAGACCGAGCGCGATGCCGACCTGGCTGCTGGCCGGGCCGGGCAGGAACTGGCAGAGCGCGACCAGATCCGCATAGCTGCGCTCGCTCAGCCACTGGCGCCGGGTCACGAACTCGTCGCGGAAGTAGCCGATGTGTGCCACCGGGCCACCGAACGAGGTCAGGCCCAGGCGCAGGAACACCAGGAATACCGCCCAGGGGCCGCGATCGGGCCCTGCCATCTCGCGCATCGTTACGCCTCTTGGTACATGCCGGGAACGCGCAATCATAAGCGCGATGCTGCCGCGTGAATGTGACACTCGACGTCGCCAGCCGTGCGGCGCCATCGGCGGCGCGGGCGAAAGTCCGGCTATGCTTGCCGCCTGCCGGCCTTGAGGCCGGAACGAGCAGCGGGAATCATCCATGTTCAATGATCTGAGCCAGGCAGCGTTTCGTCCGTTCTTCCTGCTGGCCGGCGTCGCCGCCGTGGCCGGTGGGTTGTCGTGGCTGGCGCCTGGCGAGGATGCCGTGTTCGTCCACGTTCACCTCCTGCTCTTCGGCATGGGCGGTGCGGCGATGGCGGGCTACCTGCTGACGGCGCTGCCGAGCTGGACCGGCCGGCACCACCTGCCGGCGGCCGTGCTGTGGGTCTTGGTGGGCCTGTGGGGGCTGGGGCGCGCCGTCCTGCCCCTGGCGGGGCATCTGCCGGTGGTGGCGCAGGTGCTGCCGGGCGCTGCGTTCCACGTCCTGCTCGCGGCCTGGCTGGTACATGGCGTAGCCGGTGCCGGCATGTGGCGGCGTGTGCCGCTTGCGCTCGCGCCGCTTGGCCCCGGCATGGCTGAACAGTATCTGCTCGCGAGCCAGCGGGCGGGGGGCGGGGTGGGCGATGCCGGCCTGCTCGGGGTACTCGTCTTCGCCCTCCTGATGGTCGCGATCGGAGGGCGCGCGGTGCCCGCGTTCACCCGGGCAGGGCTGCGCCATCTCGGCCGTGCCGATAGCGTGCGTGCGCCGGACTGGCCGCAATGGGTATCGCTCGGCCTGCTGTCGGCGAGTCTTGCCATGGCGCTTGGCAAGGGTGCGGCTGGATGGGCGGGGGTGCTGCTGCTTTGTACCGGCGTCCTGCAGTTCATGCGCTGGCTGGGCTGGCGGCCGTGGCGGCTCGGCGGCCTGCCTGCCGTGTGGATGTTGCATGGCGCCTGGGTCTGGCTGGCGCTTGGGCTGGTGCTGCAGGGGGCGGCACTGCTTGGCTGGGCTTGGCCGGGGGGCCTGGGGCCGGGGACGGCCCTGCATGCCTTGACCATGGGGGCGATGGGCGGGATGTGCCTCGGTATCATGCTGCGCGCAGCAATGCTGCGCACGCGCAGCGGGCTTCAGCCGACCGGCATGCAGATGCTGGCTGCGGCCCTGGTGCTGGTCTCGCCCGTGCTGCGTCTTCAGCCCCTGTCCATGCTGGGCGATGCCTTGCGCCAGCCCGCGGTGTGCTGGTGCTTGGGCTGGGGGCTCTTCGTGTTCGCCATGTGGCCCGCCATGCGCGGCCCGGTCGTGCATCCGGTGCTGAGTGGCCTGCGCCCTCCGGCCGAGGTCGCTCACAGCTGAGGTTTTACAGACTGCCATGAGGGGCGAAATGGCAGCATGGGTGGCGTAGATCTGCCATCTGTGACGGGGTGCCATGACGACATGGAACCCGGAGATGCACCCGCATGCGGCGAACGCCCGCCTGTATGGAGACGATGCGGATAGGCACAGTGTTTGCTTATATAGTGATAGAGGCGGGGTCGAGTCGTGCTCACCAAAAGGATCGTTCCCCTCTGCGATCACCCCCCGTGGTGACGGCCGGCGCTGTCCTCCGGCCCCGCTTCCTTTTCAAGCGCGCAAGCCTGCGCCACTACACCGACCCCAGGAGACGCAGACCATGTCCGATACCCTCAAGGAGCGCCGTCGACTCCTCATTGCCACCTCCAGCGCCGGTGCGGTGGCCGCTGCTGCCACCGCCGTGCCCTTCATCGCCAGCCTGACCCCATCCGAGCGCGCACGCGCGGCCGGCGCGCCCGTCGAGGCCGACGTCGGCAAGCTCGCACCCGGCGAGATGATGACCGTGGAGTGGCGCGGCAAGCCGGTGTGGATCGTGCGACGCACGCCCGAGATGGTCGCGGGCCTCGAGGCCCATGAGGACCGTCTCGCAGATCCCGCGTCAGGTGAGGCGCAGCAGCCCGACTATGCCGCCAACCGCCATCGCTCGATCAACCCGGAATACCTGGTGGTGATCGGCATCTGCACCCATCTCGGCTGCTCGCCGTCGGACAAGTTCACGACGGGCGCGGCGAGCGGCATCGCCGCCGACTGGCCGGGGGGCTTCTTCTGCCCTTGCCACGGCTCGATCTTCGACCTCGCCGGGCGGGTCTTCCGCAGTCAGCCGGCGCCGACCAACCTCGAGATCCCGCCGCACAAATGGTTGTCGGCCAGCCTGGTGCTGATCGGCGAGGATGACGCGACGGCCTGAGCAGTGCGACCACGCCACTCGACAGCGCCGGCAACAGCCAGGCCGCGGTGGCGTCGAAGGCCGGGCCAACTGCGCGCTGGCACGGCCGCCTGGTACGAAAGGGCCTTTAGAAACCGATTACCTTGCGGTTCGGTTCCAGCAGGGCCGCGCCCATCTCTGCAGGCTTGGCCGCCTTGATGCCGTCCTTGAGGTCTTCCGCGGTCTTGCCGCTGTTGGGCAGGTAGAGCGCGCACACCGATGCGGTGGCGCCTTTCTTGAGCGCGGCGTCGAGCAGTTGCGCCGGCGTCACGTTGTTGGGCTTCAGTGCTTCGCCGCCCGCGTCCTTGAGCGCCAGGTCGCCGGCATGGTCGCAGAGCAGCACATGGACCTGCGCACCCTGCTCCTGCATCTGGTTGGTGAGCACCATGGCCATGCCCTGGGTCATGGTGCTTTGGGCGGTGAGTACCACGGTGACCGGCTGCTTGTCGGCGAGGGCAGCACTGGAAGCAAGCGCAATGGTGAGGGCGACGAGGGTCTTCTTCATGGTGAAACTCCTTTGCTGGGTGGTTAAGCGCTCATTAATATAAGCCAATACTAATTAATGGGCCAGGTTTTTGTATGACGGATGCGATGGCTCGAACGCCATGAAAGGCGCGCGCAACGGGCGCGCGGATGACATGCAGCAGCGCAGGAGAGGGGTGAGCAGAGCCGCTCCGGCGCCCCCAGGGGGCGGCCGGTGTCACGGCTGGCAGCAGCTGTGTCAGCGAACGAGCCGGCTCCAGGCGAGACGGCAGCCGGTGAGACAGAAACCGATGCCCAGCAGCGAGAGCACGATGATCAGTGCATCCCGGAGCAGGGGACGGGCGGCGAGGTAGGGGAAGTCAAGGCGATGCAGGCCCTGGTACAGCCAGCGCTGGGCGAAGTCGTGGCGGTTGCTGGTGTGTGCAACGTGGCCGCTGCGTGGCGAGATGTAGAGCACCGTGGCGGCTTCGTCCCCGAGTTCGACGCGTACCACGGGGAAGGTGCGCGGGTGGTGGCGCAGGGAGTAGTAGCGGCTGTCCGCCTCCGCTTGCCATGCGATGCGGGCGATGGTGATGCCCGGAATGGCTTGTAGCGCCTGATCGATGTCGGCCAGCGTGAGGCTGTCCTGCGCGGACTGGCCGTCGATGACGATGCGCGAACCCTGCGCCTGGCGGTCGACGCGCAGCGCATGGCCTCCCAGACCGCTCCATTCCAGCTCACGGCTGTCGGGCGCCGGCTGCGGCAGTGCGCCCAGCGTGGCGATGGCCGGTAGCGTGTTGCCGACGATCCGCTGTGGGCCGGATGCCAGGCCGAACGGCGCCATCGACAGCCAGCCACTGAGCAGCCAGCCGAGCAGGAAGAGCGTGCTTGCCATGCCCGCCAGGAGGTGCCATCGCTTCCAGGGATCGCGGTACGGTGTCATCCGGCCGCCGCTGTAACGGCGCTTGATGCGCAGGCGCTGCCAGCCAAGCCAGAAGCCGGTGGCCGTCAGCGCCAGGGCCAGGAAGCTCGCCCACAGCACCACGTTGCGCCACAGCGGGGTGTTCTGCCGCAAAGGCGTGACATAGATCCAGTGCGTCACGCTGCCGAGCCAGTTCCACGCGCGTTCGGCGGTGCTGGTGTCGAGTGCGATCTCGCTCGAGCGGGTGGACACATAGAAGTGGCGTCCGTCGCCAAGCTCGACGCGCCAGAACGGACGCAGGGCGTCGAAGCGGCGGTAGACGGTCCACTGATCGACCTCCACCGCGGCAACGCGGGCGACTTCGTGCCCGTCCGCCAAAGCCTGCACCAGGCGGCGTGCGGCCTCGGCGTCGGGCGCCGGCAGCACCGCCCCCGTGGCCGCATCGACCGCATGCCAGTGCTGCCCGGCGAGGATGCGGTAGGCCGGGCGGCCGTCGGCTGCGTTCAGCCGGATCGCCTGTGGCTGGCCTGGCAGGCCCAGGGCCTGCCAGGCGGCGGCAGGGGTGACGCGCACGCCTGCTGGGTCGAGCACAGGCAGCGCGGCCAGGCGCTCTGTCTGGTCAAGCTGCGGCCGGGCCACGAACAGCATGACCAGGCCGGAGACGAACCAGAGCAGCGCCATCAGGCCGAGCCCGACGCCCAGCCAGCGGTGTGCCAGATGCAGCCAGCGCGCAAGTCTGCCTTGGGTCATGTCAGAACTTCAGCTCGGCGACCAGCTCGAAGCGCCGCGGTTCGCCGAGGATGAGCTGGTTGTTGTAGGTGCGTGTCGCGTACACCTTGTCGGCGAGGTTCCGGCCGAGCAGGCGCAGCGTGGTGCGCGCATCCATCTGCCAGGCGATGCTCGCGTCCGCGACCGTATAGGCTCCAATTGCCAGCGAGTTGGCATTGTTGGCGTAGCTCTTGCCGACGTGGCGCAGCCCGACAGAGGTCTGTACCGCGCCGATGCGATAGTGGCCCCAAAGGTTGGCGACCAGGGTGGGTACGTTGGCGGGCACCTTGCCGGCCCGCGAGACCGCAACGCCGCCGACGCGTTCGTTGAACTCGGTGAACTCGGCCTGCAGGCGGGTGATGTTGCCCTCCAGGTGCAGGTTCTTCCACGGCGTGATCGCAGCAGCCAGCTCAACGCCTTGCGAGTACTGGCTGCCGCCCTGGATCGAAAGGGCCGAGTTGTCGGGGTCGCGGGTGATGATGTCGTCCTTGTCGATGCGGTAGAACGCGGCCGTCCACTCGCCGCGCCCGTCGGCCAGCCTTTGCTTGACGCCAACCTCGACCTGCTTGCCGCGGGTCAGCTTGAAGTCGGCGTTGGCAAGGTTGAGCGAGATCATCGATGTGACCGGGTCATGGCCGGTCGCGTAGTTCGCATACAGGCTGGTGTCGTGGCTAAGGAAGTGGGTGAGGCCGACACGCCAGGCGTTGCCCTTGAGCGTGCGGCTGAAGTCGGTGCCTGCCACCAGTTCGTCGCGGTCCACGCGGGCGCGGTCGTGGCGGAAGCCGGCGAGCACGAGCCAGCGCTCGCCGAGCTGCCAGGCGTCCTCGGCATAGAAGCCGTGCAGGGTCGATGCGGTATCGAACTTGGCCAGCGTCGGGTCGGGGCTGAGCCAGTTGCCGTGTTGCGGATCGCGGATGCTGACGTTCGACGACCCGCTGTAGGGTGAGTTGTTGATGTGGCGGAAGTCCACGCGGGCAGCCTCCCAGCCGACCACCGCGCGGTGTGCGCCGTGCTTCAGTGCTGCCTCGAGCCGGTTGCCGGTCTGTACCAGTTCGTGCTGGATATGCAGGTAGTCGCTGCGCTCCACCCGGTCGGCGGCGAGGTTGAGCCTGTAGTTCTCGATGTTCATCCAGCGCCGCTGCGACTCCAGGCGGTAGATCTCGTTGCTCAGCGCGATCCGCTCGTCGAGCTGCCAGTCGGCACGCGCACGCAGGCGGGTGTCCTCATAGCGGATCACGGCATCTGCGGCGTTGTAGTTCTCGCGCCTGAGCTCGGGCAGGATGCGGCCGTTGTCATGCGGCGTGCCCCAGTAGCGCTCGGGGTACTGCACGCTGTGGTCTGCGGTCAGGTCGATGCGCAGGTCGCTGCGGGGCTGCAGGCGCAGACGGTTCATGATCTTGCCGCCGTGCGAGTTGCCGAGGTCGCGGTAGCCGTCGATGTGGGTCCCGTAGGCATCGACGCGGTAGGACGCGATTTCGCCGAGTGCGCCGGTGGCGCCAAGGCCGAGCCGTTTAACGCCATCGCTGCCGGCGGCGACCATGAGCTCCTGCGCAGCAACGCGGCTGGGCTCCTTGCGTACGGCGTTGATGGTCGCCCCCACGGTGCCGCTGCCGAACACCACCGATGCCGGGCCGTGCAGCACTTCGACGCGTTCATAGCCCCAGGCGCTGCCTGGATAGTTCTGGGTGCCTGCCCCGGTCTGAATGCGTATGCCGTCTTCGGCGATGCCGACCGAGTTGGTGCCCGTGTAGCCGCGTGCCGAGAACGACAGGCCGCCGGTGCCGCCTGAGCCGATGTCCGTGATGCCGGTGGCGCGCGTGATGGCCTCGCGCACCTGGAAGTCGCCGCGCTCCTGCATCTGTGTGCTGTCCACGCTGCTTGTCGTGGCCGGCAGTTCGCGCGCGGCGACGCCCGTGCGGCTACCGGTGGTGCTCGGTTCGTCCAGGTACAGGCTGGGTGCGTCGCGGTTGGCGCTGACCTCGACCGGTGACAGCGTCACCTGCGCGAAGACCGGGGCATGAACGGCAAGCGCAATGGCTGCCGCAAGACGGGTGGGGGGAAAGCGGAATCGTTTTGCCATGTTGGAGGTCCGGTGCGGGCAGGGCGGATCTCCGACGGACAGGCGTGCGGCGCCATGCGCACGGACGCGCCGTGCGCTGCACTCGAGCCGTCAGGAAAACGAGCAAGTGAAATGGTGTGAGCCATGCCTCTTGTC